>NZ_JBSFER010000002.1:0-384658 GCF_053594535.1 Streptomyces sp. NPDC001889
TGTGTGTACGCGGACCTTCCGCTGACCACCCAGTTCAACGACGGCTCGGGGCAGGACGACGGCTACCGGCTCCCCACCTCGTCCCGTTGGGGTCGCCGAGGCCGGCGTCGTGTTCGGTTCCCGGACTCACCCCTGCCGCCGAGGACGCGCCCGGGGAGCGTTCGTGCCGCGGTTGGTGCCGCGGTTCACTTCAGATGGAGCACATTTCCGGTGACCAGGCGGCCCGCGTCGGAGGCGAGGAAGGCGATCACCTCGGCGACCTCCCCGGGAAGGGCGACATGCCCCGACCCGCCGGCACCGCGCACATAGTCGCGCACCTCGTCCGAGACCCAGCCGGTGTCCGTGACGGGCGGGTGCACCGCGTTGGCGGTGATGCCGTACCGGGCCAGCTCGGTCGCGGCGGCGAGCGTGTAGTCGACCAGCGCGGCCTTGGCGGCCCCGTAGGAGACCTCCTCCGGGAATCCGCCGCCGCCCCCGGAGGTCAGCGAGACGATCCGGCCCCAGCCTGCCTTCCGCTCGACCGAGCGGCGGGCGAACTCGGCGATCATGAGCGCACCGCCCCGGGCGTCGACCGCGAACTGGCGGTCGAAGCTCTCGGCCGTGACCGGGAGCAGGGCCCGGCCGAAGCGGTCGGTCGCCCCGGGTTTGAACGTGTCGGCGAGCCAGCCGCTGGCGTTGTTGACCAGGATGTCCACCCCGCCGAGCTGTTCCTCGGCGGCGTCGAACAGCCGGGCCGGCGTCAGCGGATCGGCGAGGTCGGCCTCCACGGCCACGGCCGTGCCGCCCGCGCCCCGGATCACCTCGACGACATCCGCCGCGGCCCGGGCCCGGTTGCGGCGATAGGCGTCAGGGGTACCGGGATCGGGCGCGTCGTCCAACCGCAGGTAGGTGAGGAGCACACCGGCGCCCCGCGCGGCCAGGGCTATCGCGGCCGCCGCCCCGATGCCGTGGTTGGCCCCCGACACCAGAGCGGTCCGGCCGCTGAGATCGGTGGAGGGGCCGGAGTGGGCCGGTGTGATGCTCTCTGGAACAAATTCAGACATGCTCGGTCGACACCTTCAGAGTTCGCTGAATCAGGGAGAAGAGACCGGTCTGGTCCATCAGCCCGAGTACCTGATACGCGCCCGGTCCCTCGGCCGCGATACGCACCTGTGACCCGGTGTGCACCTGGATCAGGCCGACGAGATTGGTCCCATAGTTGATCATCATCGGCTCACCGTCGTGAGCCGTCAATGTCACGGTCGCCCCGGGGCTCTTCACGTCGACGGGGACGATCTGGCTGGTGTGGCAGTGGTCGGCCGTCACCAGGACCAGGGTGTCGGGGTGCTCCCGGGCGTAGCGGAGGCCGGCGGACACGGCGTCGTCGAGTTCGCCGACCTCTCCGATCATGCCGCAGGGGTCGGCGTCGTGGGAGGCGTTGTCGATGAGCGCGGACTCCACCATCAGGAAGAAGCCCGGCTGGTCGTCGCCCTCCCGGCCCCGGGACAGCAACTCCAGCGCGCGCTCGGTCATATGGCGCAGGGAGGGCTGTGTGGAGGGGCGGTCGGGGTTGAGGGCGCACAGGGTCGGCGCGGTGCCCTCGGGGCTGGCGATGGGGCCGACGAGCCGACGGGCGAGGGGGCCCTCGGAGAAGAGGCCGATCACCGGGCCGTCCCCGGCAGCCGCCGAGAGCTCGTCCGCCGTGGTGACCACCTCGTAGCCGGCCGCACGGGCGAGATCCAGCACGGTGCGGGGCGGCTGGTGCCCGTCGCGCACGGTCTGCGCGAAGTACCCGGCCCCGCCGCCCAGCAGCACATCGGGCCGGGTCCGCACCAACTGCTCGGCGATCGACCCGCTGCCGCCGTTGGCCCGGTCCTGCACGGGGCAGGCCTCCATCGAGTCCGGGCCCCGGCAGGTCCGGTCGGCGACATGTGCCGCCATGGCCGCCGGCGTCGGGTCGCAGACCTCCTCCGTGGTGACGATTCCGGTGCGCAGCCCCTGCTCGCGGGCCCACTCCACGATCGTCTGGCGCGGCTCACCGTGCGCGTCCACACCGATGGCGCCGTTGTAGGTCTTCACCCCCGTCGACCAGGCCGTGGCCGCCGCCGCCGAGTCGGTCACGTAGTTGTGTTTGTCCGGGGCGCCCCTGAGCACCGAGTAGTTGGTGCAACTGCCGCTGAGGAGGAAGGAGTCCAGCGAGGCGAACCGCCCGTCACCTCCTCGGAGATAGTTGCGGGCCGCCGTGAGTTCGGCCTCGCCGGTACCGTCGCCGACGAAGAGGATGACGTTTCTGGCCTTTCCCTCGCGCACCGCGTCGATCACCCTGGCGGCACCGCCCGCCGGTGCCGCGTTCGCCGTCCGCGCGATCGTCTGTCCCCCGAAGGTGTCACTGGCCATGTCCGTCGTCACCCTTTCCGGCGGTGCTCGTACAGTCCGAGTGCCGCGACCGTCACCGCGTCGCGCACCTCGCCCCGCCCGACCATCCGCCAAACCGCTTCGCGTGTGAACTCCTGGGTGTGCAGAAGCCCCTCGGAGGGCTCCGGACTCGCCGTTCCTCGCCGCAGACCGGACGCCGTGTAGACATGACACGATCCGGTGGCGTAGCCGTATGCCTCGTGCAGTTCACCGAGCCGTTCCCATCGGGCGGCCCGGTAGCCGGTCTCCTCGCGCAGTTCGGTCCTCGCCGTTTCCAGCGGCGACGGGGCGGGTTCTCCCGGCTTGGCGCAGGAGCCCTGGGGGAACTCCCAGAACCGCTGCCTCACGGGGTGCCGGTAGACACTCACCAGACAGAGCGACCCGGACGGCAGCACGGGAATCACCAGGGAGAAGTCCTCCTTCTCGACGATGCTGTACAGCCCGGGGGAGCCGTCGGGGAAGGTCACGTCCTCCTCGCGCACCACCAGATACGGTGAGCGGTAGGCCTCGCGGGTGCCGCGGACGAGGAACTCGACTCCGTCGTCGCTCACCCCACATCCACCAGTTCGAGCGCGGCGCTGCCCTCGCCGCCGCGTGAGGCGGCCAGATAGCGGTGGCGCAGGCGGGTGAGCAGCGGGGGTTCGAGACCGAACTCCCGGTGGTCGAGCCTGCGCACCGGGACCAGGTCGGCCAGCGTTCCGGCCAGAACCATTCCGTCGGCGCTGAGCGCGTCCGTCCGCAGGACGGGGGCCCGTTCGAAGGGGATGCCCTCGGCGGCGGCGAGCGTCTCCAGCAGCGCGATGGTCACCGAGTCCAGGCAGTCCTCCCAGACGGGCGGGGTGACGAGCCTGCCGTCGCGCTCCATCACGATCGCGGCGCCCGCGCCTTCGGCGACCCGGCCGGCGGAGTTGAGAAGCAGCGCGTCGTCGAAGCCGGCCTCCTTGGCCTCCAGCCGTGCCAGACGGGTGAGCTGATAGTTGCCGACCACCTTCAGCGAGGGGGGCATGCTGTCGCCGGAGGGGCGGCGCCAGGAGCTGGTGGTGAGCGTGACCGGCGCGGGGTCGGCTCCGGCGGGGGGCTGCCGGAAGGCGGCGACGGTGACCGACGCCGCACTCGCCCGCTCGGTCAGCCTGGCCCCCACCACCATCGGCCGGACGTACACCTCGCACTCCGGATGTCCCTCCGCCTCGATGCCGGCCGCGACGAGGCAGCCCTTGAGGAGCTGCTCGTACTCCTCCTCCAGCGGAAGGTTCAGCACGGCGCAGGTGCGCTGGAGCCTGCGGAGATGACGGCCGGGGGCGAGCAGCGCGAGCCCGCCGCCCGGCTGGCGGCGGGCCACCATGCCGTCGAAAGCGCTCAGCCCGCGCAGGAGCGCGTCCGACATCAGCGGAAGCCTGACATCGGCCCAGTTCTCCTGGCGGCCGTCGACCCAGATGGTGCCGTTCTGTTCCTGCATCGGAGATTGTCCTCTCGTATGTCCATGGAGTGCTCGGTGCCCGGGCCGGGACCCCGGCGGGACCGGGCGTTGCGGTCGGATGAGGGGGACCGGGCCCGGCTCAGCCGAGTTCCGGCTCCTGGTCGGGGCGATGGCTCCAGGAGTCGCGCACGCTCTCCAGCAGCCGCTCGGTCTGGGAGAGCATGCGGTCGATGGTGAATTCCCTGCGCACCCAGGTGAGTGCGTTCGCGGCGTACTTCGCACGGAGATCCACATCGCGTGCCAGTTGTTCGAGCACCTCCGTCCAGCCCTCCTCGTCCCCCGGCGGCAGCCGGATGCCGGTGTGCTGTTCCCGGACCACTTCGCGCAGACCGGTGGTCTCGCTCACCACCACCGGCCGGCCGGCGGCCATCGCCTCCAGTACGGCCAGGCCCAGCCCCTCCGCGACACTCGGCTGGACGACGACATCGCTGTCCCGGTAGACCTGGGGCATGTCGTGGAGTCCGAGTTCCTGGCGCACGTCGACCCGCTCGGACATGCCCGACTCCTCGATGAGTTCGAGCAGGTCCTCGTAGTAGCGGCGCTGCGAGGAGTGGGCTCGGCCGGCGATCACCACATGCGCGTCGATGCCGCGCCCGACCAGTCCCGCGAGCACCCTGACCATCAGGTCCTGCTGTTTGCGGGGAGCGATGCGTCCGCTGAGCGTCATCACGAACCGCCCGTCCGGGGCGCGGAATCCGTCATTGGCGAAGAGATCGCAGTCGATCCCGTGGTGCAGCAGATGGGTCGAGGAGGCCGGGCTGCCGTGGTCGACGGCCTTGTCGTAATAGAAGCGGCTGCCCGCGATGAGAGCGGCGAGGGGGAGGTGCTGGTAGACCAGCCGGGCTCGGCCCGTGCCCAGGGGGCCGCGCTCGGGTTCCTGCTCGTGGAAGTTGGCCACCAGCGGTACGTGGTGGGCGAGCGCGACCATGGAGCCCAGTACCGCGGTCTCATGGCTGTTGGCGAAGACGATGTCCGGTACGCCCCATCGCTCGATCACCTCGGCCAGTTCACCGGTGGTGCTGAACTGCATCTGCTCCCAGCGGAGCTTGGTGGGGTCCGACAGCAGATCGAGATAGCCGCTGATCCGCTCGACCCGGGCTCCGCCATCGGTGTCCTTCTCCGGAGCGGTGACCCGGTCGCCGTCCGTCACCACCATGATGTCGTGCCCGCGTTGGGCCAGGCCGGTGGTGACGCAGCGGGCATAGGACTCGGCACCGCCGATCATGGGGTGGTAGGCGGGGGCAAGCATCAGAACGCGCACGGGCATGTCTCCAGTGGACGAGAGTGGACGAGAGTGGACGAGGGGCGACGAGGGGCGACGAGGGACGACGAGGGACGACGAGGGGGGCGAGAGCGGACGGGACACGGGTGGCCGGCGCCCGGAGATCCCGGGCGGAGCCGGCTCCGGGACCCGGGGGAAGGGGGTGCGGGCAGGTCAGGCCAGACATCCGCCGGCGACCACGGTGCCCGGGGCCACCCGTGCGCCGGGCAGCAGGACCGTCTCGTGCAGACGGGCCCCCGCGCCGACCTCGGCGCCGGGCCCGATGTAGACCCGGCCGGTGAACTCCGCGCCCGGACGCACCACCGCTCCGGGCGAGACATGGGTCACCGGCTGCCCCCGGTCCGCCGGATCGGCCAGATCGTCCAGGACCGCGGAGCGGTACGCCTCGACCGTCCCCAGATCGTCCCAGCGGCCCAGCCACGGCACGAGCGTCACCGGTGCTCCCCGGGCCAGCAGGGCGGGAATGAGATCCGCTCCGAAGTCATGGGGCCGGTCGGCGGGGATCTCCGCCAGCAGGGACGGGTCGACGCAGTACGCGCCCCCGCTGACCCAGCTCCGCCGGTTGCGGGCCCAGTCGGGCTTCTCCACGAGATCCACCGGGCGTCCCTCCTGGTCCAGCTGGAACACCCCGAACCGGGAGCCGTCGTCCACCTCCGTCGCCAGCACGGTGAGCAGCGCTCCCGACTCCTGATGGGCCCGGACCAGCTCGGTGAGGTCACCGCGGAGATAGAGGTCCCCGGAGAGCACGACCACCAGATCGGTCGCGGCCAGTTCGTCGTGGAAGGTGTGCATCGAGCCGGAGGGGCCGCGGGGTGCCTCCTCGACCCGGGTCTCGACGGGGAGGGCCAGCTCGGTGTTCTCGAAGTACTCCTGGGCCGCCTCGGCCCGGTGGTGCAGATTGCACAGCACCCGCTTCAGCGGCAGCTCCGCGACCTGGGAGACCAGGCGTCCCAGAATCGTGCTGTCCCCCAAGGGCAGCAGCGGCTTGGGGTGCCGAAGGGTCAGGGGATGAAGTCGGCTGCCCGCGCCGGCGGCCAGAATCAGGCATTCCATGGCTAGATCACCTCTCGTGCTTCTCACCGATTCCGCAGGGAGCGATCAAGGTCTGTCGTGGGAGATCCCGGTGTTCCCGGTCACGAGCGGGTGCTCGAACAGCTGGCGCCGGGTCAGTCGCGGAGTGACCTCCCAGTCCTCCGCCGCCCAGTCGGCCCCGGTGCCGGCCCAGGAGGGCAGCGCGGCGGGGGACGCGCCGGCGGTGCGCCCCACCCCCATCTCCAGCAGCCGCCGCACCGCGCGGCGTGCCAGGGCCGGGGCGAGCACGAACTTCCCCGGGAGGACGGCCAGCGCGTTGCTCCGGCCGAAGGGGATCACCCCGCCCTCGGGGAGACCGCTGCCGGGCCGGGTGTCCAGTTCGGCCTTTCCCGCCGGATACACCCCCCACCGGGCGTCGGGGTCGTGCCAGAGCGCGGGCAGTTGCTCGGCCAGGACACGGCCGACGCCCTGGAGCCAGATCTCCCGCGCGATGTCCGGGGCGCGGCCCGGCCAGAAGTTCACGAAGGTGGAGAAGAGATGGACGGTGCCGGCGGCCGACCGCCGGGAGGCGACGAAGAGACCCTGTGCCTCGTCCGACGGCAGACAGAAGGCGGCGGGCAGCGGCTGGGTGGAGTGGCAGACGAGCATGAAGGAGAGCCGGGTGCGGATCGACGCGCCGTCTCCCGCCCGGCCCATGCGGCCCAGCACGGAGGCGGTACCCAGCCCCGTGGCCAGGACGAAGGCCGGCGCCGTGACCGTGAGCGGGCCGTGCGCGCCGAGTATCTCCGCCGATTCCACCCGGTCATGGCTGCTCCGCAGCTCCACCAGCCGCCCCGGCAGCACCGGATGGTCCCTGGACGCCGGCGCGGCTGCCGCCAGGGCCTCCCGGGGTGTGACGGTCGCCTCCGGCACGGCGTAGCCCGGCAGGGCGCCGGGCAGGATGCCGCCGGTGTCGATCCGCTCGGCCGCCATGCCGAGCGCGTCCCAGGTGCGGAGGGATTCCTCCCGCTGATCCGGGTGGTGGAAGGCGACGACACTGGTCCGCGCCACCGGCTGGAGTCCGGCGGACTCCAGCCTCTCCTGCCACCAGTCGGCGGCACCCTTCAGCTCCTTGTGCTGGGCCGCCTCCAGCCGGCGGTAGATGTAGCCGCGGTGCAGATAGCCGTGGCAGTGGCCGGTCTGTCCGGCGGCCAGTCCGCGCTTCTCCACCAGCAGCACGGGAATGCCACGCTCACGCAGCTGCTCGGCGATGAGCAGACCCGTGACCCCGGCTCCGACGATCACCACTCCGGGCCAGTCCACCCGGTCCTGGTTCCGTGTGTTCATGACGCGACACTCCGGCGGTCCGCCCGTATGTGCAGCGGCGGACGCAGCTCGCGGACCGCCATCACATCCCGCTCGTCCGGCCCCGGGCGGAGCAGCAGCTCATGGGTCATGTGGAGGGTGTGCGCGACGAGCGGCGCGACATGGTCGGGCAGCCGCGGCGGGCCGGGGCCCAGGACGGGCAGACTCAGCCGCAGCAGCATGGCGGCGCTCTCCACCTCCAGTTGGGCGAACCGGCCGTGACCGGACGGGTCCCCGAAGGCGGCGAGCCGGGCGAGTGCCCGTACGAGTCCTCCCTCGACGCGGCCCACCGGGCAGCTCGCCACTCCGTGCCGGACCGTGAAGCCGATGCCCCAGCCGCCCTCCGGCACCGTGACATAGAGCGTGGGTCCCAGGGCGCAGACCACCGCGTCGGCGGGCACGCTGGGCAGGAGCACCCGCCGGCTCCCCGCGCGCTCCTCGGTGAGATGGCCGTGGGCCGCGTTGACGTAGTAGAGCGTGTCCCCGGAGACCAGCGGGGAGCGCACCGCTGTGCCGGAGACCGGAAGCAGGTACTCGACCGCTGTGCGCCCTGGATACGGTGCGGCGCTCCGCCGGGTCAGGTCGGCGGTCACCGCACCGCTGCCGAGCGGGCGGCGGCCTCGGGATCGGAGAAGCGGATCTCCGGCGGCAGCTCTCGGGCCGCCACCGCGAAGCACGCCGCCCCGGCGAGGGTGACCAGCGCGACGATGATCCACAGCAGCCTCGGATCGCCGCTGAGCAGGAATCCCGCGAGCGCCGGGAAGATGGTCACACCCAGAGCGGAGGCGGTCTGGAACACGGCGGTGGCCCGACCGCGCACCGCGTCGGGGGCGGCGTCGGTCATCAGCGCGTTGGACGCGGGCATGTAGAGGATGTCGACCAGGGCGAGGACCACACCGGTGACGATCACGCAGACCCACGCGGCGGACGAGTTGCCCTGCGGCATGACCACCAGGGCCAGCATGGTGGCCGCCAGGATGATCGCGGCGACGGTGATCGAGGCGACACGGGAGTACCGCCGCATGCCGTAGGTGATGGGGGACTGGAAGAGCGCGACCAGCCCGGTGTTCAGCCCGAACAGCACCGACGACACCAGAGCGGGCATCTCCCAGCGGTCCACGAAGAGGATGGGCAGCGCGACCGTGGGCAGCAGGATGATGGGGCTCAGCAGCACCTGGCCGAGGGCGAACAGCAGAAAGCCGCGGTTGGACAGGACCGTCCGCCAGCCCTTGATGGCCACCAGGAGTTCGGGCTCCTCGTCGATGTCCAGGGCGTTCGGGTCGGCTGTGGGAGCGCCGGGGGCGGGTGGCGCTGCCTTGGACTGGAACATGAACAGCGTCGCCGCCGCCACACAGGTGGCCACATTGATCAGTACCAGGGCCTTGGCCCCGCTGACGGCGCTGATCGCCAGTGTCACGGCCGCGATCACCGAGCCGAGTCCCATGGCCCCGGCCTTGATGGACTCCAGGAAGGCGAACCAGCGCTCGAACGGCTGGCCGTTGGACATGTCATGCACATAGGACGACCAGCAGGACCAGTACACCCGGTCGGCCACGGAGACCACCAGCATGGCCAGGAAGATCATCTCGATGCTGTCCGCGAACAGGTACAGCGAGTACCCGAGGCCCGCGCAGAGATTGTTCCCGATCATCGACGCCTTCGCGCCGAACCGGTCGGTGAGCGATCCGCCGATGAGGCCGGCCGGCAGGGACAGCGCGGTGGCGAGGCTGAGCGCGACACCGATCTGGGCGATGCCGATGTCCGTGGTGAGCGTGAAGTAGAGCAGGGAGATGGGGAGGACCAGTCCGGCACCGACGGTGTCCACGAGGACCGCGGTGGTGACCTTCCCGTACCCGGTCATCTGCGGAATGCCGAAGCGGCCTCCGCGGGGCGTGTGCTGCTCACTCACAGTTGGGCTTCTCCCTCGGAGATGAGGACTTCGTGTGCGTACTTGTGCGGATTCCCGAGGGGGCCGGTCACGGTGGGGCGGGCGGTGCCCGCGATGTGCTGGTTGGGGCGGACGCCCTCCGCGTCGGCCATCACCGGGCGGGCGTGCCACAGATGGGCCATGGGCATCTCCCAGCGCGGCACCGGGGTGCGCTGGATGATCTGGCGGTAGAACTCGTTGTCCTCGTCACCCCAGCCGCGGAAGCGCTCGTCGTAGCCGCCGACACTGTCGTACAGCCGTCTCGTGAGGCATATGCATCCGCCCCAGGTGTCCTTGAGCCCGTAGCCGCGCAGCCGGTCGAAGGGCAGGGCCCGGTCCGGGCCGAGGCGTTCCGAGATGGCGAGGGCGCTGGTGCCCTGGTCGAGATAGACGACTTCCCGGTACGGGAGCAGGCATTCGGTGCCCGAGTCCAGTTCCCTGACCACCGACTCCAGGGCGTCCTCCGCCAGCAGGATGTCGGCGTCCAGGAAGCAGAGCTGCCGGGCGCCCGGCGCCGCGTTCACTCCCATGTTGAACGCCCAGCTCTTGTTGAAGTCACCGGCGTTGCGGGCGAAGACATAGGTGTCCGTGAGACCGGCCAGATACTTCTCGCAGCGCGGCTCGTCGTCCTGCTCGACCACCACGACGGTGAATCGCTCCCGGGGGAGGGTCTGGGTGCCGGCGGCGGCGACGGCGGCCACGGCGTTGCGCAGCCGGCTCTCGTCGCCGGGCAGGGCGCGCAGGGGGATGATCACCGCGATGTCCGGTGCGGGGTTCTGCCCCCCGGGTGTCCGCTCCGGGCAGAGCCGGAGTACGTCCCCGGGGTCCGCCAGGCTGTCGGCGCGGGCATCGCGCACATACGCGTCGCCCAGGTGGTAGCTGACGTAGCTGGCGGTGGAGACGGCGTCCAGGGCGGCTTCGAGGCTCCGCCGCACACCGGGGTCGGCACGCAGCCGGGCGGCCAGTCCGGCGATCAGATCCCGGTGGGCCTCGCCGTCGGCCGGCTCATCGGCGAGTCTGCGCAGTGGTGCGGAGACGGCCTCGTCGCCCTGCCCGGCGTGCGTCAGACGCGTGCGTAACGCCGCGTACTCGGCGGCGGAGCTCTGCCAGGTGTTGCTGTTGACGATCGCGTGGGGATCGACGCCGGTCACATAGGTGGCGGCCAGGGAGGCCGCCAGCCGTGTCGCGTCCGGATCGGGATCGCCGTGCCGCTCTGTCGCGGGTGTGCCGAGGTTCGTCACCGTGTCACCCACGGGTTTCGGAGAGAGCGGACAGGGGGGCGATGGCGCGCCGGGGGTTGGTGCCGAAGAGCAGCTCGATGTCCTGGGGGCCGCGGCCGATCAGGGCGAGGTTCTCGCACTGCCGGCTGAAGCTGCCGGTGCCCGCCGCGACGATCCCGTCGGATCGGTACCACAGGCCGTTGCCGGACCGCTGATGCAGTTCCTCCCCCGCCAGGAAGGGGCGTTCGGTGTCGTCGGTGATGCCGATGATCTTCTCCGATCCTAAGAAGTCCAGGGTGCGCCGGCAAATTTCCAAATCCACATGATCGCCATCGAAGTTGAGGAAGGGCAAGAGTTTTCCGTCGTGGGCGGCTTGAACCAGGGTGGCCGGCACGGGGCCGAGAAGCGCGGACAGGTCCGCCGACGCCCAGTCGTCGGCGAGGAACTCCGCCAGCTGGGAGGCGCGCTGAGCCCGCTCCTCCCGGGTGCGCCACACATGCCGGAAGTTGCGCGGCATGTCGTTGAAGAGATGGTCCGTCAGCAGAGCCGACGGGGAGGGCCCGAAGCGCCGCGACACATAGTCGATGGCCGCCGCCGTGCGGTCGGCGCTGAGCTGGGGGTCGCTGTGCCGGAAGTGGCCCAGCGCCAGGCGCACCCCGCGGGAGTAGAACAGATCGATGACATCGCGGTAGGTGACGCCGCCCTCGATCCGGTCGTCGAGATCCCCTCCGTCGGGGGCCATCACGATGTAGGCGAGTCCGTAGCGCCCGAGGTCCGCGATCCGCTCCCACTCATCGGCGTTGGGAGACCAGATGCCCCGGGGCGGGACCCCGCCGAGGTTGCCCAGGAGAGGGCCCTCCACCGAGAAGCCGGCCAGAGCGGGGAGCTCGTCACGCAGGTCGGCGTAGCGCCGGACGACCTTCTCCCAGGTGCCGATGTAGTTGCGGGCCAGGAATATCCCGGGGACCACGTCGGTCCCGCGGGCCGTGGCGTGATCGTTGAGCGCCACGAGGTCGTCCGGTTCCATGGAGCTGTAGTCGAGGTCTTCCATGCCATGCGTGTGGATGAGCAGGGGGGTGGTCATGGGGTGCCTGCCTTTCGACCGTTGGCTTGAATGAATCGTTTGTTCATCGCTCCGTGCGAGGGGGGCCCGGGAGCGGGGTGCTGGTCCGCGAGCACCGCTGCCGAGGCAGCCGGAGAGCGGTGGCGGGCGGTGGGCGGTCCTGCTCGGGAATCGGCGCCCGCGGTGTCGCGTGGATCGACCTGCGGGGACGGGAGGAGGTCACGTGTCACCCATGGCGGACGCCATGGGTGGTTCAGGGCTGGGGCTGCGACCGGGTGACACGGTGACTGAACTCCCCTCGGAGATGCGGACCGTGAGGATGTTAGGCATGTACATGGTCACTTCGCACTCCCCGAGCAAATCACGCAGTGAAATCGGATCATGATGCCCAGTGACGTGGAGGCGTGGTGGGCGGACCGCGCCGCGCTCCGGACACGCCGGATCGAGTGCCGTCGCCGCCGTGCGGCTCTCCCGGGTGTCAGGCCGTGATCGCGGCGAGTTCGCCTGTGGGGGCGCTTCCCGGCTGTCCGGCGGAGCGGACGGGACCGCGGTGGTGATCACTCGGTGATAGGGGGCGCGGCGGGGCGAGCGGCGCTGGGAAGGGTGTCTTCCCGGTCACTCTCCCGCCTTCGCTCTTGCAATGACAGGCGGAGTCGAGCCCGGGAACACTCTGCGGCCACCGGTCGCCGGAGCACTCCCGCCGCCTTCTGGCCGGAACGCGCTCTAGCGGGGGCGAGGTGGTCATGCGCTGGTTCTGCCGACCGGATCGATCCGTGCGGCTGTGCGGGTGGGCGAGGGGGAGCGGGTGCCGCGCGCACGGCTCCGGAGGCACGGCCGGCACCGGGGTCTCCGCGGTGCGGGGGTCCGCCGATGCCCCGCCGGGTCCGTCGCGTCCTCGACGCGTCCTGCGCCCGGATTCGGCCGCCCAGCGCTCCGCCGCGCGCCGGCGGTGTGCCAGCGACCGGACCGGCGACCGGACCGGCGGCGGCCCCGGTGCCGCCTGGCCGGAGGTGGTCCGGCCGTCGCCGACCGGTTGTTCGTGGGGCGGGTCGCCGGGGCCGGCGGTGGGTGTCGTGCCCGGTCCGCCGGTCCGGCGTCCACACGGTGCGGGCGGGAGCGGCCCCTCGGGGTTCGGCTCCCGCCCCCGCGGTCAGGGGAGACTGCGGAGGAAGACATCCGTACGGCCGTTGGTGTCACCGGGCACGATGTCCTCCGCCGCGGACTGGAAGACCACCTCGCGCCCGCCGGCGCTGACCGCGTCGATCCCGGCCGTGGCGGGCTGGGCGGAGACGGTCGCGTCGGTGCCCGTCCGCAGATCGCGCAGGGTGAGCGGCGACGGTCCGCTCGTGCCCGACGGGGCGTACAGCAGAAAGCGGCCGGTGGGATCGATGGCCACGCCCCGCACATCCGGAACCGTCCGGGCCGTGCCCGAGGCGGTGTCGTGGACATAGGTGTCGGCGCCGGAGAGATAGACGACCGTGCTGCCGTCGTCGCTGAGCTGGACGAGGGTCGCCGCCCTGGCGGGGCCCTCGATCGGGCCGACGGGGGTGCCGGTGGTCCGGTTCCACACGAAGACGTCCTGTTCCCCGCCGTCCTGGTAGGCGAGGTGGTGGGCGTCGTCGCTGAGGGACGGCCGCGACGGGTGGGTGTTGTGGAGCACGTCGACGGTGTACGTGTGGTTGCTGACCCAGTCGACCACCTCGATGCGCTGGTTGGGCTCCGGCGGCCTGAAGCGGACGCTGTAGGCCAGGCGCAGACCGTCCGCGCCCAGCGACATCTCACAGTTGTAGGCCGTGCAGCTGTGGCCGATCGACTCTCCCGTGCTCACCCGGTGGAGGCGGATGTGCTCGTTCCTCATCCATTGCACCGGATAGCCGGCGAACCCACCGTCACCGCTGATCGCCGCGGGTTTCAGCGGCTCCTCGTGCCCGAGCCGCGTGGTCTGCCCCGCCTGCCGGTCGCGGAGGTACACCTTCCTGGTCGCCGTCGTGCCGCCGGGGATGAGGTTTCCCGCCGACGACGTGAAGACGACCCGCCGGCCGTCGGGCGTGATCGAGGCGTCGACGGAGTGGCCGTCGCCCTGGGTGCCGTCGGTCGCGACGCTGAGCCTCTCGACCCCGGCCGCCCGGACACCGGCGGGGCCGGCCGCGGCGGCCCCCGGCGGCACCGCGGTGACCGCGAGGACGGCGACCGCCGCCGCGCTCACAGGGGTCCGCAGACGTCTGGTGGTGCCCTTCGTGCCCCGGTGCGTGATTCCTCTCAACTTCTCCCCCAGACGGGTTCCGCCTCCGGCTCCCCACCGGAGGACCACCAGCATGCAACCGCGCCGGAACGGTGGGGTCAATGCGTCGGATGACGTAGCGGGGACCCGCGCCGGCCCGGCGCGGCGCGCGGGCCGCCCTCGACCGCCGCCCTTCCCCGGGACCCCGGCCGGAACCGCGAGCGGGGCGTTCACCCGTCGCCCGTCCCGGCCTGCCGCGACGGGAGGCGCGGAGCGCGCCACCGCTGCCTGGCCCGCGCCGTGACCCGCCGCCAGGAGGCGGACGGCGGATCGCGGGCGGCGCGCCCGGACGGCCCCCGGCGATGGCGTCGCCGGGGGCCGTCCGGACCGGTCGGCCCCGTGAACGGACGCGCCGAAGCCGCTACTTCCCCTGCGCGGCGACGATGCGTGTGCGGGGCAGGGCCGAGGTGTACGGGGAGATGAACTGCCACTCCGCCTTCTCGTCCAGGTCGTACCCGGCGCTGCTGACGAGGGCGAACTGGAAGCCCTTGACGTCCTCGCCGCCTCCGGACTCCCGGATCTCGCGGCGCAGGAAGTCCACCAGGACGCGGTAGGAGGGCCGTTCCCGGACGGTGGAGAAGCCCTTGTCCACGACCCGCAGGATGTCGCTGCCCAGATCGAACACGGCCTTCGGGACACGGCGGTCGGGATACCACGCCACCTGCCGCGCCTTCCGGTCCCGCACCGGCGGTACCACGCTCCACGCGGAGGTCTCGCCCGTGTGGGAGAGCGTGCGGTGGATCAGCTCGGAGTCGTGCACGGACGGGTGGGGGGCGAAGAACCGCCAGTTCGGAATGGTGCCCAGGTGGTCCTTCCGCCGGGAGCGCCCGAAGAGTTCGTCGGGGTGCTGGGAGACGGCGGTGAGGGCGAGCGCCGCGGCCCCCGCGACGCGCCAGCCCGCGCCGGGGCCGCGCACGGCGTCCTTGAGTATGCCGGTGACGGTCATGTCCTGACTCCTTCTGTCGGTTGTCCTGATCGGTCGGCGGCCGCGAAGGCCGCGATGAGACGGGCGATGTCGAGGGCGTGCGCGGGCCGGGTGAGCAGGTCGTCGCGCCCCGCGTCCTCCAGCACCACGCACGCGCCGCCGCGCAGGTGGGCACGGACCAGGGCGCGGTGGAACAGCGGTTGTCCGGGGTCGCCGTCCACCGTCCGCCGGGCGGAGACGACGAGAGCCCGGCCGGGCGCGGCGGGGAGTTCCCCGGGGCCGGAGCGGAACTCCCGCTCCGCGGCCTCCCACTCGCGGGCCGCCGCCCACCACATCCGGCTGTCGGCGAACTGCGCGCGGGCGCGCGGGCGCGCGGCCCTGGGGAGGTCGCCGATCCAGTCGGGCGGCGAGAGGAGGAACCCGGTGCCCAGCCGCAGGAACCAGGCCATCCGCCGGAGGCCGCTCACGTGTTCCCCGGCGTCCCGGGAGCGCCGTGGCGGGCGGGGCGGTCCTGCGGGGTGGCCGGGGTCCAGGTACACGACACCCTCCAGCCGGTCGCCCAGGAGCGGTGCGGCACGCCGGACGATCTCCCCGCCCAGGGCGTGTCCGGCCAGGATCACCCGGCGCCCGCCGGTCACCTGTGCCTCGACGAGGTCCACCAGATCCCGGACGGACTCCGCCAGTCCGTAGGGGCCGGCGGCCCGGCGGGACGAGCCGTCGTATCCGGCGCGGGCGTAGCCGAGCAGTCCCAGCCCCGAGGTCTGCCGCAGTCGCTCGACGATCCGGGAGAAGTGCTCCGGGGGCGCGGCCGGACCGGTCTCGAACACCACCACCGGCCGGTCCGGTTCGCCCTCGGCGTGGTGTTCGTACCGCAGGAGGTTCCCGGTCCCGGTCACGAGCCTACGGCTGCCCGGCGCGCCCGCGAGGACGGTCAGCCGGCGTCGTACGGCCGTGGTGGCGGCGCCCGCGACCGTCACGGCCGCCGCGGTGACCAGGAGCGGGAGGACGCGGTCGTCGCGGCGGGCGCCGACCGGATGGGAACCGGGGACGGCGGTGTAGGCGACCAGGGGGAGCATGGAGCCGAAGGCGGTGAGGAACCGGGGCAGGCCCATGACATGGGCGTTGACCGAGTGGAAGAGCACCATCGCCGTGATCACGGGGCGCGCGGGGCGTCCGCCGCAGGTGTAGAGAAGAGGGAATCCGCACTCCAGCGCGACGACCGAGCGGGTCAGCAGCCGGGCGGCCCCCGGGTGCCGCCTGGCCCGGGCCCACAGACCGGCGTGACCGTAGGTGCGGGTCCGCAGCACCCCGGACAGGGCGGTGCCGTCGCGCCACTCCCGTCCCAGGAGTTTGACCCAGCCGGACGTCGCGTACGCGAGGTTGGCCTGGGCCGCGACGTACCAGACCAGGGCGTCCTTGGCGGCGTCCGAGCGGACGAGCCCGGCGGCACCGGTGGCACCCTGGACCAGGGCCACCACCTGGTCGGAACCCTCGGCGCCGAAGACATGACGGGGCGACAGCAGGGCGCCGGAGACGGCGAGACAGAGCCCCGCCGCGCCCCGCCATCTGCCGTCGCCGGGCGCCAGCAGCGCCGCCGCGAGGGCGGCCCGCCCGAGATGGACCGCCGCCGTGGCACGCGGCTCGGAGACGAGGTCGAGGAGCCCGCGCAGCAGGGGACCGGTGTCCTGGCACGTGTCCCGGAGGATGGACCAGTCGTTGAGCCCGCCCCGCTCGGTCTGGCGGCGCTGGGTGAGGTACTCCAGGGACGAGTGGAGTGTGGTGAGAGCGCTCAGGCGCTCGGCGACGGCCAGAGCGCGGTCGCGGGTCGGCCCGGTGGGTGTGAGTGCGGCCCGGGAGAGGCCGCGCAGGGCCCGCACGGATCGTCGCATACCAGTCCCTCGGCGAGTGGTGCCTGGACCACCGTCCGGCACGGTGCCGGACGGTGCGCGGAGCGGCCCTCGCGTCGCCGCCGTACAGCGGCGACGGCGGTCACAGAAGTGCGTGACGCCGCGCGGGAGCCCGTACCGATCGGCCGCCCGCCGCGCCGATCGCGGTGTGACGCCGGTCTCCCACGGATGAAAGCAGCGCCGGAACGCGGGCGATATGACGCGGGTCACACGGCTGACCGGGGGTGACGGCTCCGGATGGATGACATCCGGCAGGGGTCCGCCATGACGGATGTCAGGCCGCCCCGTACCCCGTCGCGCCGCCCGGCTCCGGTGCGGCCGGCGCCGTGACGGGCCGCGATGTGCCGGCGGATTCGCGCATGTGAGCCATGCCACACGCCTGGTCGGTCCGGGGGGTGGGGACGGGAGGTCCGGAGACGGATCTGAACGGGGGCGCCCGGCCTCGCGTGCCTCTCCATGAGGATGGGCCGGGCACGCCCGCCGCGCCCGGCGCCGGTGTCCCGTATGGCGGGAACGTGCTCCGCGCGGGCTGTCGCCGCGCTGGGCGGCGCGGGGCCGGGGTCCCGGTGTACGGGCGCGCCGCCGTGGCCGCCGGGCGGGTGCGGCACCGGGGCGTCACCCCGCGCCCCGGCCGGGTCCGGGTCCGTGCGCGCCGGTGAGGGCGGGGCCGGCCCGACAGGAGGGGGCGGGCGCGCGGTGCCCGCCGTCCTCGCGTTCCGCCCCGAAGGGATGGGAGAGGAGAGCCGGATGAGGATACGTGTGCTGATCGTCGACGGTGAGCGACTGGTCCTGGAGGCGCTCTCGGCCATGCTCGCCGAGGAGGAGGACCTGGACGTGGTGGCCCAGGCCACGACCGCCGCCCGCGCCTGCGACCTGGCTCGCCGGCTGACCCCCGATGTCTGTGTCCTGGACCTCAACACCCCGGACCGCGAGGGGCTGGGAATCGTCCGCGAACTGGGCCGGGCCCTGCCGTCCCTCCGGTGCGTGGTGGTGACCTCCCGCACCGCGCCGGGCCATGTCAGGGCGGCGCTCCGGGCGGGCGCGCGCGGCTTCGTCCCGAAGACGGCGTCCGCGCGGGAGCTCGCGGACACGATCAGGGCCGTGCACCGGGGCGGCCGCCGTGTCGACGCCGATCTGGCGGCCGAGACGATCTGTGCCGGGGACTCCCCCCTGACGCCGAGGGAGACGGACATCCTCTCCCTCTCGGCGGACGGCGCCCCGATCGCCACGGTCGCCCTGCGGGCGGTCCTCACCCAGGGGACCGCCCGCAACCACCTGTCCAGCATCACGGGCAAGCTCAAGGTGGCCAATCGGCACGAAGCCATCCACCTCGCCCGGCGGCGCGGCTGGATCTGAGCCCGCCGGACGCGGCGCCGCGCGGCGCCGCGCGACATCCCGCGCTTCCGGACGGCGCGGTCGACGGCCCCGCCGGTGAACATCCGGAGCGGGAGGCGCCGGGGCGCGGGGACCGCGCGGCGGGCCGGGACCCGAGGTCGCGGCGCGCGGGGCCGGGGCGGGGAGCTGCGCTGGTGCTCGACCGTTTTGTGGGTGGCGCGGCTGGGGTTCGGGTTGCCGTGGGGTGCGGGAGGGTCACCGCCGGCCGCCGCCGGTTCCCCCGTACCGGAAGGGCGGTACCACCCGGCGCCGGGGCCGCGAGGGCCGGCGCCGTGGGCCGGGGCTCCTCCGGCCCGGCCCGGGGGCGCCCCCGCCGCCTCCGCGCCGGGAGGTGTCCGGGGGATTCGGATGCGGCCCGCGCCCCCGGGCACTTCCCGGGGAAATGTTGAATCGGGCTGCCGAGAGGGGTTTCCCGGACTAGCGTGCCCGCCGAAGGGCGGTGGACGGTGGTGGAGTTCGGCGTACTCGGGCCGATCGAGGCGCGGGCGGACGGCGGCCTTGTCGACCTGGGGCACCCACGGCAGCGGTGTGTGCTGGCCGCCCTGCTCGTGGATGCCAACCGGGTGGTGCCGGTCGATGAACTCATCGGCCGGGTCTGGGCGGACTCCGGACCCCAGCGGGCCAGGGAAACCCTGTACAGCTATCTCTCACGGCTGCGGCGGGCCCTGAGCGCCGCCCACGCGGAGGCGCGGATCGTGCGGCGGAGCGATGGCTATGTCCTGGAGGCCGATGCGGCCACGATCGACCTCCACCGCTTCCGGGAGCTGATCGCACGCGCCCGTACCGCCGATGACGAGCGGGCATCGGCGCTGACGCGGCGGGCGCTGGGGCTCTGGCGGGGCGAGCCCTTCGCCGCGGTCGACACCCCATGGTTCGGCGAGCTGCGCCGGACACTGGAGCGCGAGCGGTTCGCGGTGGAGTCGGACAGTCTCGACCTCGACCTGCGCCGCGGCCTCCACGGCGGTGCGCTGCCCCGGCTCACCGCCCGGGCGGCGGAGTATCCGCTGGACGAGCGACTGGCCGGACAGCTGATGCTCGCCCTCTGCCGGAGCGGGCGCACCGCCGACGCCCTGGCCCGCTACCAGGACATCCGGCACCGGCTGGCCGAGGAGCTGGGCATCGACCCCGGCGCGCCGCTGCGGCGGCTGCATCAGCAGATCCTGGTCGCCGATCCGGCGCTCGACACCGCCGCGGCGCTCGGCACAGGGCCTGCCCCGGCCGTGGCTCCGGCCCCGGCCCCGGCGCGGGTTTCACGGCCGGTGCCGCGCCAACTGCCCCCGCCACCGGCCGCGTTCGTGGGACGGCACCGAGAGATGGCGTTCCTGGACGACCGGCTGAGGACACCCATCGGCACGGACCGGGTGATGGTGATCTCGGCGATCGGGGGCGCGGGCGGGATCGGCAAGACCTGGCTGGCGCTGCGCTGGGCCCATGACCACCTCGCTCACTTCCCCGACGGCCAGCTGTACATGGATCTGCGCGGCTTCGACCCCTCCGCCGAACCCGTCCCCCCAGCGACAGCGGTGCGCGCCTTCCTCGACGCCCTGGGCGTCGGGCCCCAGGAGATTCCCGCCGACCCGCACGCCCAGGCGGGCCTGTACCGCTCCCTGGCCGCCGACCGGCGGCTGCTCATCCTGCTGGACAACGCCCGTGACACCGATCAGATCCGCCCGCTGCTGCCCGGCGGTGCCCACTGCACGGTCCTGGTGACCAGCCGCGGCCACTTCGACGCCCTCCGCGCCACCCATGGCTCCCGCGGTCTGACCCTGGACATGTTCGCGGCCGACGAGGCCCGTGAGGTCGTCGTCCGTGCGCTGGGCCGGGACCGGGTGGCCGCCGAACCGGAGGCGGTGGCGGGACTGCTGCGCCTGTGCGCCGGGCTCCCCCTGGCCCTGGCCATCGCCGCCGCCCGGGCCGCGTCCCGTCCGGACTTTCCGCTCGCCGCCCTGGTCACCGAACTCCAGGACGCCGGCGGCCGGCTGGACGCCCTCAGCGCGGGAGACCTCACGACCGATCTGCGGGCCGTGATGGAGACGTCCCACCGCGCCCTGGACGACAGCGCGGCGGAGGTCTTCGCCCTGCTGGGTACGGCCCCCGGACCGGACATCTCCTTGCCCGCGGCGGTCGCGCTCACCGGGCTGCCGCTCCGCCGCGCCCGTCTGGTGCTCCGCGCCCTGGAGGCGGCCCACCTGGTCAGCCAGCACGTACCGGGCCGCTACCGCATGCACGACCTGGTCCGGCTCCACGCCGTCGAACGCGGCCGGGACCTGCCGCACGCGTCGCGCGACGCGGCCGGTGCGCGGCTGTACCGCTGGTACCGGGCCGCGCTGCTCCGGGCGGTGACCGAGGTCGATCCGCTGAGCGAGACCCGCCCCGAGGAGTCGGCGGAGCCACCGCCAGGAGTCCCCGCGTTCGAGAGCGCCGACGCCGCCTGGGCCTGGCTGGACGAGGAGTACACCCATCTGACGGCACTGCTCGCATCGGCGGCGGCGCGGGGGCGCCACTCCTGGGTGGTCGAACTCGCCCTCGCCCTGCGCATCCCCTTTCTGCACCGCAGACGCATACCGGACTGGATCGGCGTCTACACCGTCGCCGCGCGGTCCGCCCGGCACACCGCCGACGCCAACGCGGAGGCCGAGCTGCTGGCGAACATCGCGGTTGCCCACTGCCTCGGCGGGCGGACCGAGGAGAGCCTGCCCTGGTTCCGGCAGGCCCTCGCCGCGTACCGCGCGACGGGCAACGACGCCGGGGCAGCGGGGGTGGCGGGAAACCTCGGGAACGCCTACGTCCTGCTGGCCCGGTACGCGGATGCCGAGCGGACACTCGACGAGGCGCGGGACGCCTTCCACCGGCTCCGGGCCCTCCGCGGCGAGGCCAACGCCCTGAACAGCCTGGGCCGGCTGGCCACCCTGCGGGGTGCCACCGCGGAGGCGCTCCGGCGGCTGGACCGGGCCGCCGAGCTGTTCCGCGAGGCCGGCGACGGCTACGGGCTCGGCCACTGTCTGGTCAACAGCGGAGCGGCCCGGGGCGACGCCGGGGAGTGGGGGCCGGCCGTGCGCTGCCATGAGGAGGCCCTCGCGCTCTTCCGGCGGACCGGGGACCGGGGAGGCGAGGCGGAGGCGCTCAGCAAGCTGGTCGTGTCCCGGGTGCACCAGGACCCCGGGACGGCCCGGGACGTCCTGCCCGAGCCGCCCCTGGTCCTGCACGAGCGGGCGCTGGCGCTCGCCCGCACCGCCGGTGACCTGGCGCTGGAGGCCGAGATCCACAACGACACCGGCCGTACGGCGCTGCTGCTCGGCGACCCGCGGACCGCGGAGCTGCACCACCGCTGTGCCCTGGGCATCGCGGGCAGCCACCGGGAGGAGGAACTCAGGGCGCACCAGGGTCTGGGGGACGCCCTCCACGCACTGGGCCGTACCGAGGAGGCCGACCAGGAGTGGGCGCGGGCCCGGCGGGTCCGGGGTCTGTACGGACTTCGGTGACGGTGCCCGGCGGTCGGCCCGGTGCCCCCGCCCCCGTCCCCGCCCCCGCCCCCGTCCCCGCCTCCGTCTCCGTGCCCGTCTCCGTGCCCGTCCCCGTCCCCGTGCCCGTCCCCGCGCCCGTCCCCGTCCCCGTGCCCGTCCCCGCGCCCGTCCCCGTCCCCGTGCCCGTCCCCGCGCGCGGGCCGTATCCGCTTCGCCCGGCTCCGGCGCGGCGCCGCCCATCTCCCGGCAGGGTGGAGCCGGGCGGTTCCCCCTGCCCCCCGCCACCGGCCGCCCCGACCGCCCGCGCCCGACCGGGCCACGCGGGCGCGTACGCCGTGCGGGCCGTCCCCGCCGTCCGGGCCCCCGCGCGATGTCCCGTGCTCCCGCACGGAACCCTCCGGTTCTCAATTAGGCTGCTCGGTGTTTGTCCGAATCTTCACCGTGGCGGCCG
Organism: Streptomyces sp. NPDC001889; assembly: GCF_053594535.1. Lineage (NCBI taxonomy): Bacteria > Bacillati > Actinomycetota > Actinomycetes > Kitasatosporales > Streptomycetaceae > Streptomyces > Streptomyces sp. NPDC001889. Next base: position 22,163 of record NZ_JBSFER010000002.1, read on the forward strand.
CGCGCCCCATGAGCTGGAGTACCCGCCAGCAGAAGGAGCGTGCCGAGATGGGGTTCGAACCCGTGGGGGCGGCGATCACGGGCGGTGCGGGCAGACCGGTCCCGCCGCAGCCCGGCCCCGCCGGGACGGCCCCGCGCCACTCCGCCACGGCCGTGCCCCACGCCCCCGCCTGGCCGGAGGCGCGTCCGACGGTGCTGCTGATCGAGGACGACCCCGGCGACGCCCTGCTGGTCGAGGAGCTGGTCACCGACAGCGACATGGCCCTCGACCTGGGGTGGGCCCGCAGCCTCGGCGAAGCGCTGCCCCGCATCCGGGAGGAACGCCCGCACTGTGTCCTGCTGGACCTGCACCTCCCCGACGCCCAGGGTCTCCAGGCCCTGGAACGCGTCATCGAGGTCGCCGGCACCTCCGCCGTCCTGGTGCTCACCGGACTGGCCGAGGAGCAGGCCGGACTGGCCGCCGTCACGGCCGGCGCACAGGACTACCTGGTCAAGGGGCGGCTGGAGCCGGACCTGTTCGCCCGCGCCGTCCGCTACTCCATCCAGCGCAAGCATGCCGAGCTGGCCTCGGCGGCGCTCCAGGCCGAACGTCTCCGCGCGGAGGAGAACAGCCGTCTGGAGCGCGGCCTGCTGCCCACACCCCTGCTCCGCGACGACCGGATCAGGGTCTGCGCCCGCTACCGTCCCGGCCGTGCCCACGCCCTCCTCGGCGGTGACTTCTACGATGTGGTGCAGACCAGGGACGGGGTGACGCACGCGGTCATCGGGGACGTCTCCGGGCACGGCCCGTACGAGGCCGCCCTCGGCGTCTGTCTGCGGGTGGCCTGGCGCTCGTTCGTCCTGGCCGGGGTCCGCGGCCAGCGGCTCCTGGAGCTGCTGGAGGAGGTCCTGGTCGCCGAACGCTCGGGCCCCGAGATCTTCGCCTCCCTCACCAGCCTCACCCTGCACCTCGGGGAACGCCGGGCGGAGGTGCTGCGCGCCGGCCACCCCGGCTTCCTGATCCGCTCCGCCGCCGGCGTCCGGCACCAGGACGCTCCCCCCGGCCCGGTGCTCGGACTGCTGCCCGAAGCCGCCGAGTGGCCCGCGACCCGGCTGGAGCTGCCGCTCGACGGGGCGATCACCCTCTACACCGACGGCCTGATCGAGGGCCGTACCGGAAACGGCCCCGACCGGCTGGGCGAGGAAGGTCTGCTCGCTCTCGCGCGGCGCCTCGACGCACTCCCCTCCGAGGCGTTCGTCGACGGGCTGATCGACGAGGTCCGGGCGCTCTCCGCGGAATCCGGCGGGCACACGGACGACACCGCCCTCCTGCACCTGGACTGGAACGAGCCGACGTGACCACCCGCACCACACCCCATGACCCCACCACCCCCGCCACCCCGGCGCCCGGGGCGACGGCCGCGCGCGCCGGGACCTCCGCCACCGGTCCCCGGCGCGCGTTCCGGGGACTCACCGTCCAGGCGTGGTTCCTGCTCGCTCTGCTGGTGATGGGCACGGTCACCGCGGTGGCCGGTACGGTCGGCGCCGTGGCCCTCAACGAGACGGAACGGGCCAACGCGCATCTCGTGGACGACATCGCCCCCGCGCGGGCCGAGGCGTTCCAGCTCAAGGCGGCCCTCCTGGACCAGGAGACCGGCGTGCGCGGCTATCTGCTCACCGGTGACCCGGCCCTTCTGGAGCCCTACCACCGGGGTCTGGCCGCCGAGGGGGGCATCCGCGACCGCCTCACCGATCTCTTCCGGGCCGATCCCGGGCCCGCCGCCGACCTGGAACAGGTCGAGCGGACCGCGCACACCTGGCGCACCCGGTTCGCCGAGCCCGCCATCCGGGCGGAGAAGACCCGCGCGCCCTTCGCGCACAACGCGGGGAAGGCCGGCTTCGACGAGGTCCGCGCGGCCCTCGACGCCCAGCAGCGGCGGCTCCAGGCCGAACGGGAGCGGGCCCGCGCCGAACTCACCCGGGCCGGCGACCGGCAGGACCTGGCCCTCGCCGTCATTCTCGGCGCCTTCGTGGTCACCGCCGGAGGTCTGGCCGCCCTGATCCACTACGCCGTCGGCCGCCCCCTCACCGCGACACGGCTCGCCACGCAGCGTGTCGCCGATGGCGCGTTCACCCATCACATCCCGGAACGCGGCCCGGCCGACCTCCAGGCACTCACCCGCTCGGTCGAGGCGATGCGGGAACGGATCGTCACCGAGCTGGACACCTCCCGCCACAACGAGGAGACGCTCGCCCGGCAGGCCGCCGATCTGGAGGAGCAGCGCATCGAACTGGAGCGCTCGAACTCCGAACTGGAGCAGTTCGCCTATGTCGCCTCGCACGACCTCCAGGAGCCGCTGCGCAAGGTGGCCTCCTTCTGCCAGCTCCTGGAGCGGCGCTACGGCGACCGGCTGGACGAACGCGGCACGCAGTACATCTCCTTCGCCGTGGACGGGGCCAAGCGCATGCAGGTCCTCATCAACGATCTGCTGACCTTCTCCCGGGTCGGCAGGCTCCACGACAGCGTCCGGACCGTCGCCCTGGACGAGTCGCTGGACCGGGCGGTCCGGGATCTCTCGGTCGCCATCGCCGACTCCGGCGCCGAGATCGTCGTCCCGGACCCCCTGCCCGCCGTCCAGGGCGACCCCACCCTGTTCACGATGCTCTGGCAGAACCTCGTCGGGAACGCCGTCAAGTTCCGCAGCCCCGACCGCGTTCCCCGGATCGAGATCACCGCCGGCCACAGCGCGGAGGAGGGGGCCACCGGAGTGTGGACCTTCGCGGTGACCGACAACGGCATCGGGATTCCGGGCGAGTTCGCGGACAAGGTCTTCGTGATCTTCCAGCGGCTCCACAGCCGGGATGTCTACAGCGGCACCGGCATCGGACTGTCGCTCTGCAAGAAGATCGTGGAGCACAGCGGCGGCCGCATATGGGTGGACCAGGAGTACGGGGACGGCACCCGGATCGTCTTCACCCTGCCCGCAGCGCCCCCCGCCCCCGGCGCGGAATCCGATGACGGCAGCCCGGCCGCCTCGGCGGTTCCGGCGCCTCCGTCAACCCGCCCGACCGAATCCCACGGAGGAATCACCCCATGAGCACGCTCCCGCACCGCCCCGTCGAAGTCCTCCTCGTGGAGGACGACGCGGGCGACGAGCTGATGACCCGGGAGGCCTTCGAGGACAACAAGATCGGGAACACCCTCCATGTCGTACGGGACGGGCTGGAGGCCCTCGATTTCCTCTATCGCCGCAAGGAGCACGCGAACGCTCCGCGCCCGGATCTGATCCTGCTGGATCTCAATCTGCCCAAGTACGACGGGCGCCAGGTACTGGAAAAGATCAAATCCGACGCGGAGCTGAGTCACATCCCCGTGGTGGTCCTCACCACATCGGCCGCCGAGGAGGACATCCTCCGCAGCTACCGGCTCCATGCCAACGCCTATGTGACCAAGCCCGTCGACCTCGACCAGTTCATGAAGGCGATCCGGCAGATCGACGACTTCTTCGTCACCGTCGTCAAACTGCCCCGCTCCTTCTGACCCGGCTCCGTGATGGCCCGGCCCGCCTCCCGGGGCCCGCGCGAAGCGGCTCCGGGCGGCGAGCCCGGCCATCACGCCCTCGGGCGCTCCTCGCGGCGGCCTGACCACCGAGATGCCCCGGCCGCCGCGACGGGGACGGCAGCCGGAGGGCCCGGGTCGTCCCGTGCGGATCGGGCCGGGCCCGCGAGCCCTGGTGCCTGATCCGGCCGATCCGGAAGAGACTCCCCGGCCGTGCCGGGCGACGATCTCGCGGACGCCGGACAGGTCCGCTTCCCTCTCCTTCTCGTCCTCGTGCCGGCCGTCCCCGTCCAGGATCGCCACCACGGTCTCCGGGGTGAAGCCCCGGCCGAAGCGGCGGACGCTCAGGCAGTAGGCGAAGCCGGACTCGCCGAAGAGGCCGCAGCCCTCGCGGCGGCAGTGCTCCGCCAGACCGTCGGACACGTGCCGGCGCGTACCGTCGTACCGGACAACACCGCCCGCGCGGTGAATCGTCCGGCCCGTGGCGGAGTCCGTGAGGTTCAGCGACTCGTCGTTCTCGGGACGGTCGCGGACCAGGGCGACGAGGGCGTCGGGGACGCCCCCGCAGAAGGACTCCTGGAGGGCGAAGTCCTCCTCGGCGTACGGATTCAGCGCCGACTCGTGGTCGAACGTCAGCAGCAGCACGCGACCGTCCTCCGCGAAGTACCAGACCGCGGACTGGCCGCCGCCGTCGTCCCAGGCCGGACGGCGCGCGCCGGTCACCGTCACCGGGTCGACCCCGGCGATGCCGTCCATGACGGCCGCTCGGCGCCGTACTTCCGGGAGGGTGTCCACCGCCTCTGACACGGCCGTCCTGGTGCGCGCGGCCGGTGCGCGCGCCCCGGCGGCCCGATGCCCGGTGGTCCGATGCCGGGCGACCGGCGGCCCGGCGGCCCGGCTCCGGGCGGCGTCGCGGATGTCCGCCAGTCGGGCGATTTCTCCCGCTTCACCGGCGTTTCCCGCCCCGCTCCCCGGCCGCCCGTGCCTCCCTTGGACCGTCACGCGATTAGTACGACAATCATTCCGGCTTGAAGGAGCCCACCATGCACATCCCCCATTCTGTCCACCCCCGCGGCACCCGCACCTCCGCGGCGGCGGCGGTCGTACTCGCCGCGGGGCTCGCTCTGGCCGCCGCGCCCGCCGCGTACGCGGCACCGGGAGACAGCGGCGACCTCACCATTCTGGCCTCCGGCGCGGGCTGGGGCGCCCAACGCGACGGCGCGGTCTGCAAGTTCAAGCTCGTCGCGGACAACTTCGAAACCCTCCCGGCCATCGCCTGGACGATCACCGTCCGCCCGCCCACCGTCCCACCCGGTGACACCCTGACCGGGAATCTGCCCCTCGACCAGGGCAGGGCCCGCAGCAACGAGTACCGGCTGGCCGACGGTACGTACCAGCTCCAGTGGACGGTCCCCGGCGGTGTGACCAAGCAGAAGACCTTCGTGGTCCACTGCGACGAGGGCAAGAACCCCGGCCGGACCTATGAGAAGCCGTCCGGCCCCGTGCCGGCGGGCGGCGGCGGCGTGCCCACCGTGGAGAGCGCCGCGTCCCCGGCGGAGATCGGGACGGCCACCGCGCTGGTCGCCGGCGCGGCGGGTGCCGCAGGGCTGGTGCTGGCCCGCAGGGCAGCGCGACGCCGCTCCCGTGGCGAGGCCTAGCCGGCCCTGCCGGCGACGACGGGGACCGAGCCGCGCATGCCGTCTCACCATGACGCTGTGCGCGGTCTCCTCCCTGGTGACCGGCATCGTCTGGGTGAGCGGGGAATCGCCCGGGACGATGTCCGCCGCCCGCGGCTCCGACGCCGCGGGCGGCGCGCCGCCGCCGTCCCCAGAGGACCCGCACCGGCCGCCGGAGAAGGCGGCGGCGTCCCACGCGCCGCTGTCGCCCTCCCGCCCCGTGAAACTGTCCATCCCCGCCATCGTGATCGAGGCCCCGCTCCTCGGTGTCGGCCTCGACACCGAGGGCCGCCTCGGCGCGCCCCCGCTGAGCAAGCCCAGGGCCGCCGGCTGGTACCGGGGCGGCCCCTCCCCGGGAGAAACGGGTACGGCTCTGATCGTCGGCCACCGGGACACCCGGACAGGAGCCGCCATCTTCCTCAACCTCAACGCGCTGAAGCGGGGCCAGAAGGTCGAGGTCGTCCGCGCGGACCGGCGTACGGCGGTGTTCACCGTCGACGCCGTCAAGACCTACAAGAAGAGCGAGTTCCCGGACGACACGGTGTACGGACCTGCCGCCCGCCCGGAACTCCGGCTTCTGACCTGCGGCGGACGCTTCGACAAGAAGTCCGGCTACTCGGCCAACGTCGTGGTCTTCGCCCATCTCACCGCGCTCCGAAAGGCGGCGTAGAGGGCCCCGGGCCCTGAGCCCTGAGCCCTGAGCCCCGGGCCCCGGGCCACGGGCGAAGTCCATGTCCGTACCGCGCCGTTGTCCGCGCCGGCCGAGGGACACCATCGTGCGCCCGCAAGCGCTGGAACGGCTGAACCGGGAGGCCGGCGGGACCCTGCCCGGCTCCCGGATCACCCGCGGCGCGGCGGCCGTCAGCCCGCGACGAGTTCCACGGGCAGCTCGACGGCGGCCCGCACGATCAGACCGTCCTTCCAGCGCAGCTCGTCCAGTGGCCCGGAGGGAGCGAGGGCGGGGAAGCGGGTGAACAGCGAACGCAGGGCGACCTTGAGTTCCATCCGGGCGAGCTGGGCCCCCAGGCAGAAGTGCGGGCCGTGGCCCAGCGCCAGGTGCGCGGCCGACCCGGGGCGCGCCAGATCGAGCCGGTAGGGGTCGGGGAAGGCCGCCGCGTCGCGGTTGGCCACCGCGACCATGGGAATGACCACCTCACCCGCGCGCACCCGGGTCCCCTCCAGCTCGATGTCCTCCAGGGCGATCCGCGGCAGGATTCCATCGGTCATCTTCGAGTGCCGCATCAACTCCTCGATGGCGGCGGGCCAGAGCTCGGGCCGCTCCTTGACCAGCGCCAGCTGATCGGGATGGGCGAAGAGGGTGATGAGGGAGTTGCTGATCTGGTTGACGGTCGCCTCGTGCCCGGCGAGCAGCAGCCCCTGCACATTGGTGACCAACTCGGCGTCGGACATCACCCGCTCCCGGTCGTTCGTGGCGACAAAGGCCGAGATGAGTCTGGAGTCGGGGTGGCGGCGGCGTTCCTCGATCAGCTCCCCGACGTAGGAAGCGATCGCCGCCAGGGCGGCCGCCAGCTCCTCCTGGGCGTGGGCATGGACCGAGAGCAGCGGGAAGGTCCACGCCCGGATCTGCTCCCGGTCCCGGTGCGGTACCCCGAGCAGCTCGCAGATCACCATGATCGGGAGTGCCGCGGTGAAGGGCCGGATCAGATCGCCGGGCAGCTCCAGCGCGTCGAGGAGTCCATCGGTGGTCCGCTGGATCGCGGGCTCCAGACCGCGGACCATCCGTGGGCTGAACGCCCCTGCCATCAGGCGCCGGAAAGCGGTGTGCACGGGCGGGTCCAGGCTCGTCAGGACCCCGGGAAGGTTGTTGACGCGCAGGAGGGCCGGCAGCTCCGCCTCCAGGGCCGCGGCCCGGCTGAAGCGCGCGTCCCCGAGGACCTGGCGGACCGCCCGGTGGCTGAGGGCGAGCCAGATCTCGATCTCCTCCGCGCCCGTACCGGTCCGCGCGCGCACCACCGGCCCGTCCTCCAGCAGCCTCATTCCCCGGGGGCAGTGGTCGGAACTGACGGAGTCGATGAAGGGATAGCTGGGCAGCGGCACGGGTGGCCTCCTGTCTCGGGGTCCTCCTGGTGACCACGGACCGCGGCCCGGCGCGGTTTGAGGCGTCCCGTACCACCACTCGTTTCCGGCCATCCCTCCACCGGGGACCTCGGGAACACCGCGACACGGGACGGGTGTCCGTGCCGCCGTCGTTCCGCGCGACCGCGCGGCACCGTTCCGCGAGGCGTTCCGGCGGGTCTGCGCCGGAGGCGCGGAGGGCGTCCGGACGGGCAGCCACCGGCCCGCGGCCCGCGCCGCCGGAGCCGGAGCCGGAGCCGGCTCCGTCGCCCGAGCCGGTGGGAGCCGTGCCCCGGCCGCCGTCGCGCGGTCCGTGAATCCTTTCGGACCCGCCGCGCCTCTTCTTCATGTGCCCACACCATGGTGGGCACGGAACACGGAGGTAATCCATGCTCGTCGGTGCCGTCATCACAGCGGCTGTCCTCATCTGCCTCTGCGCCGTTCTCGTACTCCGCGGGCGGGGGCGTTCCCGTGGCTGACCCGACCTGGCCCGGCGAGCGGCTGGTCCTGGCCGCGCAGCGGGGCGACTCCGAGGCGACCGCCGCGCTGCTCTCCGGCTCCCACCCGCACGTGCGGCGCTTCGCCCACTCGCTCTGCGCCTCACCGGAGGACGCCGAGGACGCGGCGCAGGAGGCGCTGATCATCCTCTACCGGAGGATCGGGATGCTCCGTGCCTCCGGGGCGCTGGCGTCGTGGATGTTCCGCATCGTCCGCAACGAGTGTCTGCGCCGCGTACGGCGGCTGCGCCGCCCGGAGGACCCGATGGGCGCCGGCGCCACAAGCACCGCCGGTCACTCCGCCGCTTCCGCACGGCGATCCGCCGAGGACGAGGTGCTGGAGCGGCTGGAGGCGGACTGGGTGGTGAACGCGATTCTCGCGCTCCCCGCCGACCAGCGCAGGGTGCTGATCATGCGTGATGTCCAGGGAGAGAGCGGCCGGCGGACCGCCGACGCGCTCGGCCTCACCACCGCCGCGATGAAGTCCCGCCTCCACCGCGCCCGTGCGACGCTGCGCGAAACCCTGCGCGACGGTTCCGGTCCGGCTCCGGGGGAGCGCCGATGACCACCGGCCCCGCCTTCGCGAGCACGTCGGTGCCCCGGCACCTGGCGCGCGGCGCGGCGGGCTTCGGCGCACTGGCCGGTTCGGTGCTCCTCCTTCCGGCCATCGGCCCGTGGAGCCTGCTGCTGGCTCCGCTCGGACTCCTCGCGCTGCGCGGCTGTCCGCTCTGCTGGACGATCGGGCTGGTGCGGACAGTGTCGATGGGACGGTGGAAGCGGTCCTGCGCGGACGGGCGGTGCGAACTCACGAGCACCGGACACCGCTGACCCGCGCCAGGCCAGGGTTGGCCCCCCTGCGGGGCCTCTCCCAGGGCCGGGAAGGCGACGGCCGGCCGGGCGCGGGGCGCGCGGCCGGTTCCCGCGAGGGAAGGCCGTGTCCGGAGGCGATGGGTCCGCGCCCCTGACCCCGGGCGCCCCCGGCCGGGGATCGACGGGCCGCCGCAGAACCTGGGTCGTCTCTTTCGGATCGTGCCAGGGCTCGCGAGCCCTGGTGCAGACCCCGCTCACCGATCCGGCCCGATCCGAGAGAAACTCCCCAGGCCGGCTCCGGGTTCGCAGATCCCCCGCCTCCCGGACGCCGCGACGCGGGCCCGGGCTCTCCGAGGAGCCCGGGCCCGTGGCGCCGTTGGCGCGGGGCCCGCGCGGCGGGGGCTACTTCCGGTAGCCGAGGGTGGTCATCATCCCCGCCTCCGCGTGGTAGACGTTGTGGCAGTGGATCATCCACAGCCCCGGGTTGTCGGCGTCGAAGTCGACGGTCAGGGTGCTGCCGGGGAGCACGATCGCGGTGTCCTTGCGCGGTCCGCCGGGGACGTCCGCCAGGGCGAAGGTGTGGCCGTGCAGATGGACCGGGTGCCACATGGAGGTCCTGTTGCGGAAGACCAGCCGTACCCGCTCACCGGCACGGACGGCGTGGCGCGGCGGTCCGGGGGCGTACGGCTCGCCGTCGAAGGCCCAGTCGTACCTCGCCATCCCGCCCGTCAGTACGATCTCGGCGGTGCGGTCCGGCGCCCGCCGGGGGAGTGCGACCGAGGCGTGCGCCCGCAGCTTCCCGGCGGTCAGCAGCCGCCCGTCCAGCTCCTTCGGGCGTACGGACGCGGTCGGCGCGGAACCGCCGCCGGTGCGCAGCAGGGCGAGGGCGGCGGCCTTCTTGCCCTCGGCGACGGCGGTGAGGGGGAAGACGCCGTCGCCGGCGGTCACCAGGACGTCGTAGCGCTCGCCCATGCCCAGCAGCAGGGCGTCGGTCCTCGCGTGGCGGACCGGGAAGCCGTCGGTGTGGGTGACGGTCATCTCGTGGCCGCCGAGGGCGACGCGGAAGGCCGTATCGCCGCCCGCGTTGATGATCCGCAGCCGGATGCGGTCGCCGGGCTTCGCGGCGAAGGAGGTGGGGGCGCCGGGGGTGCGGCCGTTGACCAGATAGTGCGGGTACGCCACGTCCCCGGCGTCCCCGCCGAGGAGATCGCTGTTCGCGCCCATCATCATCCGCGACGGGCCCCCGGGGTCCGGAGCGCTCGTGCCCCGGGTGAGGGACACACCGGTCATGCCGTGTCCCTCGTGGCCGCCGCCGCCCATGCCCTCGCGGAGTTCGGCCAGGACGGCGTCCGGTGTGGAGCCGTCCACACCGTCGACCCAGTCGTCGAGGACGACGACCCACTCCCTGTCGTACGCGAGGGGCTCCTTGGGGTCCTCCACGATCAGCGCCGCGTACAGGCCCCGGTCCTGCTGGACCCCGGAGTGGGGGTGGAACCAGTACGTCCCCGGGTGGGCCAGGGCGAAGCGGTGGAGGAACTCCCCGCCCGCCCGGACGGGCCGCTGGGTGAGCCCGGGGACACCGTCCATGTCGTTGCGGAGGGCGAGCCCGTGCCAGTGGAGGGAAGTGGTCTCGGGGAGGTTGTTGGCGAGGGTCAGGGCGAGGGTCTCCCCGGCGGTGGCCCGGATCTCCCGGCCCGGCAGCCGGTCGCCGTAGGCCCAGCTGCGGACGGTCCGCCCGCCGATGTCGAGCCGCGCGGGGGTCGCGGTGAGCCGCACCTTCCGCTCGGGGCCGCCGCCGCGCTCCGCCTCGGCGGCGGCGACCTCCGCGCCGTCGGGCGCGACGAACTCCCCGGACCCGGTGGCGCTCCCCGGGCTCGTGGGCCTCCCGGCGGGCCCGCCGCCCCCGTGCCCGGTGTGGCTCCCGCCGGAGCCGGAGCCGGAGCCCGCGCCGGAGCAGGCGGCCAGCAGGCCCGACCCGGCGACGGCGAGTGATGCCGTGGTCATGGAGCGGCGTGTGATGTGCGTACGCATGAGTGGGTGCACCTCGTGGTGGTGTCGGAACAGGGCATACGGACGGGCCGTGCCGGCCGCCGCCGGGGGAGGCGGGGGCGGCGGGACGGCGGTCTAGGTCCGCAGGACCGACAGCTGGGCGAGGAGCGTCCGGGGCGAGGGAGGGGCGGGGGCCGGCGCCGGGGCGCGCGGCATCGCCGGGCCCGCCCGTTCGCGCCGCCGGGCGCCGCGCGGGAGCCGGCGGCCGGCGGCGACGAGCAGGACGGCAGCGCAGGCCCCGAGGACCGCGAGGCAGACCATCGCCGAATCCATGCCGTGCTCCCCTGGTGCGGGGGCGGGTTCGGGGGTGCCGTGACCGGCGGCGGGTGCGGGTCCGTGGTGCGGTCCGAGCGTGACGACGGCACCGGAATCCGGCTCGTGGCCGGTGATGGTGACCGTGCCGGCGGCGAAGAGCGGAGCCGTGGCCCGGGCGGGTGTGCCGTGGCCCGGGGGCGCGAGGACGGCGGCGGGTTCGGAGGCCGGCCCGGCCGGGATGGCGGCGCGGGGCCCGGAAGGATGGCCGAGGGTGTGCATGGCGGCGATCCCGAAGAGCAGCAGGGCGACGAGGAGCAGCACGCGCGCCGCCTGTGCTCCCCGATCCGATCCCATGGCGCACAGCATACCCCTAGTGGGTATGTGTCCCGTTGTTTCCCCCGGGTGGAAGGGGTCGTCGCACTCCCCGCGCGCGCGGCGGGCCGGTGTCCGCGCCACCGGAGCGACGGTCACCCGGTCCCGCGGCGACCCCGGGGCGCCCTCGCGGGACCGGGTGACCCGGGGCGGGGAGGGCGAGGCCCCGGCGAAACGCCCTGGGGAGTTTCTTTCGGATCAGGCCGGATCGGCGGGGCGCGGTGCCAGGGCTCGCGAGCCCGGCACGATCCGAAAGGGACGACCTAGAGGAAGGGCGTCCCGGCGTCGAGCCCCGACAGCACCCTTCCGTACAGCTCCAGATTGGCGGAGGGGTTGACGAACGAGTGCAGGTTCAGGGCGTTCACATCCCGTACGATCCGCTGGATCGGCACCTCCCGGTGCAGGGACGAGGCGCCCGAGGCGGACCCGATCAGGTCGACGGCCTCCTTGCTCAGCCGTGCCAGATAGCCGCACTGCGCCCTGATCCGGGCCCGCTCCTCGGTGGTGTACGGCTCCCCGCCGGCCGCCTTGGACTCGATCAGCCCCACGAAGTCGGCGGCGAGCAGTTCCGCGGCGGAGACCTTCATCGCGGCCTCGGCGAACTGGAGATGGGTCACCGGCGCCTCGTGCTGGCGCTCGTAGAAGGTGTAGGTGATGCCGCGCCGCGGTATGCGCTCCGCGAACTCCGCCAGCGCCGCCCGGCCCAGGCCGAGGGCGCTCGCGGCCGTCCAGGCGCAGAACAGCAGCATCACCGGCATCCCGTAGAAGGGGTCGGCGCTGTTGCGCCGGGACGGAAACGTTCCCTCCAGCAGGGGCCCCACCGGCAGGACGCGGTGGGCGGGCACATGGACGTTCTCGGCGACGACGGTGTCGCTGCCGCTCCCGGCCAGACCGGTGACGTCCCAGTCGTCCAGCACCGTGAGATCGGCCAGGGGGATCGCCAGCCACAGCATCCGCGCCGGGCCCTCGCCGGTGTCGTCCAGCGCGGTCAGCAGATGCCAGTCGGCGGTCCGGCAGCCGGTCGCGAAGGGGGACCTTCCGTTCACCGTGTAACCGCCGTCCACCGGAACGGCCTTCGAGCTCGGGATGAGCGTGCCGCCGACCCGCGCGTCGGGGCTGGTGAAGATCTCGTCCTGGGCCTCGTCGGGGAACAGGGCCGCGATGAACGAGGTCCCGGCCTGGATGAGCGCCAGATACCCGGCCGACCCGCAGGCGGTGGAGATCTCGCTCAGCGCGTCGACCTGGGTCCGCAGCGAGGACTGGTAGCCCCCGTAGTGGCGGGGCGCGTTCATGCGGTGGATTCCGGCGCCCGCGAGAGCCTCGGTCACCTCGTCCGTCACCCGCCGCCGCTGCTCGGCGCGCGCCGCGTGCGAGCGGATGAGCGGCCGGAGCTCGCGCAGGCGTGCGACGAGGTCGGTGTCCGAACGGGGTACTGACGAACCGGCCAAGGGGCGACCTCCGGTCTCGGGTCACAGAAGGACCCTCACCGTGGCGCCGATCCCGGGGACTGTCAATGGCGCCTCCACGCAGGTGAGTTGAGGCCTCGGCGCGGGCACGCGGGCACGCGGGCGCGCGGGGCCGGACGGCCGGTGCCGGCGGCTCGGGGCCTCCCCGCCCCGTCCCGGTCCCATCCCGCCCCGTCCCGGCAACTACTGTCGCGTGCATGGTCGAACACGATGCCCTCACCGCCACCCGCGAGGCCTACGACGCCGCCGCCACCGCCTACGCGGAACTGTTCCGCGACTCGCTGCGCGACAGCCCCCTGGACCGCGCGATCCTGGGCGCCTTCGCCGAGGCCGTCGCCGGGAGCGGGCACGCGCGGGTCGCGGACCTGGGGTGCGGGCCCGGCCATGTCACCGCTCATCTGGCCGGGCTGGGCCTCGCGGCCTCCGGTGTCGACGCCTCGCCCGCGATGATCGCGCTGGCCCGGCGGGCCCATCCGGAGCTGCGGTTCGACGTCGGCTCGATGGCCGCGCTGGACATCGCCGACGGCGCGCTGGGCGGTGTGCTCGCCCGGTGGTCCATCATCCACACCCCGCCCCCGGAAGTCCCCGCCGTCCTCGCGGAGTTCCATCGCGTGCTGGCGCCCGGCGGCCATCTGCTGATCGGCTTCTCGGCGACCGACGGCCCGTCGCTCCTGACGCAGTCCTTCGACCACGCGGTCGCCCCGGCCCATCGCTGGTCGCCCGGTCATCTCGCCGCGACGCTGCGCGAGGCCGGGCTGGCCGAGGTGGCCCGGATGATCCGGGAGCCGCAGCCCACCGACCGGCGGCAGTTCCAGGAGGTGCACCTGCTCGCCCGCAAGGCCGACGCGGGGGCGCTCCCGCCGCGCGCGGACGGGTGAACTCCCGGTTCGCCGGGCCGGTGCCCGCGCCGCGCGGGGACCCTCGGCGCGGCGGGAGCCGGGCCGAACCGGGGAGTCTCTCTCGGTTCGGGCCGGGCCGGTGAGCGGGGTCCGGTGCCGGGGCTCGCGAGCCCGGCGAGAGCCGAGAGAGACGGTCTAAGGGGCCGCCGGGGGGCCGCCGAGTGTCTCGCGCAGCAGGACCGCCTCCCGGTCGAGATGGTGGAGCAGTGACCGCAGGGCGGGGGTGCGGGTGCGGTGGGCCGCCTCGGTGGTGCCCACCGTGCGGCCCACCGAGGGGAGCCCGACCGGCAGCGCGGCGAGGTGCTCGTCGTCGCGCAGGACCAGTTCGGGCAGGAGCGCCACCATGTCCGTCTGGAGGAGCAGCGCCCGCATGGTGAGGATGGAGGTGCACTCGACCCGGTCGGCGGGCAGGGCGAGGCCCCGGTCCACGAAGAGGGCGCCCAGCTCCTGGCGCAGAGCGGTCTGTTCGACCGGCAGAATCCAGGGGAACCCGAGGGTGTCCGGGAGCGTGACGTCCGCGGCACCGAGGAGCGGATGGCCGGAACGGACGGCGAGCCGGATGGGCTCCCGGTAGAGCATCCGCTGGCGCAGCCCGTCCCCTTCCGCCGGGGCCGATCCCACCCGGCCGACGATGACGTCCAACTCACCCGCCAGCAGCGCCGGGTGCAGGACGTCCGGGGTGCCCTCCCGTACGACCACGGTGAGCCGGGGCCGTTCCCGTTTGAGCCCGGCGACCGCCCGGGGCAGGAGCACGTTCGCGCCGGCCAGCAGGGTGCCCACGGTCACCGTGCCCTCCCGTCCCTGCCGCAGCCCGGTGAGGTGCTCCCCGGCCCGCCGGACCTCGGCGACCACCGCGCGGGCGTGCTCCGCCAGCGCCTCGCCGTAGACGGTGGGCCGCATCCCGCGCGGTACGCGGACGAAGAGCGGCAGATCGGCGATGGCCTCCAGCTCCTGGAGGGTCCGGGTGGCGGCGGGCTGGGTGAGGTGCAGCGATTCGGCCGCCCGTACGACGCTCCCGTGCTCGTGCACCGCGATGAGCAGGGACAGATGCCGGAACTTCAGCCGGCCGTCCAGGAGGTCCATCCCCGCGGGCTCCTTCCGGTGAGGCGGGGCGGCCGGAAGAGGCCGGTCCCGCGACATACCAGGATCGCTATATCTCACGCGCCGATCGGCATTGGATCGGCATAGCTGGGTGGGTGCACTATACCGGCACACCCCGGGGGCGATTTTCGGACATCCCCTGGCTCGGCAATGGAGGTCTGCAAGGTGGCTTCACCCGTGCGGCATCACGTAGGAGGCGCGTTCGACGCGTCCGGCGTGCCGTTCCCGCTCGTCGACCCGGTCACCGGACGCGCCGTCGGCGAGGTGCCGGCGGCGCCCCGGGAGGTGGTCGACCGGGCGGTGCGCGCGGCCCGGGAGGCGCTGCGCGGGCCGTGGGCCGGATGGAGCCCGGCGGAGCGGTCACGGCTGCTGCACCGGATCGCCGACGGGATCGAGCGGCGCTTCGAGGAGTTCGTCGCCGCCGAGTGCGCCGACACCGGCAAGCCCCGCGAGCTGGCCTCGGCGGTCGACATTCCGCGGGCGGTGGCCAATTTCCGCTCGTACGCGGACCTTCTGGCCGGGCGGAGCGAGCGGTCCTGGCACACCATCACCCCCGACGGGCGCGGCGCGCTGAACTACACCGTCCACAAGCCGCTCGGCGTGGTCGCGGTGATCTCGCCGTGGAACCTGCCGCTGCTCCTCCTCACCTGGAAGGTCGCTCCCGCCCTGGCGACGGGCAACACGGTGGTCGCCAAGCCGTCGGAACTCACCCCCGGCACGGCCTGTCTGCTGGCCGAGGTGATGGCCGACGCGCGGGTCCCGGCGGGCGTCTTCAACCTGGTGCACGGACCGGGCGCGGACGGGGCCGGCCAGTGGCTCACCGAGCACCCCGGGGTGGACGCCGTGGCCTTCACGGGCGAGTCGCGCACCGGGTCGACGATCATGCGGGCGGCGGCGGCCCGGCTGGCGCCGGTCTCCTTCGAACTGGGCGGCAAGAACGCCGGGCTCGTCTTCGCCGACGCGGATCTGGAGCGGGCCGTCGAGGGCACCCTCCGCTCGGCCTTCACCCACAGCGGGCAGGTCTGCCTCTGCACCGAGCGGGTGTACGTGGAGCGGCCCGTTCTCGACGCCTTCGCGGCGGCGCTGGCCTCCGGGGCGAGGGAGCTGTCCGGCTACGGCCCGATGGTCTCCGCCGCCCACCGGGACAAGGTGCTGGGCCATCTGGAGCGGGCCGCCGCCGACGGCGAGGTCCTGGCGGGCGGCGGGGTGCCGCGCTTCGGGGACGAGCGGGACGGCGGGTTCTGGGTGGAGCCCACCGTGCTGGCCGGACTGCCGGAGGACCACCCGGCGGTACGGGACGAGATCTTCGGACCGGTCGTGCACCTGGCGCCGTTCGACACCGAGGAGGAGGCGCTGGCCCTCGCCAACGCGGGCCCGTACGGGCTGGCCGCCACGGTGTGGACCGGCGACGTGAGCCGCGCGCACCGGGTCGCCGCCGCCCTCGACGTCGGCACCGCCTGGGTCAACACCTGGAACCTGCGCGACCTCCGTACCCCCTTCGGCGGGGTGAAGGCCTCCGGGATCGGCCGTGAGGGCGGCGACCACTCCCTCGACTTCTTCTCCGAACCGATGAATGTGTGCGTGAAGCTGTGAGCACGACGGACGAGATCATCAACCAGCCGGACGAACGGGTGACCAGGGCCGCCGAGCGCCTCGCCGACGCGCACCGCGCCGGCGTCCCCTGCGCCCCGGTCCGCGACCTCCTCCCGCCCGGGGACCTGGACGCCGCCTACGCCGTCCAGTCCGTCCTCACCGACCGCCGCCGCGCCGGGGGCCGCCGCCTCACCGGCTGGAAGATCGGCCTGACCTCGGCCGCCGTACGGCGTCAGCTCGGCGTCGGCACACCGGACTTCGGGGCGCTGCTCGACGACACCGCCGTGCCCGACGGCGCCGAGATCCCCTGGGGCTCGGTGCTCCAGCCGAGGGCCGAGGCCGAGGTCGCCCTGGTCCTCGGACACGACCTCCTCCACGAGCGGCACACGGTGGCCGAGGTGATCCGGGCGACCGACTTCGCGCTGCCCGCCATCGAGGTGGTCGGCAGCCGCATCCGCGACTGGGACATCTCGGCCGTGGACACCATCGCCGACAACGCCTCCAGCGGCGCGTACGTCCTCGGCACCCGGCCCGTGCCGCTGCGGGACCTCGATCTGCGGACCGCCGGCATGGTGCTGGAGCGCGGGGGCGAGCCCGTCTCCACCGGTGCGGGCGTGGCCTGCCTCGGGAACCCGCTGCACGCCGCCGTCTGGCTGGCCGACACGCTCGTACGGCTCGGCCGTCCGCTGCGGGCGGGGGACACCGTCCTCACCGGCGCGCTCGGGCCCATGGCGGCCGTCGGGCCCGGTGATGTGTTCGAGGCCCGGATCGACGGCCTGGGCTCCGTGCGCGCGGCCTTCGGGCCCGCCGGCCGGGAAGGGGCACTCCGATGAGCGCCGACGCGCTGGCCGAGTCCCTCGACACCGCCGCGCTGGAGGCGCGCCCGCTGCCGGGCGGCGGCAGCGGGCTGACCGGCACCGCCGAGGCGTACGCCGTCCAGGAGGCCCTGGTCCTGCGGCGGCTGGCCCGGGGGGAGCGGA
This sequence comes from Streptomyces sp. NPDC001889, assembly GCF_053594535.1. Classification (NCBI taxonomy): domain Bacteria; kingdom Bacillati; phylum Actinomycetota; class Actinomycetes; order Kitasatosporales; family Streptomycetaceae; genus Streptomyces; species Streptomyces sp. NPDC001889. The sequence continues at coordinate 39,474 of NZ_JBSFER010000002.1, forward strand.
TCACCGGCGTCAAGCTGGGATTCACCAGCGCCGCCAAGATGCGCCAGATGGGCGTGGCCGATCTGATCCACGGACGGCTCACCGACCGGATGGAGATCCCCGACGGGGGACGGTACGACCTCTCGGGGCTGATCCATCCCCGGGTCGAGCCGGAGGTGGCCTTCCTCCTGGGCGCGACCCTGCGCCCCGGCGACGCCGACCCGGCGGCGGCGGTCGCGGCCGTGGCGCCCGCGCTGGAGGTCATCGACTCCCGCTACGACGGCTTCCGGTTCTCCCTCCCCGAGGTGATCGCCGACAACACCTCGGCGGCGGCCTACGCCGTGGGGCCCTGGCGGGCCCTTGGCGACCTGGGCAACCTCGGCGTCCTGCTCGAACTCGGCGGACACCCCGCCGAGGCGGGTTCCACCGCCGCGATCCTCGGGCACCCGCTGCGGGCGCTCGCCGCCGCGGCCCGGCTCGCCGGTCCGCTGGAGCCCGGCACCGTGATCCTCGCCGGCGCGGCGACCGCCGCCGTCCCCCTGCCGCCCGGCACCTGCGTCCGGGCCACCGTCGCGGGCCTCGGCACCGTCCAGTTCACCACCGGGGCCGCCCGGACCACCACCGGGGAGGGCGCGTGATCGTCCCCGGCGCCGCCCCGCCCCGCGGCCGCTTCCCGCACCTGAGGCGCGCGGGTGACCTCGTCTTCGTCTCCGGCACCAGCTCCCGCCGCCCCGATGGCACCTTCGCCGGCGCGAGCGCCGACCCGATGGGCGTGACCGACCTGGACATCCGCGTCCAGACCCGGGCCGTGCTCGACACCATCGCGAGCCTGCTGGCGGCGGTCGGCGGGCGCCTGGACGACCTGGTGTCGGTCACCGCGTACCTCGTCGGCATGAACGACTTCGGCGGCTACAACGAGGTCTACGCCGAGTACTTCGACGAGGACGGGCCGGCCCGCACCACCGTCGCCGTGCACCAGCTCCCCCACCCCCATCTGCTGATCGAGATCAGCGCCGTGGCCCACCTTCCCCAGACCGAGGAACAGCGCCGATGACCATGACACCGTTCAACCTCCAGTCCTGGATCGAGGAACACCGCCATCTGCTCAGGCCACCGGTCGGCAATGTCCAGATCTGGCGGGACGCCGATCTGATGGTCACCGTCGTGGGCGGCCCCAACCGGCGCACCGACTTCCACGACGACCCCATCGAGGAGTTCTTCTACCAGCTCAAGGGCGACATGGTGCTCCGCGTCATGGAGGAGCCGGGCCGGCCGCCGCGCGACATCCACATCCGGGAGGGCGATGTGTTCCTCGCCCCGGCGCATCTGCGGCACTCCCCGCAGCGGCCGGAGGAGGACAGCGTCGGCCTCGTCGTCGAGTTCGCCCGGCCGCCGGGACACCGCGACGCCTTCGAGTGGTACTGCGTCGAGTGCCACCACCTGGTGCACCGCAGCGAGGTCCAGCTCACCTCGATCGTCGACGACCTGCCGCCGGTGTTCGGCGCCTTCTACGCCGACGCCGACGCCCGCACCTGCCCGCGGTGCGGCGCGGTCCACCCGGGCCGGGACTGGCCCGAGGAGCTGCGGCCCCGCACCCGCCGCGACGAGGAGGCCGGCGCATGACCGTCGTCGATGTGCACGCCCATGTCTTCCCGGAGATCGGCCGCGCCGAGTCCCGGCTGCTCACCGGCTCCGACGACGGCCCCTGGCTGCGCACCACGGACGGACCGGACGCCGGGATGATGATGGCCGGCTCCGCCGAGTACCGCCCGGTGGGCCGCACACTGTGGGACCCGGCGGCCCGCGTCGCCGACCTGGACCGGCTCGGTGTCGGCACGCAGGTGCTGTCCAGCACCCCGATGCTCTTCGGCTACGGTCTCGCACCCGAACGCGCCATCGACTGGTGCCGCACCGTCAACTCCCATCTGCTGCGGTACGCCGCCCACGCCCCGGACCGGCTGGCCCCGCTGTGCCAGGTCCCGCTCCAGAACACCGAGGCCGCCTGCGAGACGCTCAGCGAGGCGATGCGCCAGGGCTTCCACGGCGTCCACATCGGCAACCACCTCGGCGACCGCGACCTCGACCACGGGGCGCTGCTCGAATTCCTCGCGCACTGCGCCGAGCAGGACGCGGCGGTCCTGGTCCACCCCTGGGACCTGCCCTCCGGGCCGAGGTTCTCCCGGTACATGCTCGCCTGGCTGGCGGGCATGGCCGGCGAGACCCATCTGACGATCCTGTCGCTGATCCTCTCCGGCGCCTTCGAACGCCTCCCCGCGTCGCTGCGGCTGATGTTCGCCCACGGCGGCGGCAGCTTCCCGTACCTCCTGGGCCGCGCCGACAACGCCTGGCACCGCCGCGACCTCGTACGCGCCGACACCCCGCACCCGCCCTCGCACTACACCGACCGCTTCTCCGTCGACTCGGCCGTCTTCGACCCCGGAGCGCTGCGGCTCCTCGTGGACGTGATGGGCCCGGAACGGGTGCTGCTCGGCTCGGACCACCCCTTCCCGCTCGGCGAGGAGGAGATCGGCCGGCTGGTACGGGAGAGCGCGCTCGCCCCGGCGGAACGCGCGGCCGTCCTCGGCGGCAACGCCGTCCGCTTCTTCGGTCTGGCCCCCCGGGCGAAGGAGGCCGTCCGATGAGAGCGGCAGTGATCGGATCGGGCAACATCGGCACCGATCTCCTCATCAAGATCATCAGAGGGCGGGGGAGCGTCACCGCCGCCGCGATGATCGGCATCGACCCGGAGTCGGAGGGGCTCGCGCGGGCCCGCCGGCTCGGGGTGCCCACCCGCGCGGACGGAGTGGCCGGACTGCTGGCGCTCGACGGCTTCGACGAGATCGGCGTGGTCTTCGACGCCACCTCCGCCGCCGCGCACCACCGCAACGCCGCGGCGCTCGCACCGTACGGCAAGACCCTCGTCGACCTGACCCCGGCGGCCATCGGCCCGTATGTCGTCCCGTCCGTCAACCTCGACGAGCACCTCGGCGCCCGGAACGTCAACATGGTCACCTGCGGCGGCCAGGCCACCATCCCGGTCGTCGCCGCCGTCTCGGCCGTGACACCGGTCCACTACGCGGAGATCGTCGCCTCGATCGCCTCGCGGTCGGCGGGACCCGGCACCCGGGCCAACATCGACGAGTTCACCGAGACCACCTCCCGCGCCCTGGAACGGGTGGGCGGCGCCGCCCGCGGCAAGGCGATCATCGTCCTCAACCCGGCGGAGCCGCCGCTGCTGATGCGCGACACCGTGCACTGCGTCGTCGACGACTGCGACACGGAGCGGATCACCGCGTCCGTGCACGCGATGGCCGCCTCCGTCGCCGCCTATGTGCCCGGCTACCGGCTCAAGCAGGAACCGCAGTTCCGCGCCCTGCCGTCGGGTGACCCGCTGACCGGTCTCGCGGGCGGCGGACGGCTCCTCGTCTCCGTCTATCTGGAGGTCGAGGGCGCCGCCCACCACCTCCCGGCCTACGCCGGAAACCTCGACATCATGACCTCCGCCGCGCTGCGCACCGCCGAGCGCCTGGCCGAACGGAGCCGGGTCCGATGACCAAGGTCTACGTCCAGGACGTCACCCTGCGGGACGGCATGCACGCCGTGTCGCACCGCTACACCCTCGATCAGGTCCGGGCGATCGCCGCCGCCCTGGAGGCGGCGGGCGTCGACGCCGTCGAGGTCGCCCACGGCGACGGCCTCTCCGGCTCCTCCGTCACCTACGGCCCCGGCGCGCACACCGACTGGGAGTGGCTGGAGGCGGCGGCCGGAGTGCTCGACCGGGCCAGGCTCACCACCCTGCTGCTGCCCGGCATCGGCACCGCCGACGATCTGCGCCGCGCCCACTCCCTCGGCGTCACATCCGTCCGTGTCGCCACCCACTGCACCGAGGCCGACATCTCCGCCCAGCACATCGGCCTCGCCCGCGAACTGGGCATGGACGTGTCGGGCTTCCTGATGATGTCCCATCTGGCCCCACCCGCCGAACTGGCCGCGCGGGCCCGCCTCATGGAGTCGTACGGCGCGCACTGCGTCTATGTCACCGACTCCGGCGGCCGGCTGACCATGGACGGGGTACGGGACCGGGTGCGCGCCTACCGCGACGTCCTCGACCCGGCCACCGAGATCGGCATCCACGCCCACCACAACCTCGGTCTCGGCGTGGCCAACAGCATCGTGGCGGTGGAGGCCGGGGCGCACCGGGTCGACGCCTCCCTCGCAGGACAGGGCGCGGGCGCCGGGAACGCGCCGCTGGAGCCGGTGGTCGCGGTCCTCGACCTCATGGGCTGGGAACACGGCTGCGCGCTGTTCCCGCTGATGGACGCCGCCGAGGAGCTGGTGCGGCCGACCCAGGACCGGCCCGTGCGGGTCGACCGGGAGACGCTGACCCTCGGATACGCCGGGGTCTACTCCAGCTTCCTGCGGCACGCGGAGACCACGGCCCTGCGCCACCGTCTCGACACCCGCGACCTGCTGGTCGAGGCGGGACGGCGGCGGCTGGTCGGCGGGCAGGAGGACCTGCTCACGGACATCGCGCTCGATCTCGCCCGGGACCGCGACACCGGTCCCCGCCCCGGCGCCCACCCCGCCGCCACCGCCACCGCCCCCTCCCACCCCGACGGAGACACCCCGTGCTGACCGAACGCGCCGCCGCGCTGGACGCCGCAGACCCCCTGGCCCATGTCCGCGCCCGCTTCCTCCTCCCCGAAGGGGTGGTGTACCTCGACGGCAACTCCCTGGGCGCCCTGCCCTCCGCCGTCCCGGCGGCCGTCGAGGACGCCGTGCACCGCCAGTGGGGCACCGACCTCATCCGCTCCTGGAACGGCAACGGTTGGTGGGAGGCGCCGGCCCGGACGGGCGACGCCGTCGGCCGGCTGATCGGCGCGGCCCCCGGGCAGGTGGTCGCCGGTGACTCCACCAGTGTCCAGCTCTTCAACACCCTGCTCGCCGCCGCCCGGATGCGCCCCGGCCGCCGGCTGCTGCTGACCGACCCCGACCACTTCCCCACCGACCAGTACATCGCCGACTCGGTGGGCCGGCTCCTCGGTCTGGAGGTCCGCCGGGTGCCGGCGCGCGAGGCCGCGTCGGTGCTGGCCGCCGAGGCCGGTCAGGTCGCCGTCGCCGCCTACGCCCCGGTGGACTACCGCACCGGGGAGCTGCACGACATGGCCGCGCTCACCGCCGCCGCGCACACCGCCGGGGCCCTGACGCACTGGGACCTGTGCCACGCGGCGGGCGCCCTGCCCGTCGAACTCGACGCCATGGAGGCGGACTTCGCGGTCGGCTGCGGCTACAAGTACCTCTCCGGCGGCCCCGGGGCACCCGCGTTCGCCTATGTCGCCCGCCGGCACCAGGCCGACTTCGACCACCCCCTCACCGGCTGGCACGGGCACGCCGAGCCGTTCGCCATGTCCGGCACGTACACCCCCGCCGCGGACATCGCCAGGGCCCGCGTCAGCACCCCGCCGCTGCTGTCGCTGCTCGCCCTGGAGGCCGCGCTGACGGCCTTCGACGGGGTCGAGATGACGGCCGTGCGGGAGAAGAGCCTCTCCCTGACCGGCTTCTTCCAGGAGTGCGCCGGCACACTCCTCGACGGCCTCGGCTTCACCCTGGCCACCCCGCGCGACCCGGCGCGCCGCGGCAGCCAGGTCGCCCTGCGCCACCCGGAGGCGTACCCGCTGGTGGCCGCCCTCACCGCCCGCGGCGTCATCGGCGACATGCGCGCCCCCGACCTGCTCCGCTTCGGGTTCAACGCCCTGTACGTCACCCACGGCGACGTGCTGCGCGCCGTACGGGAGCTGCGCGCCGTGGTGACCGGCGGCGAGCACCTGGCCCCCGCCTTCCGGACGCGTCCCACCGTCACCTGACCGGTCCCACCCCCGCCCGCCCCAGGGGCGCACCGCGCGCACATCCCGCTCCCTTCCTCCTCCGAAAGGACCGTCAGATGCGTTCCCTCCGCAGAAACGCCGCCCTGGCCGCGCTGGTCGCCGCCGCCACCACGGCCACCCTCCTCAGCCCCGGGGTGTCCGGCGCGGACACCGCCGCCACCACCCCGGCCGCCGACCCGGACATCGTGGACGTGTGCGCCGACCGCAGGCCCGGGCCGGCCGATCCCGGCGCGTACGGCATGCAGTTGGACGGCGGCTTCCGGCACCCCGCCCTCACCCCGGTCGACGAGGGGTCCAACCACCCCTTCCCCGGCCTCAACGCGGAGTACGACACCCGCTCGTACATCAGGAACATGAAGGTCGAAGGCGCCTACGAGGGAGCGGGCTTCACCCCCGACTACTTCCACAGCTGGCAGAACATCGTCGACTTCGACGGCCGCCGCTACCTCTTCCAGTACGGCCGCTCCGAGGGCCGTGTCTACGACATCACCGATGTCAGAAAGGTCAGGGTGGTCGAGCGGCTGAGCCGCGGGGACGTGGGCGGCGACGAGACCCGGGCGAACGCCGACTGGGCCGCGCACGACTACTGGGGCGCCTCCACCATCCAGTGGAACAGGAAGCTGAACGCGTATGTGATGGTCCAGAGCTTCGAGAGCAAGCGCCAGATCTCGGAACTCTCCGACCAGCCGCCCGGCGACAAGTTCAACAACCCCGAGGGCGTGCGGAAGGTGCGCGCCAAGCCGGGTCTCAAGGGGTTCAAGGTGTACCGGCTGGACGGGCCGCGCAAGAAGGACTGGCGGCTGCTGTCGACGGTCTCCACCGACTCCACCCAGGCCGACCCCCTCAGGAGCGACCCGGCCAGGGCGCAGCAGGGCTCCGGCTCGATCGACGTGCCGTACTGGACCGGCGAGAAGTACATGTTCATCGCCACGGCGCCGGACGACAGCTGGTCGGGGACCGAGTACCCGACCAATCTGCACTCGGCCGGCTACCAGTCCTGGGACATGTCCGACCCGGCCCGCCCGAAGCTCCTCGACACCTGGCACCTGCCGGGCCAGCGGACCGGCGAGGACGCCGCGTACCGCGACAACCCGCGCTGCGGGAACCGGACCAGCTGGATGGGCGCCCGGATGCCGCTCTTCCTCCCCAGGCCCGTGGAGAAGGGCGGGCGCTACGCCTTCGCCGCCATGGGCGGCTACGGCCTGACCGTGCTGGACGTCTCCAACCCCTCGGACATGAGAACGGTCAGCCATCTGGACCTGCCGGCCTCGGTCGCGGGCACCGAGGGCGACAACATCGACGTCTCCCAGTACGAGAGGACCGGAATGATCTACTACTCCGGCTACCCGCTCACCGAGGACTGCTACGAGCCGTACAAGGACGTCTACCAGATCGACGCCCGGGACCCGAAGCGCCCCCGCGTCGTCGGCGTCCTGCCCCGCCCGACCCCGCCGAAGGCCGCCGGCATCACCGACTACTGCCAGCGCCGCGGCAGCTTCGGCCCCAAGCGCACCGGCTACTACACCAACCCCGGCCGGCACACCCCCGGGGTGCTGAGCTACGGCTTCTACAACGCGGGCGTGCAGTTCTTCGATGTCTCCGACCCCGCGTCGCCGGAGATCTCCGCCTACTTCGTCCCGAAGGCGCACGGCCAGGGGACCCCCGAGTACGCGTACGGCAACCAGACCCACGGCGTCTACGTGGAGTGGGACCGCAACATCGCCTGGACGCTGACCAACCACGGCATCTACGCGCTGTCCTCGCGCAAGGTCCTGGGCACCCCGGACCTGGACGCGCCGGACCGGCCGTTCCGCACCAGCGAGTTCTGAGCCCCGACCCTCCTTCGCCCGCTCCCCGCCATCCTCCAGAAGGGCACCACCGCCATGGCCGCTCCCAGCGACTCCGCACCGCCCGCCCCGCCTTCCCCGCCCGCCCCGCCTTCCCCGTCCTCCCCGACCTCCTCCGATGCCGGAGGCGTCAGACCGGCGCCCGGCGGTGAGGGTCTGGTCCGTTCCCTCACCCACCGGCAGACCACCATGATCGGACTGGGCTCCGCGCTCGGCACCGGGCTCTTCCTCGGCTCCGGCTCCGCGATATCCGTCGCCGGTCCCGCCGTGATCGTCTCGTACGCGATCGGCGCGGTGCTGGTCGCCATCATCGCCGTCCTGCTCGGCGAGATGTCCGCCGCCCACCCGGTCCAGGGCTCGTTCGGCACCATCGCGCACCGCTATCTCGGCCCGTGGGCCGGGTTCCTCAGCCGGTATCTGTACTGGTTCAGCGCGGTGGTCGTCATCGGGACGGAGGTCGTCGCCTCCGCGCTCTACATCCGGTGGTGGTGGCCCGAGGTCCCGATGTCGCTGGCGATCCTGGCGATCGCGGCGGTGGTCCTCGCGGTCAACATCATCAGCGTGAAGTCCTTCGGCACCACCGAGTTCTGGCTCTCCACCATCAAGGTGGTCGCGCTCTGCGCGTTCATCCTCTGCGCCGCCCTGCTGGTCTTCTTCGGACTGCCCGACAGCGAGGCCACCGGCTTCGCGAACCTCGGCGACGACGGCTTCCTCCCGCACGGGGCGAGTTCGATCTGGCTGGCCATGTCGGTGGTGATGTTCGCGTACGCCGGTTTCGAGGTCGTCGCCATCGCGTCCGCCGAGGCGATCGACCCGCAGCGCACCATCCGTACCGCGATGCGCCAGCTGGCCTGGCGGCTGAGCTTCTTCTACCTCCTCTCCATCACCCTGGTGCTCGCGCTGACCCCGTGGCGCACGTTGGCGGGCGGTGACGGGAGCGTCGAGACGAGCCCCTTCGTGCGGGTCTTCTCGGAGGTCGGTGTGCCCGCGGCGGCGACCCTCACCAACGCGGTCGTCCTCATCGCCGCCATGTCCGCCGCCAACGCCCATCTGTACGGCGCCTCCCGGCTGCTGCACTCCTTGGGCGGCGACGGTCTGGCCCCGGCGCCGATGGCCAGGCTCAGCCGGCGCGGAGTCCCGGCGGTCGCCCTGGCCGCCTCGACGCTGGGCATCGCCGCCGCCGCGCTGCTGGCCTTCTACGACGTCAGCGGTCTCTTCGGCATCCTGATGTCGATCGCCCTCTTCGCGGTGCTGCTGGTGTGGCTGCTGATCCTCGCGTCGTACATCGCCTTCCGGCGCCACCGGACGGCGCACCCGGAGGAGTTCACCGGCTTCAGCGTCCCGGCGGGCGGGAAGCTGGCGATCGTGGCCGTCCTCGGGGTGCTCGCCGTCGCCGCCACCGCGGTGGAGGTTCCCGACATGCGCCAGGCGGCGGGGATCGGCCTCGCCTTCACGGCCGTCCTGTTCGTCTGCTACGGACTGACCACCCGGCGCCGGGCGCGGCGGACGTAGCGGAGGGGCCGGGGGCGGTCCCGCCCCCGGCACCCGGCCGGGGGCGGGACCGTCGCCGCCATCCGGATATCCGATCGGATGTGCGTCAGAAGAACTGAAGTTCGCAAGAAATCCGTTCCGAGAATTTGCTTTTCTGATTCATTCCTTTGTTGTGGCGATCAATTGTGGGCAAGGGGAATCCTTCCATGGACTCGGTTCGTCCTCCGTGTTAGTTGTGCTCATAGGAATGTTTCGCGCCCGACCTGTCTGGAGGACAAGATGGCCGAGAGGGAAACGCAGTGGGACCTCGACCTCGGGGAGCTGGATGTGGTGTCGGTCGAGCTGCCGGGCGGTGAAGGACTGGTGGAGGCCGCGGCGATGGGCCTCGGCAACACCGAGATCGGCGCCTCCGGGACTCCTTCCGGCAAGAGCTGGCTCGTCTGAGACCCGAGCCTGAGACCTGAGCCTGAGATCTGAGAACCCGAGAGTCGGGGAAGCCGGGTGCCGGTGACCGAAGTGACACGGGGGCCCGGAGCGGATGAGACCGTGGTGGCCAGGATCGCCGCCCTGCCCGTCTCCGCCCTGGACGAGCTGAGGTGCACCGCCACCTGGCACACCGTCCAGGAGATCATCGCGGATCGCGGCCGGCTCGTCCGAGCGGGCCGCGATCTCGCCGTGGCCCTCGAAGGCCCGATCGGTCTCTCCTCCGGCCCGCTGCGACCACGGCTGGTGGGTCTGCGCAGAGCCCTGTACGGAACACGCCGCCCGCCGCCCGCCCTGCTCGCCCTCCCCCTGGAGCCCGCGCTCGCGATCCGGCTGAAGGAGTGGCTGGCCGACCACGACCGGCTCGGCCGGCTGACCGCTGACCTGCCCGGCGTCCTGGAGCGGGAACGGCGGGCCGCGCACGAGGCGCTGCGCCGCTGGGTCGCCGCCGACGCCTTCGTCCACGGTCTGCTCCAGGCCAGTCCCGCGCTGTCGGCGGCGCTCCGCCGCTGGCTGGCGTCCCCGCCCGGGACCGCACCGCCGCCCAAGGTCGCGCTGCGCCTCACCAAGTACCTCGCGCGGGTCGTCGCCAAGACCAGCCCGCACGCCACCTTCACGATGACGGGCCTCGGCCGGTGGGACGCGCGGGCGAAGGCGGAGGCGGCGCGCTGGACGGGACCGTGGGAGTGGCGCGGCGCCGTCGAGCCGGACGTCCGGCTCCTGCGGCTGCTCCTCACCGACCTCGCCGGGAGCGACGATGACCTCGCCGGGCTCTTCGAGGTCAGGATCAATCCGAGCCTGGCCGGGGACGGACACCGGCTGTGGTTCCTCAGCCGGACCGAGGACCGCTACCACAGCGTCGTCCCCACCGAGAGCCTGCGGAGACTGCTGGAGGTCCTGGGCGACGGCTCCCGGCACCGGGTCGCCGACATCCGCGACCGGCTGGGGATCGCGCCCCGGGAGCTGGAACGGCTGGCCGTTCCGGGCCTGCTGGAGATCCATCCACCCGTCGCCGACCAGTCCCTCCGCCCCTCCGCCGACCTGGCCGCCGCCCTCGCGCCGCACCCCGTCGCCCGCTCGCTGGCGGACCTCGGCCGGGCCCTGGACGACTACCCCGGCGCCGCCGACCGGGTGGCGGTCCAGGAGCGGGTCCGGGCGGCCCTGACGGAGCTGGCCGGGGAGAACCGGCTGCCGGACAAGAACCTCTTCCACGAGAACGCCGTCTTCGACTCGCCCGTTCCGCTGCTGGGCGAGGAGACATGGCGCCCGGCGATCGAGGATCTGCACACGGTCCGGAGGTTCCTCGGCGGGTTCCAGCGGAACGCGGCCACCGGGCTGCTCGCCGGGAAGCTGTTCGCCGAGCGGTTCGGCCCCGGCGCCGTCGTCCCCCTCGGGCGCTTCCACCGCTCGCTCGCCGCGTGGACGGCCGGCGCGCCGCCCGGCACACCCGCGGCCGAGCTGCACGCCCTGCTGTACCGGGCGACGGAGGAGACGAGCGCGGTCCCGGAGCTGCGCGCGCTCCAGGAGGCCCGGGACCGGGCCTCGGCCGCCCTGCGCGAGCGGCGGCCCGATCCCGACGGAACGGTGCGGATCGATCCCGCCCTGCTGGACCGATGGCGGTCGGGACGGCCGGCGCGCTCCCTGGCCTGCTTCGTCCAGCAGGTCTCCGCGCATCCGGCACGGCTGGTGCTGAACGGTGTGGCCGTCGGGCACGGCGCCATGCGCAGCCGGGTGCACCGCCTGCTGGGGAGCGGTCCCGGCAACCGGACGGCCGGCGGCGACGAGGAGGTGTCCGCCGAGTTCTCGGGGAGTTTCGGCACCAACGTCAATCTGCGCTCGCCCGCCGCCGCGTACGAGATCGACTACCCCGGGGTCGTCCCCGGCCGCCCGCCCGCCGAGCGGATGGCGCTGGGGGACCTGGCCGTCCGCCACGACCCCGGCACCGGCCGTCTCCTGCTGCTCGACGCGGCGGACCGGCGCGTGCTCCCCCTGCACACCGGGATGATGGCGGCGCTGTTCCTGCCCCGCACCGCCCGGCTGCTGCTCCAGCTCTTCGGCGATCTGCCGAGCACCACCGTCCCGACGTGGGCCGTCTTCTCCCCGCCGCCGGAGCGCACACCCGACGGCGTGATCCGCGCCGCCCGGGTCGAGGTCGGGCGGGTGGTCGTGTCCCGCGCCGCCTGGTACGCGCCGCTGGAGGCGGTTCCCCGTCGCGGCAGGGGCCAGTCCGAGGCGTCCCATCTGCTGCTCCTCGCCCAGTGGTTCGCCGAGCACGCCATCCCGGCCCGCTGCTTCGTGTCGTCCCTGGACCCCGGCTCCTGGTGCGAGGACCCCTGGCGGACGTCCCGGCTCGCCAAGCCGACCTATCTGGATCTCGCGAATCCCGCGCTGGTCGCGCTGCTCGACCGCCGGCTCCGCGACAGCGGCCCCTGCGTCGTCTTCCACGAGCAGCTCCCGGACTTCACCATGGCCACCGACCTGGGCGGGCACGGACGCCATGTCACCGAGTTCGTGGTCGAGCTGACCGGCCCGCGGGAGGTCTGAGATGGCGGAGGCGTGGACCTCGCTGCACGTCTTCCACCGGGGCGGCACCGACCGGCTGATCGTCGGCGCGGTCGGCGACCTGGTCCGCTCCCTGGACGCCGACCGGCTGCTCGACCGGTTCTTCTTCCTCCGCTACTGGGAGGGCGGCCCGCATCTGCGGCTGCGGCTGCGCCCCGCCGACGGCGCCGACGTACGGGACCGGGCCAGGGCCGCGCTGGAGAAGCACCTGGAGGAGCACCCCACCACCGAGCGCTGGGACCCGGACCGCTACGCGCTCACCGCCGAGAGCCTGGCGCGCGCCGAGGAACTGCCGTACTACGACCGGCGGCTGCGGCTCGCCGACGGTGTGGAGGACATCCCCTACCGGCCGGAGTACGCGGTGTTCGGCGGGCCCGAGGCGGTCGACGCCGTCGAGCGCCACTTCACCGACTCCAGCCGTATCGCCCTGGCGGTCCTGGAACGCACCGCGGCACCCGAACGCCGGCTGGGCTTCGCCCTGGCCTCCCTGATGCTCGCGCTGACGGCCGGGGAACCGGATCACGACCGCGTCACCTCGGTGCTGGAGCGCACCCGCGACCGCTGGGACGACCCCGCCACGGCCGGGGCCGGGCGGGCGGCGGCCTTCGCCCGCCAGCGCGCCGCGCTGACCGCCCAGGCCATCCGCTGCCGCCGGATCGCCGCCGACCCCGCCCCGGACGGGCTCACCGGCGCGTGGGCGCGCTCGATCCGCACCCTGCACCACGAGATCCGCACCCTCCAGGCGGCCGGCCGCTTCCGTCCAGCGCCCGCCGGCTCGTCCTTCCACCCGGGCGCCGGCCCGCACGGCGACAGGACGATCCTGCTGCTGCGCTGTGTCCACCTGCTCTGCAACCGGCTCGGCCTGTCCGGCCCCCAGGAAGCCCATCTGCGCTATCTGACCGCCATGACCTTCCTCGACCTCAGGGAGAGCCCGTGACCGACTGGCGCAGCATCCAGATCCGCTACTACAGCGAGGCCAAGGACGACCTCATCCTGGACGCCGTCCGCCCCCTCCTGGCCGATCTGGGCGACCGGGTACGGCAGCCGTACATCGTCCGGCACTGGCGGCGCGGCCCGCATCTGCGGCTCAACCTCCGCGCGGACGCGGACGTCTGGGAGCGGGAGGTGCTGCCCGAGGCCACCGCGAGGCTCGGCCGCCATCTGCGGGACCACCCCTCGACCACCGTCCTCGACGAGGCCGCCGTGACCGAGCGGCAGCGGCTGCTCGCCGTCCGGGAGAGCGACCACGGCCCGCTGGGTCCCTGGTACCCCGACAACACGCTCCAGACCGAGCCGTACGAGGACCGCCGTCACATTCTCCGCGACGACCGGCTCATCGATCTCCTCGACACCTTCCACGCCGAGAGCACGGCGCTGGCGTTCCCGACGCTGGAGGCCATCCGCCGGGGGGAGCTGAGCCTGTTCCGGGTGGCGCTCGATCTGATGATCGCCTTCGCGCACACCAGCGTCCCCCCGATCGCCCGCGGCTATATGTCCTTCCGTTCGCACGCCGAGGCGTTCTGCTCCTACTGCGAGGACCGCGACGGCGTCCGGGCGGGGTTCGAGGCCGCGTACCAGCGGCAGGCCGCGCCCCTGCGCGCGCTCGTCCGCGACCGGGTGGCCCGGGTCGACGAGGACCGCTCGCCGAGGCACGTCCGGGAGTGGCTCCGGCTCGTCGCGCGGCAGAAGGAGATCGCCGCGCCGCTGATCGCCGGCGGGGAGATCGATCTGGACGGCGCGGCGCCGGAGCCGGGGATGGTCCAGCGCCACACCGTCGACTTCCACGAGGTCCTCCTGGGCACCGGGCGCTACACGACCGAGGTCCTCGGCTCCGAGTGGTTCCTCACTCACCGGCTGGCCATCAACATGCTCTACGCCCATCTCTCCCGGCTCGGTCTCGTCCCCCTCCAGCGCTATCTGTTCTGCCATCTGATCGCCGGCGCCGTCGAGGCGGAGTACGGGGTGTCCCCGGTGGAGAGGGCCCGTGCCTGGGCCACCGCCCGAAGCTGAGCAGCCCCCGGGCCCCACCGGACCGGGCCGGCCGCCGCGCCCGTTCTCCCGGGCGCGGCGGGCGTTCCCGGCCCCGCCCGCCAAGCCCCGAATCCCGTAGTGCCCCGATTGTCGAATATCCCGCCGCCGACATGTTCCCGCCCGGCACGGTGGTTCTCCCGGCAGGAGCGTCGTGGGGCTTTTCACAGCCGGCCGCGCCGGGCGAGCGGGCGCCTCTCCCACTCGCCCAATGCCCGCTCGGCGCACCCTTGTTCGGGGCGCGGACCAGGGGAGTGGAGGGGCTCTCCGACACCGTGGGTGTTCAGGTGAAGCCGGAAAGTGTAAGTGGAATATATGAATCAGTTAAAAATAGCTCCGGCCATTCCGCCCTATTTCCCCTCCTGGTGAAAACTCCCTTGCCCGGCCATTGATCCATCAGTACCTTTCCGGCTGTCCGAATGGTTTCGGACACTTCTCTGTCTCGATATCAGGCATGGCCGGAAGGGCAGAACATGCACCATCGGAGTGTCTCCAGACGCACCCTCATAGCCGCTTCCACCGCGACCGCCGCCACGGCCGTCGTCGCCCACGGCAGCACCCCGTCCGCCGCCGCCGAGAGCCCGGGGGCCCGGGACGCGCGGCTCCGCCGGCTCATCGCGGGGATGAGCGCGGAGGAGAAGGTCGGCCAGGTCTTCGCCACCTTCGTCTGCGGCGCGTCGGCCACCGACCCCGTACCCGAGGCCGCCGAGGCCAACCGGGCGCTGATGGGTGTCAGCACCGGCGCCGAGGCGGTCGCCAGATTCCACCTCGGCGGGGTCATCTACTTCGTCTGGTCGGGGAACATCTGGAACCCGCGCCAGATCGCCGGCCTCTCCAACGGCCTCCAGCGGGCCGCTCTCGACTCCTCCGCCGGGGTGCCGCTGCTGATCTCCATCGACCAGGAGTACGGCGCGAACGTCCGGATCGGCGCTCCGGCGACCCAGCTGCCCGCCGCCATGGCCCTGGGCGCGGGCGGCTCGGCGCGCGACGCCCGCACCGCCGCCCGGATCGCCGGAACCGAACTGGCCGCGATGGGCATCCGGCAGAACTTCGCCCCGGTCGCCGACGTCAATGTCAACCCGGCCAACCCGGTCATCAACGTCCGCTCCTTCGGCGCCGATCCCGGCGCCGTGACGCGGATGGTCGCCGCCCAGGTCGAGGGGTACCAGCGGGTGGGTGTCTCCGCCGTCGCCAAGCACTTCCCCGGCCATGGCGACACGGCGGTGGACAGCCACTTCGGCCTCCCGGTGATCACCCACACCCGCGAGGAGTGGCAGCGGATCGACGCCCCGCCCTTCCGCGCGGCCATCGCGGCGGGCGTCGACTCGATCATGACCGCGCATCTCCAGATGCCCGCGCTCGACCCGAGCGACGATCCGGCGACGCTCTCCCGTCCCATCATCACCGGGGTGCTGCGCGAGGAGCTCGGCTACGACGGCGTCATCGTGAGCGACGCCCTCAACATGCGGGGCGTCCTGCAGAAGTACGGCGAGGAGCGGGTGCCCGTGCTCGCCCTGAAGGCGGGTGTGGACCAGCTCCTCTACCCGAACAACCTGCCGCTCGCGTGGAACGCGGTCCTCAGGGCGGTACAGGACGGCGAACTCGCCGAGGCCCGCCTGGACGAGGCGATCCTGCGCATCCTGCGCCTCAAGGAGAAGCTCGGACTCCTCCGGGACCCGTATGTCCCCGAGGCGGCGGTGGACCGCGGGGTCGGCACGCGCGGGCACCTCGCCACCGCCGACCGCATCGCCGAGAACACCACGACCCTGCTGGTCAACAAGGCGGGACTACTGCCCCTGAACAGGCGGCGCCGGAAGAATCTGCTGGTCGTCGGCGCCGATGAGAAATTCCCCCACGACGAGAGCCTCAGCGCCCTGCCGGCGCTGGCCGATGCCCTCACCGAGCTGCGCTTCTCCGTCACGGCACTGCCCACCGGGATCACTCCCGACGAGCGGGGGGCCGACGCGGCGGTCGCCGCCGCCCGGGGCAAGGACGCGATCGTCGTCCTGACCCACGACATCGCCGCCGCCGACGGCCAGCGGTCCCTGGTCCGGCGGCTGGTCGCGACCGGGGTGCCGGTCGTCCATGTCGCCGTCCGCAACCCCTACGACATCGCCCACCTCGACGGAGTGGGAGCGTCCCTCGCCACCTACTGCTGGACCAGCGTGGAGCTGCGGGCCGCCGCCCGGGTGATCGCGGGCCGCGCCGAACCCCGCGGTGAGCTGCCCGTACCCGTGCAGTGCGCCGACGATCCCGGCCGAGTGCTCTACCCCATCGGGCACGGACTGTCCTACGACGACTGATCCGAACGCCCCGGAGCACCGCCGGCACCCGGTGGGTCCACCACCGGCCCGGCGGTACGCGGTCCACCGGCGGGCGGGCTCCCGGGGCCCCGGGGACCCGGCCCGCCGGTGGGCGGATCATGAGACGATGCCCACCCTCGCAGGGCAACGGAAGGAAGCACGCCGATGGCCGAGGACCGACGTCCCCCCGCCGCAGAGGTCTTCGACGCCCTGGGCGCCGCGTACGAGCAGGCCTTCGCCGACTCCCCGGCTCACCACGCCTCACTGGAGTGGCTGCTGGAGCGGCTCGCACCGCACAGCCGGGTCCTGGACGTGGGCAGCGGCACGGGCCGGCCGACCGCGCGGCGGCTGGCGGACGCGGGACACGAGGTGCTGGGTGTCGATGTGTCGCCGGTGATGGTGGAGCTGGCGACCCGGCAGGTGCCGTCCGCCGTCTTCCGCCACGCCGACATCCGTGAACTTCCCCTGGAAGAGGGGAGTTTCGACGCGGTCTGTGTCTACTTCTCGCTGCTCCAGATGGACCGCGACGAGCAGTCCCGGCTCCTGGGGCGGCTCGGCCGGGCGCTGGTCCCCGGGGGCCTGCTCGCCGCGGCGACCGTCCCGCTGGACGTGGAGGGCGTCGAAGGGGTGTTCATGGGACGGCCGGTGCGGCTGACCAGCTTCGGCCCCGGGGAGTTCACCGCCCTGGTCGCCGCGTCCGGCTTCGAGGTCCTCGCGGAGCGGAGCACCCTCTTCACCCCGGACCATCCGGAGGCGGCGGCCGAGCCCCAGCTGTTCGTGCACGGCCGCCGGAACTGACCCCCGAACCCCGGGGGTACGGGCTTGTCGTACATGGGTGCGGCCTCCGCACACTAGGGTGCATCCGTGCATGCATTGCGGGTACTGCTGGTGGAGGACGACGAGCCCGTCGCCGAGTCGCTGCGGCGCGGGCTGCTGCGCTACGGCTTCGCCGTGGAATGGGCCTCCACCGGGACGGCCGCGCTGGCCGTCACCGAGCCCTACGACCTGGTGCTGCTGGATCTGGGGCTGCCGGACACCGACGGCCTCGACGTCTGCCGGGAGCTGCGCCGGCGCGGCAATGTGCCGATCATCGTCATCAGCGCCCGCAGCGACGAGACCGACCGGGTGGTGGGCCTGGAGATCGGGGCGGACGACTATGTCTCCAAGCCCTTCGGCGTCCGTGAGGTGATCGCCCGGATTCGCGCGGTGATGCGCCGGGTCCAGCCCGCGCAGAGTGCCGCGGCCGGCGGCCCGGACCGGTACGGCTCCCGGCTTCTGCTGGACCGCAAGGCCGCCCGGGTCCGGCTGGACGGGGCGGAGGTCGCGCTCACCCCGAAGGAGTACGACCTGCTGGCCTTTCTCACCGAGGAGCCCGGCGCCCTGATGTCGCGGGAGCAGATCATGGAGGCGGTCTGGGACGCCAACTGGTTCGGCCCGACCAAGACCCTCGACGTGCATGTGGCCGCCCTGCGCCGCAAGCTCGCCGGAGCGGTGGTGATCGAGACGGTGCGCGGCGTCGGGTTCCGGCTGGTGCTCACCGAGAGCGCGGGGACCGAGTGACCACCGGGGAGCGCCCCGCCCGGGCGGCTCCCGGCGCGGACGAGGGAGGCGCGCCGTGATCCGGCGGCTGATCGTCAGTTACGTCCTCCTGGTCGGCGTGGCCCTGGCCGCCTTCACCGTCCCCGTCGCCTACACCCTCACCGCGCAGCTGCGCGGCGACACCGAGGAGTCGGTGCGGCGCGAGGCCACCACCATGGCGCTGCTCCTCGGCGGCGGCGACGCGCCCGCCCGGCAGGCGCTCGCCAGGGTCGCGGAGGCGTACGCGGACGAGACGCCCGGCCGGGTCGAGGTGGTCTCCGCCGACGGCGTGGCCGTACCGCCGCTGCGGATGCCCGCCCGGCCGGCCGATCCCGCGTTCACCCGGGCGCTGCGCGAGGGCGGGACCACGGCCGACTGGGGAGGCCGGCTGGTCTGGGGCCCGGAGCTGGTGGTCACCGTGCCGGCGCGCGCCCAGTCCGACGACCGGATCGTCGGCGCCGTGCGCATCCGTTACGCGACGGAGGACCTCACCGACCGGCTCTGGCGGATCTGGGGCTTCCGGGCCTTTCTCGCGGTGGGGGTGCTGGCGGTCGCCGCCGGCCTCGGCACGATCGTGGCCCGGCTGCTCACCAAGCCGCTCCGGCAGCTCAACGACATGGCGAGCCGCTTCAGCGACGGTGATCTGACCGCCCGTTCACCGATCACCGGCCCCCGGGAGACCCAGACCCTGGCCCGCACGCTCAACCAGGGCGCCGAGCGTCTCGACACCCTGGTCGCCGCCCAGCGGATCTTCGTCGCCGACGCCTCGCACCAGCTCCGCACCCCGCTGACCGCGCTGCGGCTCTCGCTCGACAACATCGCCGACGGTGTGGACGACGAGTTCGTGCGGGAGGACGTGGAGCAGGCCACCGCCGAGGTGGTCCGGATGAGCCGGCTGGTCAGCGGGCTGCTGGTGCTCGCCCGGGCGGAGGCGAAGGTGTCCGCGCCGGAGCCGCTGGCCCTGCGCGAACTGGTCGCCGAGCGGCTGAGTGTCTGGCGTCCGGCCGCCGACGAGCGAGGGGTGCGGATCGTGCTCGTCGGCAGCGCCGACGAGCGCCCGCATGTGCTGGCCGGGCCCGGCAACCTCGACCAGGTGCTGGACAATGTGCTCTCCAACGCGCTGGAGGTCTCTCCCGACGGCGGCACCATCACCGTGCGGCTGGCGGCGCCGGGCGCGGAGACGACGGTGCTGGAGGTCCTGGACCAGGGGCCGGGGATGTCCGCGGCCGAGCAGTCCCGCGCGTTCGACCGGTTCTGGCGCGGCCAGGGGCTGACCGGCCGTTCGGGGACGGGGCTGGGCCTCGCCGTCGTCCGGCAGCTGGTGACGGACGACGGCGGGACGGTGACCCTGCGGGACTCGCCCGGGGGCGGACTCTGTGTGCGGATCGGCCTGCGGCTCAGCCCGCGGCCGGGAGCACCGAGGAGTGGTGGTTGACGATCAGCCACTTCCCGCCGCGCTTCTCGTACTGGTACGTGTAGCGGGCCACGACGGGGGAGACCTTCCGGGTGGCGGGGTCGGTGAGGTGGAAGCGGTACAGCCCGGTGTCGATCGCCGAGTCGCCGTCCAGGACGTGGATGACCGAGCGGATCTTCTCGCCCCGGGGCTGCTTCTGGAGGAAGTGCTCGAAGTAGTCGACGATCTGCGTGCGGCTGGTGCGGATGTCCGGGGACACCGTGGGGAGCAGCACCGCGTCGGAGGCGTAACGGTCGGCGACCGTCTGCGGGTTCCCGGTCCCCAGGGCCGCGTTCCACTGCCCGAAGAGCGCCGCTATCTCCCGCTTGTCGGCCTTGGTCCCGGCGTTGCCGTCCCGGTCCCCGGCCTGGGCGACGCCGACCGCCACGGCGGTGGTGACAGCGACCGCGGCGGCCGTTGTGGCGATCACCGCGCGGGCACGGAAGGTGCGCTTCATGGGAACTCCTGCTCGGTGGGGGTGGAGTGAATCCGGTTGCCCCACCTTCGTGGGCGGCGTGTTAACACCCGTACAGAGCACGGCAAGCCCACGGACAAATCCCGGCCAAGGCGTCCCCGGGCGGCCCGCGAGACCGAGCGGGACACGGGCCGGGGTGTGCTTGCGCGACGCGTTCCGCCCGGGGCCGGGGCCGGGGCCGGACGCCGAGCGACGTGGGCCAGGGGCGCGGCGCTGCCTCGGGAGCGGCTCTGCTCCGGGGGCGGGACGCGCTCAGGACAGGCACCCCGTCCGGAGCGGGACGCGCTCAGGGCAGGCACCCCGTCCGGCCTCAACCACCCTTTTTCCTATGTTTGTTGGCGTTCCATCCCTTCAGATGAAGGGATGGTTTCGCCGCTGCCGCCGGGGTCGTAGTCGAGTACCGCGGTCAGATAGGAACTGATCGCGTCACGGTTGCGGGTCAGACACCGGATGCGCTCGGTCATCCGGTCCCGTTCGTGCTCCAGGGCGGCGATCATCTCCGGTGTCGCGTCCGGGAAGTAGATCGTCCGGGGACGGTCCAGGCAGGGCAGGATCTGCTTGATGATCCGGGTCGGGAGCCCCGCGTCGAGAAGCCCTCTGATCTGGAGCACCCGGTCGACGAACCGCTCGTCGTATCTGCGGTAGCCGTTCGCGCAGCGGTCGGCGGCGATCAGCCCCTGCTCCTCGTAGTAGCGCAGCAGCCGCCGGGAGGCGTCCGTGCGGTGTGAGAGTTCTCCGATGCGCATCCGCTCCACCTCGTGGCTTGACCATCACATCGATGTGAGCGTTCGAGGATAGCCCCCGGGCGGGACCGCCGCCCCCGACGGCGAACGAGGTGAGCGCTGATGGACAACCAGCTCTTCGACTACAGCCCCATCCCCGAGCGGAGGCCGATCCACTGGCCGAACGGCGCCCGGGTCGCCTTCTATCTGGCGCTGAATGTCGAGCACTACCGGATCGACCGCCCGTCGACCAGCATCTTCCCGGGCACCAGGGACCTGGTGCCCGACCCGCTGAACCACGGCTGGCGCGACTACGGCCCCCGGGTGGGCATCTGGCGGCTGATCGAGAGCCTCGACCGGCACCGCATCCGGGCGAGTGTGATGCTCAACTCCGATGTCACCGAACGCTATCCCCAGATCATCCGGGCCGGACTGGAACGGGACTGGGTGTGGGCGGCCCACGGCAGGAACAACTCCACGCTCCAGACGGACATGACCCGCGAGGAGGAGCGCGCCGCCCTCACCGAGGTGGTCGCCACCATCGAGCGGGCCACCGGCCGCAGACCCCGGGGCTGGCTGGGGCCCGCCCTCACCGAGACCTTCCACACCCCCGCGCTCCTCGCCGAACTGGGCCTCGGCTATGTCCTCGACTGGGCCAACGACGACCAGCCCTATCGGCTGAACGTGCCGGGGATGCTGAGCGTTCCGTACTCCATCGAGGTCAATGACATCAGCCTGTTCGTCGGCAAGAGCCTCAGCGGACCCGACTTCGTCCGGGTCGTCGAGGACCAGCTGGAGCAGCTCTGGGCCGACTCCGCCCACAGCGGCCGGGTCATGTCGCTGGTTCTGCACCCGTTCGTCATCAACCAGCCCTTCCGGCACAAATATCTGGACCGGGCCCTGGAGCACATCGCCCGCCACCCCGGCGTATGGCTGACGACCAGCGACGAGATCGCCGAGCACTACGCCCGGACCACCGCCCCGGAGCCCGTGGGCTGACCGGATCTCACTCCGAGGGGACGGGCCTGCCGAGCGCGAGCAGCGCGATCTGCCGCCAGTTCAGCCGCGGGCGGCTCGGCGGCGCGCCGGGCCGGTGGCGGGGGAGCAGCACCCGCAGGGCGCGCGGGCGGATCGTGCAGACCACCGGGGCGGGCAGGGTCAGGGCCTCGCCGTCCACCGCGACGGCCAGGGTGGGGGCGGTGGAGCCGACCCGCACCCGGCGGGCCGTCAGCAGGGTCAGCCCGGGCGCCTGGGCGCCGAGCACCGCGAGCCGCGCGGCCTGGGCCGCGCTGTCCACCCGGATGCCGATGACCCCCAGCGCGCCCCGGTCCAGCCGCAGCCGCCGGCCCGTGGCCGACAGATCGGTGTCCGCGTAGGGGTTGTTGCTGACCAGCAGCGCCTGCTGGGAGGGGAGCGGGGTGTCGTCCGCGGTGGCGTCGAGCCGGTGCGCGGGCCCCCTCAGCAGCAGATCGGGCAGGGCGTCCAGGGCGGTGCCCGCCTGGTCGCCCCGGTACCGGGGACTCCGGACGATCTCCGCGTACACCCCGAAGGAGGCGGTGTTGACGAAGGGACGGTCCGCCACGAACCCCAGGTCCACCCGGATCTCCTCGCCGTCGGTGAGGGCGTCCAGACAGCGGGAGGGGTCCGTGCGGTCCAGGCCCAGATCCATGGCGAAGTGGTTGCGGGTGCCCGCGGAGATCACCAGGAACGGCAGTCCGTGCTCGGCGGCGACGGCCGCCACCAGCGCCTGGGTGCCGTCGCCGCCCGCCACACCGAGCAGATCCGCGCCGTCGGCCACGGCCCGCCGGGCGAGCGCGGTGACATCCGCACCGGCGCCGGAGGGCAGGAGGATCACCCGCGCGCCCAGCCGCTCGGCCCGCTCCACCAGATGGAAGCGGGCGACCTTCCCGCCGCCCGACGCCGGGTTCATGATCAGGAACGGTCGGCGCGGGGGCCGCCGGCGCTCGGCGCGCACACCGCGCGGCGGGCGCACCCGGCGCAGCGCCGACCGGGCGCACCCCAGCGCCGCCCACCACAGGGCCATCGCCAGCAGCGCCGGACCCCACAGGCCGTGGCCGGTGTAGAGCACGATCACGGCCACGGGGGCCGCGAGCACCAGGAGTGCGCCGAGCGCCCGGACCGGGCCCCGGTACGCGAGGGCCCACCAGACGCCGACGCCCGCGACGGCCAGCCCCGCGAGACCGCCCACCACGATCAGCAGCCCGCCCCCGCGCACCGCGGACACCAGCGCCAGTACCGCGCCCACCACGCAGACCAGCGAGGCCCGCGCCCACATCCGCGCCCGTCCGAGCACCCCTGGACCGCCCACACCCGTCACCGTCCTCTCCCCGTCCTCTCCCACGCGTACGGCCGCGACCACCTCGTGACGGCCCATCGTGGCGGAACCGCGGCCCCCCGGGCGGTCGGCGCGCCTGACACCCCGGACCGCGGCGCTCCGGCGGAGGCGCGGGCCCGGCTTGACCTCAACCGCGATCGAGCTTCGACGATGGGGGCGCGGGCGGCGGAGGGGCAAGGCGCCGCACCCCACGATCGAGGAGGTTCGGCATGGCCGGGAACACGGCGGAGACCGGGGCGGGCGGGACGGAGGCGGTGGCCCGGTGGATTCGGCGGCATGCCCACCCGCTCACCACGATGGACCCCGGGGCTCCGGCGGCCGATCTCCAGCCGCTGGCGGCGATGGTGGGAAACGCGAGGACCGTCGCCCTCGGCGCCTCCGTCCGCGACTCCCACGAGCTGTCGTCGACCGCGCACCGCATCCTCCGCCTGCTGGTCGAGCAGGAGGGGTTCCGGGCTCTCGCCCTGGAGGGGGGCGACGCGGCGAGGGTCGGCCTCGACGCGTACATCCGTACGGGAGCGGGCGACCCGCGCGCGCTGCTGGCGGGGGCGCGGTCGTTCTGGCGGACCGGGGAACTCCTCGCCGTCGTCCGCTGGATGCGCTCCCACAACGAGCGCAACCCCGACGACCCGGTCCGGTTCGCGGGGGTCCCCTCGGACGGCGGCGGGGCACGCCCTCCGTACAGCGGTCCGGCCGGTGTCGAGTGGAGCCTGGCCGAGAACACCCGCCGGTGGCACGAGCGCACCGGCGACAGGATCGTCCACTGGGGTGGTCTCGCGCACACCGCCAACGGGGACGCGCGCACGGTCTCCCCCGCGCCGTCGCCGACGGCCCACCGGAACGCGGGCGGCCGGCTGCGGCGGCTCTGGGGGCCGGAGTACGTCTCCCTCGGCCTGACGTTCCACCACGGACGGACGTCCCAGCCCGTCCCGGACCCGCCGGAGGAGTTCGCCGAGTCCGTGCTGGGCGGCGCCGGGCTGGACGCGTATCTGCTGGATCTCCGCGTGCCCGCCCCCGCGCCGGTACGGGAGTGGCTGGCCGCCCCCGCCAGGACACGGCTGGTCGGCCCCTGGTACGACCCCGGGGAGGACGCCGCCC
Source organism: Streptomyces sp. NPDC001889 (assembly GCF_053594535.1). NCBI lineage: Bacteria > Bacillati > Actinomycetota > Actinomycetes > Kitasatosporales > Streptomycetaceae > Streptomyces > Streptomyces sp. NPDC001889. Next base: position 63,734 of record NZ_JBSFER010000002.1, read on the forward strand.
ACCACATGTCCGGCGGGGCGCTCGCCGACTGGTTCGACATCGTCGTCCATGTCCGGGAGGTCACCCCCGCCCGTCCGCTCACCGGCTGAGACGCCCCGCGCTCCCCGCCCCGCGCTCCCCGCCCCGCGCTCCCCGCGCCCGCGACCCTCCGTGCCCGTGTGCCCCGCGCTGCCCGTGTGGCCGTCAACGCTCCGTCACGGGCCCGGCAGCGGTCCCTCAACCGATGCTGGTGCCATACACCTTGTCCACCGTCATCGTCATCAGCACCCTGCGCTCGGAGACCATGACCGACCGGTACTCGTCCCAGTCGGGGTGCTCACCGGCGGCGGCGCGGTAGTACTCCACCAGCGCCTCGACCTCGGGGCCGTGCGGGTCGGTGCCCGGGCCGACGAGGGTGGCGGTGCCCTCGGCGGTCGCCCAGGAGCGGCCGTCCTCGCTGGTGACCTCCAGGGTGGCGCGCGGGTCCCGGCGCAGGTTGGCGATCTTCGCGGTGCCCTCCGTGGTCGACACGCGGATGACGGCGGCGGCCCGGTCGTACACGGGCATGATGGGGGAGAGCTGGGGGCGGCCGTCGGACTTGATGGTGGCGAGCACCCCGAGCCGGCTCCGCTCCAGCAGTGCGTGGGTGTCCAGATGAGTGTCTGTCATGGTGATCCCAACCGGTGGCCGGGCGCCGCGTATTCCGGCTCGCGGGGCGCACTCCGATGCGTACCGGGGCACCCTCCCACAGTCCCGGGCCCCGGCGGCGGACGGCGCACCCGCGCGCCTCGGGGAGTTCTCACACCGGGAGCGTGAGCAGACGCGCGGGTCCGGGCGGCCACGCGTCCGTGTCGCGCGGCGGAATCCACATCGCCGGGATCGGCATACGGACCGGTCCGCCGGGCTGCTCCACCCGGACCTCGTCGTCCAGGAGCCGCCACCCCAGCCGCTCGTACACCGGGACCCGCTCCGGCAGACAGAAGAGCAGTCCGAAATCCGCGCCGGTGTCGCGGGTGTGCTCCACGGCGGCGGCCACCACCAGCCGGGCCAGCCCCCGGCCCCGGAACGCGGGGGCCACGATCACCCCGCCGAGACCGCCCAGCCGGAGGCGGGCGTCACCCACCCGCATCGTCACCTCCGCCCAGCCGGCGTGCGCCACCAGCCGGCCGCCCTGCCGGACGCCGAAGTGGACGTCCTTGGGGCGCCAGGCCAGCCCGAGTCCGTTGGTCCCGAAGGGATCGCCGGCCCCGCCGGTGATCTCGGCGAGTTCGGTCTCGGTGTAGTGGGGGAGGCGGACGGCGACGGGTGGCGTGGAGATCATCCGTGCATCCTGGCCCGGTCCCGCGCCGCTGTCACCCCCCTGTACGGCCCCCGCGGGCCCCGCCCGGCCCCGCGGGCCCCGGCCCGCGCCGGTTTCCGGGACCGTGGGGGAAGATCAAAACGGCCCCGGGTTAGCATATGAGCGCCGCCTAGCTCGAAAGAGAAGACTGTGACTCTCAACGACGACTCGTTCACCAACTGGAAGAACCGCGAGGAGATCGCGGAGTCGATGATCCCGATCATCGGGAAGCTGCACCGGGAGCGGGATGTCACCGTCCTGATCCACAGCCGCTCCATGGTGAACAAGTCCGTGGTCAGCATCCTCAAAACCCACCGATTCGCCCGGCAGATAGCCGGTGAGGAGCTCTCGGTCGTCGAGACGCTGCCGTTCCTGCAGGCGCTCACCGCGCTCGACCTCGGTCCCTCCCAGATCGACATCGGCATGCTCGCCGCGACCTACAAGGCCGACGACCGCGGCCTCTCGGTGGCCGAGTTCACCGCCGAGGCCGTCGCCGGCGCCACCGGCGCCAACAGGATCGAGCGCCGCGAGGCCCGCGATGTCGTCCTCTACGGCTTCGGCCGCATCGGCCGCCTCATCGCCCGTCTGCTCATCGAGAAGGCCGGCTCCGGCAACGGCCTGCGGCTGCGGGCCATCGTCGTCCGCAAGGGGGCGGGGCAGGACCTCGTCAAGCGCGCCTCCCTGCTGCGCCGGGACTCCATCCACGGCCAGTTCCAGGGCACGATCACCGTCGACGAGGCCAACGGCAGGATCATCGCCAACGGCAACGAGATCCAGATGATCTACTCCGACGACCCGACGGCCGTGGACTACACGGAGTACGGCATCAAGGACGCCATCCTCATCGACAACACCGGCAAGTGGCGGGACCGCGAGGGGCTCTCCAGGCATCTGCGCCCCGGCATCGCCAAGGTCGTGCTGACCGCCCCGGGCAAGGGCGATGTCCCCAATGTCGTGCACGGCGTCAACCACGACATGATCAAGCCGGACGAGCAGATCATCTCCTGCGCCTCCTGCACCACCAACGCGATCGTCCCGCCGCTGAAGGCGATGGCGGACGAGTACGGTGTGCTGCGCGGCCATGTGGAGACCGTCCACTCCTTCACCAACGACCAGAATCTGCTGGACAATTACCACAGCTCGGACCGGCGCGGCCGGTCGGCGCCGCTCAATATGGTGATCACCGAGACGGGCGCCGCCTCCGCCGTCGCCAAGGCGCTGCCCGACCTCGACGCGAAGATCACCGGCAGCTCGATCCGGGTCCCGGTGCCGGATGTCTCGATCGCGATCCTCAGTCTCCGGCTCGGCCGGGAGACCACGCGGGACGAGGTCCTCGACCACCTCCGCCAGGTCTCGCTGACCTCGCCGCTCAAGCGCCAGATCGACTTCACCAGCGCCCCCGACGCGGTCTCCAGCGACTTCATCGGCTCGCGCCACGCCTCGATCGTCGACGCCGGCGCCACCAAGGTCGACGGCGACAACGCGATCCTCTACCTCTGGTACGACAACGAGTTCGGCTACTCCTGCCAGGTCATCCGGGTCGTCCAGCATGTCTCGGGGGTGGAGTACCCGACCTTCCCGGCGCCGGTGGTCTGATCCGGTGCCGGTGGTCTGATCCGGCCGCGCGCGGTCGCCGAGGGCGGGGAATCGTTTCATCTCTCCCGTCCCCGGCGACCGCGCGCGGTCAGGCGCTCTTCTCCCGGGCCCCGGTCCTCCACAGACCCGAGCGGAGCAGGGACTGGGAGCAGTGCAGATAGATCTCGTCGATCTCCAGCAGAACGGCGAGGGCGGGACGGCGGCCCTTCGACGCCATGGCGTCGAAGAAAGGCGCGTCGGTGAGAATCCGGGCCCTGCCGTTGACCCGCAGGATGTCCCCGCTGCCGGGGACGAGGTGGAGCAGTCCGGCGTGCGGGTTGCCGAGGATGTTGTGGAGGCTGTCCCCCCGGCGGTTGCCGGGGCGTTCCGGCAGCGCCAGGGTGGTCTCGTCCACGACATGGATGAAGCCGGGGTCCCCGCCGCGCGGGGAGACATCGCAGGCGCCGAGCGCGTCCGCTGTGGAGAGCAGACAGAACGGGGAGCGGGCCAGCAGGTCCCGGTCGTGGTCGGTGAGCCGGGCGTGCACCTTGTCGATGACGACCGGGTGCGGCTCGCCCAGCAGCTCCCGCAGCTCCGCGGATGAGCGCAGCTCGGTGAAACCGGGCCGGGCGGCCGGGTGCGGGGGGCAGCCTGCCGGTTCGGCGGGCGTTTCGGCGGGCGGGGGAGCGGGGTGCTCCGCGGCCCTGGCGGCGGTCCTGTGGGGCAAGGCGACTCCCGGTGGTCGGGTACGAGGGTGCGGGGGTGTGCGGGCGGGACCCGGACCCGGGCTGCGGGCTGCGGGACCGGCGCCCCCGCCCGGCGGGACGGGCCCGGCGCGTCAGCCGGTCCGGGACGCGGGGACGGGTTCCGCGGGTCCGTCCTTCACCGGCCTGTCTTTCACCGGCTCGTCCTCCGTCGGTCCGTCCTTCACCGGCTCGTCCTCCGCCGGCCTGTCTTTCACCGGCTCGTCCTCTGCCGGTCCGTCTTCCGTCGGTCCGTCCTCCGCCGGCCTGTCTTTCACCGGCTCGTCCTCTGCCGGTCCGTCCTCCGCCCGCCGGACGCCGTGCCGCCCGATGGGGAGCATCAGCGGCCGGCCGGAGACGGGGTCCTCGATGATCCGGCTGTTGAGGCCGAACACCGCGCGCACGGTCTCCTCGGTCAGCACCTCGTGCGGTGTCCCGGCCGCGTGCAGCCGGCCCGACGCGAGGGCGACGACGCGGTCGGCGTACCGGGCGGCCAGATTGAGGTCGTGCAGCACCATGACGACGGTGGTGCCCCGCGCGTGGTTGAGGTCCGTCAGCAGATCGAGGACCTCCACCTGGTGGCTCGCGTCGAGGAAGGTCGTGGGCTCGTCCAGCATCAGGATGTCGGTCCGCTGGGCGAGCGCCATCGCGATCCACACCCGCTGGCGCTGCCCGCCGGACAGCTCGTCCACGGCGCGGTCGGCCAGCGCGGTGGTGTCGGTGGCCTCCAGGGCCGCCGCCACGGCCGCGTCGTCCTCGGCGCTCCACCGGGAGAACACCCGCTGGTGCGGATGGCGTCCCCGGCCGACGAGATCGGCGACGGTGATTCCCTCGGGGGCGACGGGCGACTGGGGCAGCAGCCCGAGGGTGCGGGCGAGCTGCTTGGCGGGCAGGCGGTGCACCTCCTTACCGTCCAGTACGACACGGCCCTCGCGCGGGGTGAGCAGCCGGGACATGGAGCGCAGCAGGGTCGACTTGCCGCAGGCGTTCGCGCCGACGATCGCCGTGATGCGGCCCGGCTCCACGGCGAGATCGAGGGACGAGACGACGGTGCGGTCGCCGTAGCCGAGCGTGAGCTGTTCGGCCGCCAGGGTGTGTGCCGTGGTCACAGGGAACCTCCTGCCCGGTTGGTGCGGATGATCAGATGGATGAGGTAGGGCGCGCCGAGCACACCGGTGACGACGCCGACCGGGAAGCGGGCGCCGAAGGCGAACTGCCCCGCGAAGTCGGCGACCAGCACCAGCAGGGCGCCGACCAGCCCGGCGGGCACCAGCAGCGAACCGCCCGGCCCGGTGATCCGTGCCGCGATGGGCCCGGAGAGGAAGGCGACGAAGGCGATCGGCCCGGCCGCCGCCGTGGCGAACGCGATCAGAGCCACCGCGGCGACGATCACCGTGACCCGGGTGCGTTCGACCCGGACCCCGAGGGCGGCGGCCGTGTCGTCCCCGAGCTGCATCGCGGAGAGGTTCCGTGCCTGCCCCAGCAGGACGGGGCAGAGCACCGCCAGCGCCACCGCGGCGGGTACGGTCTGCTCCCAGCCGGCGCCGTTGAGGCTGCCGGTCAGCCAGCGCATCGCCTCCTGGAGATCCCACTGGGCGGCCTGGGACAGCACATAGGCGACGACGCTGTCGAGCATCGCGGCGATGCCGATGCCGATGAGGATGAGCCGGGTGCCGACCACCCCGTCCTTGAAGGCGAGGGTGTAGACGAGCAGCGCGACGGCGAGGGCGGCGGCGATCGCGAGGGCCGACACCTGTGTTTCGCCGAGGGAGAGCGTGACGATCGCGACGGCCGCCGCCGCGCTCGCGCCCGAGCTGATGCCGATGACATCGGGGCTGGCGAGCGGGTTGCGCAGCATGGTCTGGAAGGTGACACCGGCCAGACCGAAGCTGAAGCCCGCCACCACGGCGAGCACGGCGCGCGGCAGCCGCAGCCGTCCGACGGTGAACGACGCCCCCGGCACCCGCTCACCGAGGACCACCCGGATCACCTCGTCCAGCGGGTAGTACGTCTTCCCGGCCATCAGGGTCACGGCGAAGGCGGCCACCACCAGCACGGCCAGCAGCGCGCAGACCGCCCGGCGGCGCAGCGCCCGGTGCACCCGGCCGCGGGCCACGTCGTCGGTGGAGGGCGGGCGGGAGGGGAGAACGACGGCGCTCACAGGGCACGCACCTTCTGCCGGCGGACGATCCAGATGAAGAACGGGGCGCCGATCAGCGCCGTCACGATGCCCACCTCGATCTCCGCGGGGCGGGCCACGACCCGGCCGGCCACATCGGCGGCGGTGAGCAGTGCCGCGCCGAGGAGCGCGGAGAAGGGGAGGAGCCAGCGGTGGTCCACGCCGATGAGCAGCCGGCAGGCGTGCGGGACGACGAGTCCGACGAAGGCGATCGGCCCGGCGACCGCGGTCGCCGCGCCGCACAGGACGACGGCGCCGAGCGCCGCCACACCCCGGGCCACGGCGACCCGCTCGCCCAGTCCGGCCGCCAGTTCCTCCCCCAGCGCCAGCGAGTTCAGGGCCTTGGCGGAGAGCAGACAGATCACCAGACCCGCCGCGAGGAAGGGCAGGACCTGACCGATCCGCTCGTAGGAGGCGCCGCCGACGCCGCCGATCTGCCAGAGCCGGAAGCTGCCGGCGATGTCGTTGCGGGGCAGCACCACGGCGGTGACGAGCGAGGCGAACGCGGCCGAGGTCACGGCCCCGGAGAGCGCCAGCTTCAGGGGCGTGGCGCCGCCCCGGCCGAGCGAGCCCACTCCGTACACGAAGAGCGCCGAGACCGCCGCGCCCGCCATCGCGACCCAGATGTACCCGGTCGGCGAGGAGAGCCCGAAGAACGCGACCGCCGTGACCACGGCGAGCGAGGCGCCCATGTTGACGCCCAGGATGCCGGGGTCGGCCAGCGGGTTGCGGGTCACTCCCTGCATGACGGCACCGGCGAGGCCCAGCGCGGCGCCGATCAGCACCGCGAGGAAGGTGCGGGGAATCCGTTTGCCCGCCGCCGCCTGTTCCAGGGTCGTGTCGGCGCCCCCGAGCGCGGCCCAGACGTCGGTCCAGCCGATGGCCCGGGAGCCGAAGGCGACGGAGGCCACCATGAGCGCGGCCAGCACGAGGAGCGCCGCGAGGAGCCACAGCGGCCGGACGTGCGCCGGACGCCGCCTCGGTGCGGCGGCGTCCGGCGCGGTTCGGGTGGGGACCGTTCTCACTTGACCTTGTCCGCGGCCTTGGCGAGCGCGGCGACGTAGTCCTCCAGCACCCAGGAGATCGACAGCGGCGTCGGGTTGGCCGCGGTGCCCAGGGGTGAGCTGCCGGGCAGCAGATAGAGGGAGTCGCGGTCGACGGCGGGGACCTTGGACAGCAGCGGGTCCTTGCGGAGCGTCCTGGTCAGGTCGCCCTTCTCGTCGCCGTAGCCGGTGATGATGTCCACGTCGTTGAACTCGTCGACCTGCTCGGCGCTGCGGGTGAGCGCGAACTTGTCCGTGCCCTTGGACGCCTTGGCGATGCTGTCCGGGATCTTCATCCCGAGGTCCTCGAAGAACATGGTCCGGGTGTCGTGGGCGGTGTAGAAGCCGACCTTGCTGACATCACCGGCGTCGACATGGGTCATGAACATCGCCGACTTGCCCTTGATCTGGGGGTACTTGGCGACGGTGCGGCCGATCTCCCCCTCCAGATCCTTGATCATCTTCTCGCCCTCGGCGGCGAGCCCGATGGCCTTGCTGTTCGTGCGGATGATCTCCCGCCACGGCGTCGCCCACGGGGCGTCGGGGTACGCCACCACGGGGGCGATCTCGCTGAGGGTCTCGTAGTCCTGCTTGGTCAGGCCGGAGTAGGAGGCGAGGATGACATCCGGGTCGGTGTCGGCGACGGCCTCGAAGTCGATGCCGTCGTTCTCGTCGAAGAGGACCGGGGTCTTCGCCCCCAGCTCCTTGAGCTTCTCCTCCACCCAGGGCAGCACCCCGTCGCCGTCGTCGTCGCCGAAGTTGGCGGAGGCCATGCCGACGGGGACGACCCCGAGCGCCAGCGGCACCTCGTGGTTGGCCCAGTTCACCGTGGCGACGCGCTTCGGCCTCGACTCGATGGTCGAGGTGCCCAGGGCGTGCTTCACCGTGATCGGGAACGCGTCGGACGACGCGGCGGAGCTCTTGCCGCCGCCGTCCTTCGCGTCCTTGCCGTCCTTCCCGTCGCCCCCGTCGGAGGAGGAGCCGCCACAGGCGGAGAGGGTGAGGAGGGCGGTGGCCGTGGCCGCCGAGGTGAGCAGCCGCAGACGATGTGAACGCATGATTTCCAACCCCACTGGTCCGGATGCCAGGTGCCGGTCCTCGCACGCCCGGGTCCCGGGATGCCGTCGTGGAGTGTGTGCACCGCGCTGAACGCAAGCGCTTAGGTAAGGCTTGCCTTCGCACTGTAGGAGAACGCCGATCCGTGTCGCAACCGATCTTTTGGGACATCTGATGTAGCGATCGGGACAGCCGTCGGTGCGGGCGCGGGCGAGAGCGCGGGACACGGCCGGGAAAGGTGACCCAGGACACGGGCCGGGAGACCGGGCGGACCGCCGGGTCTCCGGGGTCCGGGAGCGGCGGCCCAGGGATCAGGGGGCGCGGAAGGTGCCCGGGGTGAGCCCCGTCGTCCGCCGGAAGGCCGCCCCGAACGCGCTCGCCGAGCGGTAGCCCACCTCCTCGGCCACGGCCTCCACCTCCCACCCCCGGGTCAGCAGGGCCACCGCGTGCTGGGCCCGGACCGAGGCGATCCAGCGGGCGAAGCTGGTGCCGGTCTCCGCGTTGAACGCCCGGCTGACCGTCCGGGCGCTCACACACAGCTCCGCCGCCCAGTCGGCGAGGGTGCGCTGATCGCCCGGGTTCTCCCGGAGCGCGTCGGCGATCGGGCGCAGCAGGGCCGACGCGGGCGCCTGCACCAGGAGTTCGCGCGGCGAGGGTTCGAGGACATCGAGCACCATCGCCTCGGTGGTCGAGCGCGAGGCGGGGGAGAGCCTGGCCTCGCCGAGCCGTTCCAGCAGCAGCCGCAGCAGCGGGGTGATCTCCACGGCCACCGGGGTCTCGGAGATGGACGGTGTGGTGTGGAAGCCGAAGAAGCTCGCCCGGAACCAGGTCCCGGCGACCGCCGACCCCGAGTGCAGTGTGCCGGCGGGCATCCACAGGCCGAGCGCCGGAGTGATCGTCCACACCCGTGCCCCGACCACGGCGGTGGACGCGCCCCGCTCGTTCCAGAGCAGCTCGTGGAAGGGGTGCGAGTGCTCACCCCACGTGGTGTCCTGCGCCACGACCTCGTCGTACGCCTGGATGGCGAACGGCATCACCACCGCGCCCGCGGCGACCACCGGCAGCGAACGCGTCTCCCGGGGAGCCCGCGGGGTTCCCGGCGCGCCGCGCGGCGCGGCGCTCGTGAGGGGCCCGGGAGCCGGGGCGGCGGCCGGGCAGGGTGCGTCCTGGGGGCGGGAGAACGGCATGCCCCCACCCTAGGCCGTCTCTTTCGGATCGTGCCGGGCTCGCGCGCCCCGGCACCGCGCCCCGGCACCGCGCCTCGCCGCGCTGTCGTCCGTCGCCGGCGCTCCGCGTGGGCTCCCTCCCCCGCCTCGCGATCCACGGCACCGGACCCTGCTCACCGATCCGGCCCGACCCGACCCGACCCGAAGGAAACTCCCGGGGCCTGCCTTCCGGGCCCGTCCGGCCCGCCGGCCCCGCCCCGGTCATGGGGGAGCAGGTGTTGCGGTGCCCACCCCGGCCGCCGACACTGGACCGGGGCAGTCGCCGCCGCCGGCCCGGCACCGGGGAGACGAGACGCTTATGACAGCGACAGGCGCGCAGATCCCCGCGCTGGGAGTGGAGGAGGAGTACCTCCTCGTCGCCCAGGACACCGGCGCCGTGATGCCCGGCGGCACCAGCGTGCTGCGCCGGGCCGCCCCCGTCCTCGGCGATCTGGTCTCCGGCGAGCTGACCGAGTACCAGATCGAGGCCAAGACCCCGCCCTGCACCAGCCTCCCCGCCCTCACCCGCCACCTCGCCCGGATGCGGGCCGCCGTGGCCGCGGCGGCGGCCGCCGAGGGGCTGCGGGCCGTCGCCACCGGCACTCCCGTCCTCGGCGCGCAGGACCCCGTGCCCCTCTGCGGCGGCGCCTACAACCAGCGCGGGGCGGAGACCTACCGGGGGCTCAACGACACCTACGCGCTCTGCGCGCTCCACATCCATGTGGACGTACCCACGCGCGACGACGCCGTGCTGGTCGGCAACCATCTGCGGCCCTGGCTGCCGACCCTGGTGGCGCTCGCCGCGAACTCCCCGTTCTGGTGCGAACGCGACAGCGGATACGCGAGCTGGCGCACGATCAGCGCCGGCACCTGGCCCGTCTCCGGCCCACCCCCGTACTTCACCTCGGGCGACCACTACCGCACCCTCACCGCCGAGCTGTGCGAGACCGGAGCCGCCGACAGCGAGCACCGGCTGTACTGGGCCATGCGGCCCTCCACGCATCTGCCCACCCTGGAGATCCGCGCGATGGACGTCAGCGCGAGCATCGATGAGGTGGTCACCCTCGCCGCGCTGGTGCGCGCGCTGGTCGTCGTGGCCCTCCCCCGGGTGCGCGGCGGCGACCCGGGGCCGCCGCTGGGCGAGGCGCTGCTGCGCGCCGCGTACTGGCGCTCCGCCCGCGACGGACTCACCGGCCAGGGGTTCGACCCCCTCAGCCGTCGGCTCGTCCCCGCCACCCGTCTGGTGGAACAGCTCCTGGAACACGTCCGGCCGGTGCTGGCGGACTTCGGCGACCTGCCCCAGGTCACTTCCGTACTCCACCGGCTCTCCGCCCACGGCGGCGGCGCCGAGCGCCAGCGGGCCGTCTACGCCCGCCGGAGCAGACTCCACGACGTCGTCGACCAGTTGGTACGGGACACCGCCCGCGTACCCGGCTCACCCCCCGCCCCGGTGACCGCGCCGCAGCGGCCGGCGGCCCGGTGACGGGGAGCCCGCCGCGAGACGGGCCGGCTCAACCGGGGTCCGCGGCACGCCGCACCGCCCACCACCGGCGCCTCACCGGTCCGCGCCCGGCGGGCGCCCGCGTCAGGCGCGGGGCGCGGTCGCCGTCTCCTTGATGAACAGGCCGGCGACGGCGCCGAGGACGAGCAGGACGGGCATCATCAGCAGGGCCCGGCCGTAGTCCCCGAGGTCGGGCACGTCCGGCAGGATCTTTCCGGGCACCGCCTGGAGGATGCCCCCGATGATGAAGCAGACGCCGTTCACGATGGCGGCGGAGCTGCCGACCAGCGCACCGGGCACGGACTCCCCGGCGACGGTGAAGCCGAGCATGTGCGCGCCGGCGAAGAGCCCGACGGCGAACATCGTGACGACCGAGACGCTGTTGGTCTCCGTCGGCAGATAGATCAGCAGGCTGATGGCCGCCGCCTGGAGGAGTACGCCGGTGACCGCCGGCACCCGGCGGTTGTTCCAGTGGTCGGAGAGCAGGTTGAACAGCGGCGCGCCGATCGCGAGACCCAGCCAGGACACGGCGGTCAGCACGGCGGCGAGGTCGTTCTCGGCGCCGCGGGCCTCCATCACCCGGGGCCCCCACAGCACACCCATAGCGAGCATGGACCCGAAGGACACCCCGGCCAGTGCCGCCGAGAGGACGACGTTCCGGTTGCGGAAACAGGTGCCGAGATCCTTGAGGATGCTGGAGACCAGTGGTGGTCTCGGCGCCGCCGCCGCCCGGGCCAACTGCTCGGGACCCGGTGAGGGATTGCGCACCAGCAGCGCGAACAGCACGATCAGCACCACCCCCGCCGCGCCGAAACCGTTCAGCAGCTGCTGCCAGCTCACCAGGCCGAGCTGCCAGGAGATGGCGGGCTGCCCGAAGGCGGAGCCCAGCGACGCCAGCGACTGGACCAGTCCGAACATCAGACCGTAGCGGGCGGCGGGGAACCACTGGCCACCGATGTACCCGGCGCCCACGAAACCGAACGAGGAACCGATCGCCAGCACGATCTGGGCGGCGATCAGCGTCGCCATGCTGGTGGTCTGCGCGTACAGGAACGCCCCGGCGGTGACGAAGGCGACGGCGACCGTCAGCAGCGGACGCGAGCCGAACCGGTCCAGCAGGGCGCCCGAGAAGAACTGGCAGAGCGCGAACGCCCAGGTGTAGATGGACCCGGCCAGCCCGATCTGGGCCACCGAGAGGGAGGCCGTGTTCTGGATCTCGGGCGAGACGACCGCGTAACCGGTCTGGATGGCGAACAGCCAGACCACGAAGATCGTGCACAGGCCCCAGACGATCCAGGCCTCCACGCCGCCGATCGTCCGGTGCGGGCCGTGCAGCCACCGGGCACCCGGATGCTTCTTGTACGCCCGGCCGTCGCCGGCCGGGGAAGGCGTGGTGGTCGCCATGGTGGTCTCTCCTGTCGGCTCAGACGGGCGGGGTGTCACGGTCGTGGGCCAGGGCACCGGCCACATAGGTGGCCCGTACCGCCCGGTCGTCGCCCATCACGGCCAGGACGAAGAGCAGCTCCTCGATGGCCTCCACCCGGGAGGTCCGCTGGGCGAGCAGGGGCGTGGCCCGGGGGTCCAGGACGACGAAGTCGGCCTCGTGCCCGGGGTCGAGGGAGCCGACCCGGTCGTCGATGCCCATCGCCCGCGCCCCGCCGAGGGTGGCGAGATAGAACGCCTTCACCGAGTCGAGCGGGTAGTTGGACAGCTCGGCGACCTTGTACGCCTCGTTCATGGTGGAGAGCAGCGAGAAGCTGGTGCCCGCGCCGATGTCGGTGCCCAGACCGACCTCCATGGGGTGCCGGGAGTCCTTGGCGTCGTGGACATGGAACAGACCGCTGCCCAGGAACAGATTGGACGTCGGACAGTGCGAGACCGCCGTGCCCGTCTCCGCGCACCGGTCGCGCTCCCGGCGGGTCAGATGCACCCCGTGGGCCAGCACGGCTCCGCGGCCCAGGAGTCCGTAGTGGTCGTAGACATCCAGATAGCCGCGCCGTTCGGGGAAGAGCGAACGCACCCAGGAGATCTCCCCGGTGTTCTCCGACACATGGGTGTGCATCAGCGCCTCGGGGTGCTCGCGCCACAGGGTGCCCGCCGCCTCCAGCTGCTCCGGGGTGCTGGTCGGGGCGAACCTCGGGGTGATGGCGTAGAGGTTCCGGTCCTTGCCGTGCCACCGCTCCAGCAGTGTCTTCGAGTCCCGGTAGCCCGACTCGGCGGTGTCCAGAAGACCGTCGGGAGCGTTGCGGTCCATCAGCACCTTGCCCGCCGCGATCCGCATGTTCCGCCGGGACGTCTCCTCGAAGAGCGCGTCCACCGACTGCGGGTAGACCGCGCAGAACGCGAGCGCCGTCGTCGTCCCGTTGCGCAGCAGTTCGTCGCAGTACGCCGAGGCCACCCGGCGCGCGTACCCGGCGTCGGAGAAGCGCTGCTCCTCGACGAAGGTGTAGTGGTTGAGCCAGTCGATCAGCTGGGAGCCGAACGCGGCGATGATGCCGGTCTGCACATAGTGGGTGTGGGTGTCGACGAACCCGGCGGTGATGACATGGTCCGGGTAGTGCGCCGGGCGGACCCCCTCCGGCAGCCGGTGGCGCAGCTCCGTGTAGTCCCCGGCGGCGGTGATGATCCCGTCGGCGCAGATCAGCAGGCCGTCGGCGGCATGGACGAAGGCCTCCTCGCGGCCGTCCAGGAACGGGTCGCCGCGGAACCACACCATCGGCCCGCGCACCGCTGTCACCTTCGATGCCATGGTGCCTCCGGGGCCGACTCAGCAGATCCTCCGATTCGATCCCGCCGGGAGGGGGGCGGCACCCGGGGGTGGACCGTTGGAGTGACGCCCCCGGTCCGGTCGGGGACGGGGGTGGAGCGGTTCGCCCAGGGGCACGCCCGGGAGAGGCTGGGGTCCGAGTAGGAACGGCCCAGAGAACCGGTGTTGCTGTCAGAAGTTTTGACAGCCGCCGAGCGAGGCCGTCCCGCTGTCGTCTGCCGAGGGGTGCTCGCGGTATCCGATCTTCAAAAAACCTTCGTTTTCTGAAGATCGCCCGGCATGACCGCCTGGACCCCTCACGACCTTCAAAAACCCCTTCAAAAACCGAGGACATTCAACAACCCGCGACCATCGTTTTCTGACGTGATCCGGAGCCATGACCGCCCCCGAACCGGCCGAGCCGGGTCTCCTCGTCGCCGAACCGCTCGTCCGCACCGAGATCAAGATCGGATACGCCCGGGTCTCGACCAGCGGGCAGAGGCTCGAACGGCAGCTCGACGCACTCACGGCCGCCGGATGCCGGAAGATCTTCGCGGACAAGAAGTCCGGCAAGAACGCGCTCCGCCCCGAGCTGAAGGCGTGCCACGCCTTCCTCGACCCCGGCGACACCCTCGTGGTCCCCTCGCTCGACCGCTACGGCCGCAGCCTCCAGGACCTCATCAACATGGTTGCCGAGCTCCGCACCCGTGGCATCGGCTTCACCTCGCTGCACGAGAACCTGGACACCACCACCCCCGGCGGCCGGCTCGTCTTCCACGTCTTCGCCGCCCTGGCCGAGTTCATCCGCGAACTCATTGTCATCGGCACCAACGAGGGCCTGGCCGCCGCCCGCGAGCGCGGCCGGGTCGGCGGACGCCCCAGCGTCGCCACCGAGGAAGTCATCCGCGCCGCCCGCGATCTGCTGCCCGACCCCGGCCGCTCGATCACCTCGATCGCCAAGCTGCTGGGCGTCTCCCCGGGCACCCTCTACAACCACATCCCCGACCTGCGCGAGCTCCGCGTCGGCGCCGTGCCCCGCCAGATCGAAGCGCCGGCGAAGTAGAACGACTCCAGAAAGATCAATCTCAGCGGCCCTCAGGGCAACCCGCGGATGTCGCACACTCCGGGTCATGGGTGTCGGCAGAACTCCGCGTCGGTGAGGTCCCGGGCCGCCGCGCCCTGGAGTGCGAGGTGGTCGGTGTTGAAGTACACGGTCATGCGGTGGCGGGTGTCGCGGGTGGAGACCGAGAGGGCTTCGAATCCGTAGCCGGCGCCGCGCTGTCCCCAGAGCTCGGTCCCGCAGGAGGTGGTCATGCGGAAGAGGCCGAGCCCGTGGGCGTCGGCGCCGACGGGGATGGTGGTGGTCATCTCCCTCAGTTGCGCCCGGGGCAGCAGCCGGCCGTCGAGGAGGGCGTCGTAGAAACGGTCGAGGTCGTCGGCCGTGCTGATGATCTCACCGCTGGCGCGGAGCGGTGAGGGGTTGAACTCGGTGACGTCGACTCCCGGCGGGGGCGCCTGGATCTGGGCGGTGGAGTAGGCCCGTCCGGACGGCCGGGGCAGTGTCTCGCGGGTGCCCGGCGAGCCGGTGCCCCGCAGGCGGAGGGGGACGATGATGCGCCGGTGCAGCTCGTCCTCGTAGGAGTGGCCGGTGATCTTCTCCACGATCAGCGCGGCCAGCAGGTAGTTGGTGTTGGAGTACACGAACCGTTCGCCGGGGGCCGCCGGGGGCGGCTTCGACATCGCGACGGTCAGAAGCTCGGCGGTCGTCCAGGTCTCGTGCAGGTGCTTCAGCCAGATCGGGCCGATCTGGTGCAGGGCGGGGTCATTGAGGTAGTTGTACACGCCGCTGGTGTGGTTCAGCAGTTGCCGGACGGTGATGCGGCGGCCGTCGTGGCCGTGGCCCCGGACCACCCCGGGCAGATACTTCTCCACGGTGTCGTCGATGCTGAGGCGTCCCTCTGTCTCCAGTTGGAGTACGAGGGTGGCGGTGAACGTCTTGGTGATGCTGCCGACCCGGAAGTGGTCCGCCGGATAGGGAGGGCGTTTCGTTTCCCGGTCCGCGACCCCCGCCGTTCCCGCCCACCGGCCATCGCCGTCGGCCACGGTGACGAGCACCCCTGGCGCACCGTCCCGCACAGCCCGCTCCATCGCGGCCCGCGTCGGCGCGTGCGTGCTGTCGCCGTCCGGCACGGCGGCAGGCGAGGGAACCGCCGCGACCAGCAGAAGCGTGCTCACCAGTACGGCAGCCGCAGAGGCGAGAGCGGCCTGGCACCGATCTTCAGCCATGGGCATACTCTCCGCTCCCTCCCGGGTGGGGATCGCCCCGGCTGTCAGTCAAGCAGAGGCACCACCGCCCCGCACTCGGGTGCCCGCCCCGACGGCTCCCGGGTGGCGGCGAACGGGGAACGAACCGCAGCACCGGGCCGGGAGCGGAGCCCGGGTCACTCCGAGGCGTCATCCGGCATGCGGGAGCCCCGGGAGCCGGAGATCCTCCCCTCATGGGATACGTGCTGAGGATCGGGTGCTGGGCCGCCGCTGCCGGAACCGTCCTGGTCCTGGCGCCGCCCGCCACGGGCGTGGGCGCGCGGGGCGAGGTCGTCGTCCCGTGCGCCGGGGACCGGGACCGGTTGCTGAACGACGCGGTCACCGCCGGGAACACACACCCCGGAACACGGTGGGAGATCGTCCTGGAACCGGGCTGCGTCTACACGGTCACCGAGCCGTACGGCAGGATGAACGCCCTGACCGCGGTGGCCGGTGACATCCGGATCAGCTCGCGCGGCCCGTCGCCCGCCGTGATCGCCCGCAGCACGGCGGACGGGACACCGGACTTCCGGATCCTGGAAGTGGAGATGGGCGGCCGGCTCACCCTGGACCGCATCACGGTCCGCGGCGGATCCTTCGGCAGCGGCGGCGGCATCTTCAACAACTTCGGCACCCTCACCCTCAGCGGCAGCACCGTGGAGTCGAACCACGCCCGGGAGTTCGGCGGTGCCATCGCCACCAACGGCGAACGCGCCACCACGACCCTCGACGACACGGCCGTTCGCGACAACTCGGCCGGCTTCGGCGGGGGCGGCCTCTTCAACAACGCGGGAACCACGGTCCTGACCGGGAGCCGCGTCACGTCGAACCGGGCGGCCGGCGGGGTCGGCGGCGGCATCCTCAACCACGGCCACCTCAGCAGACTGCGCCTGAACGACACCGCCGTCACCGGCAACCAGGCCGCCGAGACCGCCGGCGGCATCCTCAACGGCGGCACCGCTGTCACCTCGCGGTCACCGGTCACGGACAACCTCCCGAACAACTGCACCGGCTCCACCGCACCGGTGCCCGGCTGCACCGGCTGACCGGGCTCCACCAGCGAAGATCACTGCCCGGTCACCGCCGCACGCGCCACCGCCGCCTGTACCGCCCGCTCCCGCCGCCGCTCTTCCGGTGACCTGGCGGTCGCCGATCCGTACACCCACACGTCCCGCACTCCGGCAGCGAAAGAACCCCGGAGCCCGGTGCCGGGCACCGCCCGGCGCGCACAGAGCGGGCCCGCCGGGGCGGTCCCCGTGCCGGCTGTGGACGGCCCCTCGGCTCGGCAGAGCCGGGTGTCCGGCGGCTGTCGGGGTCAGCCGTCGCCGGGCGGCCGGGTCTTCGGCGGGTGGCGGGAGTGGAGAGGGCGGAGTGCGGGTGTGGTGAGCAGAGTGGTCAGGGTCGTGTACGGGTCGGTGTCGTTGCCTCGGGACAGGATGACGATGCCGGTGTCCAGGTGGGGGAGCCGGACGAGGAGAGAGCGGTGGCCGGGGTTGTCGCCGTGGTGGAAACGGGCCGGGTGCCCGGACAGCGTGCCGAGGAAGACTCCGTAGCCGTATCCGGTGGCGGTCAGCGGTGTGTGGCCGTGAGGCTCGGGGACGGCGTGGGCGGTGAACATGAGGTGGAGGGGACCGGGGCCCAGGAGCCGGCCCTGTTCCAGCGCGCGGGCCCAGCGGGCGAGGTCCCGGGCGGTGGACCACAGGTCCCCGGCGCCCGGGAGGCACGAGGGGTCCGTCGCCCCGGAGCCCGTACCGTCGCCGGTGCCGGTGTGGTGGAGGCTCAGTGGGTCAAGGACCCGGTCACGCAGGATGCCCTGGTACGGGTGCCCGGTGACGTACTCGATCAGCAGGGCGGCCAGGACGTAGCCGGGGCTGCTGTAGTGCCAGCGCCGGCCCGGGGCGGTGAGCGGGAGCAGGCGCATCACGCGGGCGGCGGTGTCCGCGCGGGAGAGCGGCACGCGGGGTCCGGACCCGGTAGCGGCATCCCAGTGGGGCAGTCCGGAGGTGTGCGTCAGCAGATGGTGCGCAGTGATACCGGCCCACGCCTCCGGGCTGCCCGGTAGCCGGTGGGCCATCGGGTCGGAGAGGGACAGGAGCCCGTCCCCGGCGAGGAGAAGAGCGGCGGCGGCCGTGAACTGCTTGCTGAGGGAGGCGATCTGAAAGCGTGTCCCCGGCCCGGCGGTATGCGTGTACGCCTCGTACACGATGGTGCTGCCACGGGTCACCAGCACCGCTCCGGTCAGCGTCATGACGCAAGCCAAACATATATGGATGAAATATGGCGGAAGCTGCTCATGGGGACATCCGCCCCGGAGGAGGCGAGGGTGGATCGGAGACAGCGGGCGACGACCCGGGCACGGGTCTTGGGCGCGGTGACGGACAAGCGGCGGCCAGTCCGGCCCTCAGTCCCGTTCCCAGCATGCCGCCTCGGCCTCCCCGCCCCTCTGGATGCTTCTTCCGACCTGGGCGATCGTTTTCAGGCGGGGTGCTGCTGCGTGGTGCGTGAGTGGAGGAAGACCACGGTGGTGGCCGCCGCGGTGGCGACAGCCAGGGCCGCCAGCGCGAGGCCGGTGGCACTGTCCGGGGAGGTGACGGGCTGCCCCCGGTGGGCCTGCCAGGTGAGGATCCCCGTCAGGCCGAGGCAGCAGGCGGCGGCGATCCAGACCAGGGCGGTACGGTGCCGGGGACCGAGGAGCCGGGGGCCGAGGGTGAGGAGCAGGCCCAGCAGAATCAGGGCCTGGAGGGAGTGGACGCCCACGAAGTGCGGGACGCGCCAGTCCCCGCCGACGGTGCTGAAGTTGGTGACCGGCCACCCCGGGCCGCCGTCGGGCGGGCCGACCGTGTGCGCGCCGATGTATGGCATACCGCGCCCCAGGTCGGCGGCGGCCTCCTGCGCGGGCGTGGCCTGCACCATGAGGTAGACGGCGACCATGCTCACGGTGACCACCACCATCCCCAGCCGCAGGGCCCAGGCCAGGGCCGGCGGCTCGACCCGTCCCCGTAGCAGCAGGAACACGGTCACCAGACCGATCACCAGCAGCACCAGCGACGCCGCCAGCATGGTCATGATCCTCACGACGCTGACAACGCTGGTGAAGTTGAAGTGGCTGGTGGTCCCCTCCGCCACCGCCCAGGTGCCGCCCGCGCCCTCGACGGCCACGCACACCACCGCTGTCCAGGACATCACGCTCACCAGACGGACATGGCCCCGGACGAAGGACATCAGCCAGATCAGCGTGACGGCGAACAGGCCGAAGGAGAACGCGAACCGGGCGGGCTTCGCCCACGCCGGCTGCCCCGTGATCTCCCGCCCGTCCACGACCAGCCCCACCAGAGCGGTCGCCAGGAACAAGCCCGCGACCACCACCGTGGCGACCATCGGCGGGTTGAGCACCCACATTCTGCGTACCAGGGACCGTTTCCCGGACACCTCCACGACAGATCCGCCCTCCCTCGGCAACCAGACTGCTGTCCATGTTCCCGACGGGGGCGATCAGCCGGCCGCCCGCACGGCGGTGTGATCACCCGGCCGGTCCGCGAACCTCCACCACCTGGCCCACCATCCACCCGCCCGTCCCGTACCAGAAGGCGCCGCCCGGCCGGGCCGGCTCGTACGCCCGGAACAGGAAATCGCCGCACCACCGGTCCGGGCCGCTGGAAGCGTCACGCGCGAGAGCAGGCCCCAAGATCGAGGAGCGTGCAGTTGCCCACCAGCTTTCTGACCGAGGAGCAGCGCCGCCGGTTCGGCCGGTTCGCCGGAGACCCGGACGAGGGCCAGCTCGCGGGGTCGTTCCTCCTGGACCGGACCGCGCGGCGCCGGGCGATGGCCGCCAAGGGCGCCCGGAACCGGATCGGCCTCGTCGTTCAGCTCGGAACCGTCCGTTACCTGGGGACCTTCCTCGACAACCCGGAGGACGTCCCCGGCGTGGTGGTCGACTAGGTCGCCGAACAGCTCGGACTGGACCCCACCTCGTTCGCCGGGTACGGCTCCCGGGAGG
Organism: Streptomyces sp. NPDC001889; assembly: GCF_053594535.1. Lineage (NCBI taxonomy): Bacteria > Bacillati > Actinomycetota > Actinomycetes > Kitasatosporales > Streptomycetaceae > Streptomyces > Streptomyces sp. NPDC001889. Next base: position 83,401 of record NZ_JBSFER010000002.1, read on the forward strand.
CCCGCTGGGACCACCAGGAGCAGATCCGCAGCGCGTACGGGTACGTGAAGTTCGGCTTCGACCAGTGGTTCGGCCTGGCCCGGTGGCTGTACCAGCGGGCGTGGATCGGGTCCGAGCGCCCGACCCTGCTGTTCGACCTGGCCACGAAACGGCTGGTCGACCGGAAGGTGGTGCTGCCTGGGGTGACCGTGCTGGAACGCCTGGTCTCCGGCACGCGTGAGCGAGCCGAGAAGCGCCTGTGGGCGACGCTCGCCGCGGCCCCGAGTGCCCGGCAGGCGGGCGGACTCCAGCACCTGGTCGTCGTCCCTGCGGGGAAGCGGCTGTCCGAGCTGGACCGGCTGCGCCGCTCGCCGAGGGACATCACCGCCCGCGGGGTGGGCAAGGCTCTTGAGCGGTACGAGGCACTGCGCGCGTTCGGCGGGGACGGGTGGGATCTGTCCGCGATACCCCCGGGGCGGCTCCAGTCGCTGGTGCGCTTCGCTCGGGCGGCCCGCGCCCAGGCGGTTTCCGACCTCGCCGGCGAGCGGCGCCTGGCCACCCTGGTGGCGTTCGCCGCAGTGATGCCGCAGATCGCCGCCGACGAGGCGATCGAGGTGTTCGACCTGGTGATGGGCGACCTGATCCGCTCCTCCAGCACCAAGATGACCCGACAGCGGCTGCGGACGCTCAAGGACCTGGACGCCGCGGCGATCCTGCTGCGCACGGCCTGGATCGCCGTGTCCTCGGCTGCCGCCGACCCGGACGGCGATATCCGTGCCGTCCTCGACGCCATGGACGTGTCCCCGTTCCATACCGCCGCGGAGACGGTCAAGGTGCTGGCCCAGGAGCCCGACGACGGCGCCGAGCAGATGCTGGCCGCCCGCTACAACACCATCGCCCGCTTCCTCCCCGACCTGCTGAAGACGTTCGCGTTCGAGGCGAGCCCGGCGGGCGAGCCGGTGCTCGACGCGCTCGCGTTCGTGAAGTCCCTCAAGGGCAGGCGCCGCCCCATTCAGGGATGGGAGGTCCCCGCCCGGTTCCTCACCCCCGCGTGGCGGCGCCTGGTCTTCCCGCCCCCGCCGATGCCCGTGGGCAGCGTCGAGAAACGCGCCCTGGTCGTCGCCTCCACCGAGGCCCTGCGCACCGCCCTCCACCGGCACGAGGTCTACGTTCCGGGCCTGCGCAAATGGGGCGACCCCAACGCCCGGCTGCTCAACGACACCGCATGGGAGGCCGCCCGCTTGCGCGTCTGCGAGGAACTCGACCTCGACCCGCAGCCGGACACACTCCTCGCCAACTGGACCGGCCGCCTCGACGCCGCCCACCAGGCGTTCGCCGACGGCCTGGCCGCCAACCCCGCCGTACGGATCGAGCAGCAGGGCGGCCGGGACCGGATCATCCTCACCGGCCTGGACCGCCTGGACGAACCCCTCTCCCTGCGCGAACTCCACCGCGAGGTCGAAGCCCGCCTCCCGGCCGTCGACCTGCCCGAGATGGTCCTGGAGGTCAACTCCTGGACCCCCTACCTGAGCGACTTCACCCACGTCTCCGAAGCCAACTCACGGATGGACGACCTCGAACTCTCCATGGCCGCCGTCCTCACCGCCGAGGCCACCAACGTCGGCGTCGAGCCGATCGTCCACGACGGCATCGACGCCCTCTCCCGCGACCGGCTGTTCTGGGTCGAACAGAACTACCTGCGAGCCGCAACGCTGTCCAGAGCGAACGCCCGGCTCGTGGACCACCACATGCGCCTGCCGCTCGTGCAGGCGTGGGGCGGCGGCGAGCTGGCCTCCGCCGACGGCCTGCGCTTCATCACCCCGATCCGCACGCGGAACTCCGGACCGAACCCGAAATGCTTCGGCACCCGCCGGCGCGGAGTGACCTTCTACAACTTCCTCTCGGACCAGTTCAGCGGCCTCCACGGCATCCTGATCCCCGGCACCCAGCGCGACTCCTTCTACATCCTCGACGGCCTCCTCGAACAGGCGACCGCCCTGCGCCCCGTCGAGGTCACCTCGGACACCCACGGCTCCTCCGAGATTGTCTTCGGCCTCTTCCGCCTCCTGGGCTACCAGTTCTCCCCCCGCCTGGCCGACTCCGGCAGCGCCACCCTCTACCGGGCCGACCCGGACGCCGACTACGGCCCGCTCAACCCGCTCACCCGCGACCGGGTCAACCTCAAGCAGATCACCAGCCACTGGGACGACGTCCTGCGCGTCGCCGGCTCCCTCCACTCCGGCACGATCAAAGCCTCCGAGGTCCTGCGCGTCCTCGCCCCGGGCGGCAAGCCCACCCCGACCGGCAAGGCCATCATGGAGATCGGCCGCCTGGACCGCAGCGCCTACCTGTCCTCGTACTTCACCGACGAGCTGCTGCGGCGGCGCATCAACACCCAGCTCAACCGGCAGGAGTCCCGCCACAGCCTTGCCCGGAAGATCTTCCACGGCCAGAAGGGCGAACTCCGGCGCTCGTACAGGGAGGGCCAGGAGGATCAGCTCGGGCCCTGGGGCTGATGCTCAACATCGTCATCCTGTGGAACACCGTCTACTTGCAGCAGATCATCGCCGAGATGCGCGCCGAGGGCATCCACATCCGGGACGAGGACATCGCCCGCCTCTCCCCGCTGAAGTACGCCCACATCAACTTCCACGGCCGCTACAGCCTCGCCCTGCCCGCCGAGGTCGAAGGCGGACAGCTCCGCTCCACCCGCAAGCCCGAAACCGCCAGCACCGTGCTCTAGGAAGACCCCTCCGGCTCGTCCGACACCCGGGCGAGCCGGTACCGGACCTTCTCATGCGACAGACCCACCTGCGCGCCGATCTGCCGCAGTCCCCAGCCCTCCGCCCTCGCCGCGGCCATCCCCTTGTCCAGGGCCGTGTCCGTCACCTCCCCCAGCGCCTGCCGCAGCTGAGTCACGAGCCGCAGCCGGATCGCGGGAGCCAGCTCGTCCAGACCGGCGCAGAACCGCGCCACGTCCGCCTTCAGGAAACCGATCGTCGAGTCATCGCTCACCCCGACACCCTGACCACCCGGATCACCGGCTGTCAAAACTTCTGACAGCAACACCGGTTTCCTGGGCCGTTCCTACTCGGACCCCAGGCTCTCCCGCGCGTGCCCCCTGGGCGAAGGGCGCCGGCCGCCGCCTTGAGCCAGGGCACCGGGCGGGCCGTGACCTCCGCCGCGGTGATCCCCTCCGAGCGGGCGAGGGCCACCGCCCGGAGGAAGCCGGAGAACATGCCGTGCGTCCCGCTGAGGACGGCGATGCCGTACACCGCCGCCGGCCCCGGGTCGTCCCCGGCGAAGCCGCTCGGGCCGAGGAGGCCCAGCGCGGCGCGGTTCGCCTCGAAGGCGGCGCGGTCGCCCGCGTGGAGCACGAACGTCTCCGGGGGTGCCGATGGTCCGCGGCACCGTGTCCACCGCGCCGGCGCGCCGCTGCCCCCGGCGGAACGCGGCGACGCGGACCGGATCTCCCACGCCGCCCGCACCGCGGCCCTCGGGCCCGCCGCCCGCACCGCGGCCTTCGACCGCGGCACCTCGCCGGCCACCGAGGACGTCCGTGCCCTGCCGCCCCCGCCGACCTCCCCCTTCTCCGGCGGGCTGACGGACCCGCCCGCTCCGGCGGAGCGCTGGGTCACGCCCCGGCGGGGGTGCTCCCGGACCGGGCCGCGTCCATCCAGCCGATGAGATCGTCCGTCAGCGGCTCGGCTCCTGTGCCGGGTGGGCCGATACGGTCGCCGAGCGTGCCGAGATCCTGTCGGTACACCGTGGTCCGGTCACGGCCGTGGTGGCGCATGAGGAGTCCGCCGCCCTCGCCGTCGTCCCCGATCAGCACCCAGCCGGGCGCGCGCCGCGCCATGCCGAAGGTCCTGTTGCGCTCCTGGACGAGGTGCGGACCGTAGATCAGCACGCCGTTGCCGAGCAGGGCGCCCGGCGTCGACCGCCACAGCCGGGCGACCGTCGGGTTGGGCCCGTCGCCGAGTCCGCGCGAGCGGGCCGCCGCGACGGCCAGGAACCCGGCGAAGGACTCCGCCACCGGGTACTCCTCACCGTCGAGCCCGTCGCGGCGCACCACCGGGTGTTCCCCGTCACCGGCCTCCCCGCGCTGGTCGAGGGCGAAGAAGTAGCTTTCACCGCAGTCCGGTTCGACCGCGAAACACAGCCGGGTGCCGGTCCGCCGCCACCCGGCGGTGATGTCCTCGTACAGCTCGCCGGTGTCGGTGTCGGTGTCGGTGCCGGTCTCCGGTGCGAGAGTCGCGATCTCCGCTCCTCCGGCCCGGCCGTGGCCGAACGCGCTCAGCCACCAGCGGTACGACACCGGCAGCGGGCCGGTGCGGGCCTCGGCCGCGCGGAGCGCCGGCTCCGGGAGGGCGGCGGCCGCGGCGCGGCCGAATCCGGGGGACGCCTCGATCAGATGCCGGAGCTGCGACAGATCAGGTCTCACCGGACCGAGTCTGCCAGGACGGTTCGCCCGGCGGCCCCTGTGCCCCGGGCGCCGCCCCGGCGCGGCCCGCCTTTCTCCCCCATGTGGTGGGCGTGGCCTGGGGGCTTCGTCTAGGTTGGGGACCCGTACAACTGTCAACAACCGTCCGCAGAAGGCTTTTCCGTGACCGAACCCGATGTCAGCCTCTCCCGTGCCGAGGGTGTCCGCGCCCGGATCGACACCAGGACACCCCACTCGGCCCGCTTCTGGAACTACTTCGTCGGGGGCAAGGACAACTACGAGGTCGACCGGGTGCTCGGGGACCAGATCAAGCAGATCTTCCCCGGGCTCGTCGACGTGGCGCGCACCAGCCGCGAATTCCTCGGCCGGGCGGTCGGGTATCTCGCCGGGGAGCAGGGCGTCCGCCACTTCCTGGACATCGGCACCGGCCTGCCGACCGCCGACAACACCCATGAGGTCGCCCAGCGGATCACGCCCGGCGCCCATGTCGTGTACGTCGACAACGACCCGCTGGTCCTGGCCCACGCCCGCGCGCTGCTCACCAGCACACCCGAGGGCAGGACCGCGTACATCGACGCCGATCTCCATGAGCCCGAGGCCGTGATGGAGCAGGCGGTACGGGTCCTGGACACCTCGCAGCCGGTGGCCCTGATGCTCCTCAACGTCCTGGGGCACGTCGGCGACCACGGGCGGGCGCGCGAGCTGGTCCGCCGGTTCATGGAGCAACTGCCCTCCGGCTCGCATCTGGTGATCTGCGACTCCACCGCCACCAGCCCCGGCATGATCGCCGCCTCCGAGGCGTACAACGCCAGCGGCGCCATCCCCTACCACGTGCGCCCCGTCGCCGAGATCGCCGGATTCTTCGACGGGCTGGAACTGGTGGAACCCGGCATCGTCCGCGTCACCCACTGGCGCCCGGACGGCGCCGCGCCGCTCCCCGGCGGCGCCGAGCAGGTCGACGCCTACTGCGGTGTGGCCCGCAAACCCTGACCCCCGCCCCCGACAAGCCCCGGCCCCCGGGCGCCCGGCGCGGATAATGACCCCCATGGACGACAGGGACCGCATAGCCGCCGGGCTGCTCGACCTCGCCCGTACCGACGACACCATCACCGGGGCGGCGCTCACCGGCTCCCTCGCCACCGGGGACGCCGACCGCTGGTCGGACATCGACCTCGCACTCGCGGTCCGCGGTGACCTCGCCGCGCCGGCCGGCCGCTGGACACGCCGTCTGTACGAGGAGTTCGGCGCGCTGCACCACTGGGACCTGCCGTCGGACGACCGGATCATCCGGATCTTCCTGCTGCCCGGCCCGTACGAGGCCGATCTCAACTTCACGCCCGAGGAGCGGTTCGGTGCCCGGGGACCGCAGTGGCGGACCCTCTTCGGGCGCGAGCTGCCCCAGGACCCCTTTCCCCCTCCGGACACCCGCGCCCTCGCCGGTCGCGCCTGGCACCACGCCCTGCGCGCCCGCAATTGCCTGGAGCGGCGCCACTGGTGGCAGTGCGAGCACTGGATCGGCTCCCTGCGCGCCGTGGTGATCACCCTCGCCTGTCTGCGGCTCGGGCTGTCCGCCGCGAACGGCAGGGGCGCGCATCTGCTCCCCGCCGCGACGGCCGCCGCACTGGAGCCGGCCCTGGTCCGCTCGCTGACCGAGCCGGAGCTGCGCCGCGCCCTGGAGGCCGCCGTCACCGCGCTCACCGGCGAGCTGGAGCAGACCGACCCCGCCCTCGCCGCCCGCCTGGGGCCCACGCTCGCCGGGCTCGTGGGGCGCGCCGCGGCATGACCGCCCTCGGGGGCTGGGAATGCGCCGCGCTCGCCTTCGCCGCTGTGCTGGTCGGCTTCTCCAAGACGGCCGTCAGCGGCGCCAACACCATCAGCCTCGCGATCTTCGCGGCCGTGCTGCCCGCCCGGGAGTCGACCGGGGTCCTGCTGCCGATCCTGATCGCGGGCGATCTGGTCGCCGTCGCCGTCTACCGCCACCACACCCACTGGCCGACCCTGCTGAGGCTCTTCCCCGCCGTCGCCGCCGGGGTCGTGGCCGGCACCGGCTTTCTGTTCTGGGCCGACGACCGGGCGGTACGCGTCTCCATCGGCGCGATCCTGCTGCTGATGGCCGGGGTCACCGGGTGGCGGCACCGGCCCGGCACCGGGGAGGCCCCGACAGCGGGGGAGGGGGACCCGGGCCGGCTGAAGGCCCGCTCCTATGGCGTGCTCGGCGGCTTCACCACCATGGTGGCCAACGCGGGCGGGCCGGTGATGTCCCTCTATCTGCTCTCCGCCGGCTTCCGGAAGCTGGGCTTCCTGGGCACATCCGCCTGGTTCTTCCTCATTGTGAACACCTCGAAGGTGCCCTTCAGTGTCGGGCTCGGTCTCATCGACCGGCGCTCGCTGCTGCTGGACGCGGCCCTGGTGCTCCTGGTGCTGCCGGGGGCCTGGCTGGGGAAGCGGTGCGCCGACCGGATCGATCAACTCCTCTTCGACCGGCTGGTCATCGGGGCGACGGTGCTCGGCGCGCTCCATCTGCTGCTCGTCCCGCCCTCGGGCTGAGCGGGGAGCCCCGGTCAGCGCGTCAGCCGGGGAGCCTCGGCGCGGGCGTCGGCCCCGGCACCCGCCTCCACCCGGGCCGCCAGTTCCCGCGCCCAGAGCACGAGCCCCGCCACATCGATGCCGTGGGGATCGCGGAACCCGGCGATCCGGTCCGCCCCGCGCAGCAGCAGCCGCGCCCCGCCCCGGGCGTTTCCGCGCGCCGCGTGGGTCAGCCCGACCGCGAGCTGCGCCAGCCCCCGCCACAGCTCGCACTCCTCCTGTGGCCCGGACTTCCAGGCGTCCTCGAAGACCTCGTGGGCGTGGAACGGCTTCCCCTCGTCCAGTAGCGCCTGCGCCTCCGCCAGCGTCCCTCCGGGCGAGCGCACCACCCCCTCGGGCTGCCGCTCCACCCCCGGAGCGCCGTACGGCAGCGGTCGCCCCAGCCCGTCACGGGGGCGCGCGCTGCGGGCGCGCCCTTCGGTGTCCCGGTCTCGCGGTGCGCTGGTCATGCCCCCGATTCTCACCGAGTCCCGCGAGTGCCGCACCGACCGTGATCGGGCGGGTCGGGTCCGCCCGGAGAGTGGGGTAATGTTGTCCCTGCGCGCCGGGCCTCGGCCCACCAGGGCGCGCGAACGGGACGTGGCGCAGCTTGGTAGCGCACTTGACTGGGGGTCAAGGGGTCGCAGGTTCAAATCCTGTCGTCCCGACCAGCGTTTTCGCAGGTCGCAGGCGGTATCGGAGAAATCCGGTGCCGCCTTTCCGTTGTTCTGGGGGACCACGCGGCCCAGCGGCGCCTTCCGGGGGCGGGCTGGACGGCCGGGCCGAGGGGCGCGCGGACGGGGTTGAGGTGGGCGGTGAAGGCGGTCCCGGCACCAGTGATCTGAGACATGTCTGGGTGGAGGTAGCGCTGGGTGGTGAGAGACGATTGAGAAGCCTGCCGACGTCCTAGCTCTCGCTGCCCGAGGAACCCCGAAAGCCACGATCTTCAACAACCGGGAAGGCATGCTCGGCATCCGCAGCCCAGGCATCGATCTGCGCATGGGACGACCTGATGGCGTTGATCAGTTCCTCCACCACGTCAAGCTTCGGCTGGTGGACGTTCAACCTCAGATCCTGCATCGACAGCTCGCGATACGGCATGCTCAGCTGCCACCAGAACCGCATGAGGTAGCGACACTCCTGCGGGGCACGGTCGTCTGCCAGGCGATCATGAATGACCGCCCGGACACGCCGTCTCTGTTCGTCGTCACGGAAGCCGTTGCTGAGGTCGGTGAGGGTCACGCCCGGACAGTAGCAACCACATGCGTCACCCATCACCGGGCCCGTGAAGAAGCCAAGCGGGTCATTCCGTGAGGAGTTCTTATGGCACCGAAGCAACAGAGCAGCCTGTCGATCGGGTTGCGATGTACGCGGACGGCCGACCGCGCAGTCGGCCGCCGAGACTTCTTCAGGCGGGGACTAACGAGGTTCAGGAAAGCCTGGTAGATCGAGCGGTGTGGGGATGAGGGACAGACCGTCATCAGGAGCGCCGCCTAGAAGCACGCGGTAGTGCTCACCATCGGTAGGGGGGCACGGGAGCACTTTCCTTCCCGCGGCCTGTCCGCTTCGCAGGGCACTCAGCGCTTCGTCACCACTGGTGGCGACGATTCGGTGATGGAAGTAGTGGACGGTCCCGATGTCCAGGGTCCAATTATCGATCGTGATTTCGAAGTTCGGTGACGTAAGCCGAAGGCCGGCTGCCCGATCCGGTCCCAGTCAATGGCCATCAGGTGCCCTTCAAGTGCTGAAAGAGATCCTGGCACGCGCCTACGACAACAGCCGAGTCGGCAAGAGCAGAACCGGGAGCAGATGCCCCCCACCCGCCGCCTATCGGCATCGGCAGCCGCTTGGTCGAACGGTGTTCGCGAGCTGGTCCGGCTGTGTGCAGCGCTCGACGGGATTGATCCCGCCGGGCGCTGCCCTCTGCTGTAGGTCGTCCCGGCCCGCATCGGCTTTATCGGCGGCGGTGTGGAGCCGGTGCTCCTGCCTGCCGGACCGTGCTGTGCGCGTGCCACACCGCAACGGGGCCGGGCCTCTGTGGAGAGTGTTCACCAGTCCCCGGCGGCGGGGACCGGTGATCGGTGGTCGGTCAGGCCCTGCCGTAACGGTATTCGGAGGCGACGGTGCCCGAGGGGGTGCGCAGGGTGGCGGTGTCGCCCTTGTCGTTCCAGATCGCACGCTTGCTGTGGAAGGAGAAGCCGCCCCATTCCGGATGGATCTCGTTGGTGTGAATCCGGATGCGCCGTCCGGGCCAGAGGATCGCGGACGGCAGGGCGAGATTCTGGCCCTCGTCTCCCGCGTCCACGGTCCAGCCGTCGAGGTTGACCTGGTACACGCTGCGGTTGAGGATCTCCACGTACTCGTCCGACTGGGTGCGTGCGACGTTGCCCTGGTGCACGGTGGTGATCCGCAGGTCCGGGGCGTCGGTGCGGACCATGACCGCCATCACGGAGACGGCGGTGTCGCTGTTCTCCGGGCTGGCGAAGGAGGGGTTCACCAGCGGGCTCGGCGTGGTTTCCCGGCCCGGGGCCGCGAACCTGGTGACGTGGGCCACGTAGGTGGTGCCGTCGAGGTCGATCCCGGGGCCCCAGCCGCCGAGGAAGTCGATCACGTCGTCGACGGGGCCGCCCAGGTCCGGGGTCTCCTGGTGGCGGATCGCGTAGCCGTTCTGCAGAGAACGGCCGTCGGGGAACGTGAGGGTCAGTGCCAGCCGGGCGATGAAGCCGGGGCCGGCCCCGGTGGGGCGGTTCGCGTGGGTCAGGGTTCCCACGAGGAACTCCGAGCCGTCGGTGGGGATCTCACCGGTGGCGCCCTGGAAGGTGAGGGAGTTGGGTGCGCCGCCCTCCGGCGGTAACCCCCAGGTCAGCTGTCCCGTGCCGAGCCCGCCGGCGTGGGGCGCGGGCGGAAGCATCACAAAGTCCAGCCAATGGGCTGTCGACGTGGCTGTGTGCATGTCCTGAACTCCCTTGTCCCCACCTGGCCATCCCAGGCATCCGCCGACCGAACGTAGTCGGCAGACCTCCAAACCATGCCGACTATCGGAAAATCCGGGCACCCGGGCGGACGGTCCGGTAAATTACCCCGCCGCCCTGGCCCATACCGCGCCGGATGCCGTGCCGGTTGCAGACCTCGGCGAAGGCGTCAGCGCTGTATCGGGCGCCCCTGTCGGTGTGGAAGGCGACGCCGTGGACCCGGCCGCCACGGGCGGCCACGGCCGTCTCGATCGCTTCGGTGACCAGCACGAGTACCTCGCGTCACCCCTGGCGCCGCTCACCAGGTTCTCGATCACGGATCGTCAGGAGTCGCGCGAGCGCCTCGAGACGACGAGGCGGAATGGCTGGGCCGTGACGGCGCAGGACGTGACGGTGTGGAGCGCGTCGGTGGCGGCTCCGATCCGTGACCGGCACGGAGAGGTCGTGGCCTCGGCCGCGGCCATCGGTTACCACGAGGACGGCGGGCACTCGGCCGCGACGCTCCGGGGCGTCGTCGAGCCGGCCCGGTCGTTGTCCCACGCGCTGGGCTGGCGGCTGGACTGGGGCCGGGCCAGGGGCCGGCGGCCCGTCCCGGCGGGGCCCCTTGGGCTCGCTCGGCCCCGGGAACAGCACCGGGGCCGAGCGGGGCGGAGGGGATGCGCCGTCAGAGGCTCGGCGGCGTCCACAGGACCGGGTCGTTCGCCGGTGACATCTTCGCGAGGATCAGTTCGTCGAAGGCGTTGGCGGTTCCCCACTGGTCCTGCTCCTCGGGGGTGGTGCCCCAGACTTTGGGGGTCCAGCCGTGCTCTTCGTCGATCTGGATCAGCTCGGTCGTGTACTCCATGACGAAACCGCTGGACGGCTCCTGGAAGTACGAGTAGGTGTTGTCCCCGGCGCCGTGCCGTCCGGGGCCCCACAGCGGCTGGACGCCCGCGCGCATCAGGCGTCCTGTTCCGCGCATGAACTCGTCGATCCCGTTGAGTTCGAAGGACACATGGTTCAGGCTCGTGTGCCGGGAATGGGCGAACGCCAGGATGTGGTGCCAGCTTCCGGTGCGCAGAAAGCAGAAGAAGTCCTGGAGCCAGTCCGAGACCTTGAAGCCGAGGACCTCGCCGTACCAGGCGACCGCCCGGTTCACATCGGTGGTGTTGAAGACGGCATGGCTGATGAACTTCGGCCTCGACTCGCCGCGCTCGACCGGGCGGTGGGCACGCTGCTCGACCTCGGTGGCGAGTTCGATGGCCCGGCCGTCGCAGTCGAAGAAGGCGCACGCGTAGCCGCCGCCGAATTCGGCACGGTCACCCGGTTCGCGAATGATCTTCGTGCCGCTCCGCGCGACCCGCTCGAACAATTGGTCCACTCCGGCCCGGTCCCGGACGTCGAACGTGGTGAGTTCGATGCCGGCGACATCGTTCTCGCGCAGCTTGATGATGTAGTTGCTGGGGCATCCGGACCCGAAGTAGCTCCTGCCCTGCTCCTCGGTGACCAGATCGAGTTGCCAGAGGTCGCGGTAGAAGCCCCTGGCGACGGGCAGGTTCTCGACGGCTATCGCGACGGATCGCACGCTCGTGATCGGATGGGGGACGGGAAGGGGCATGTGATTCTCGCTTTCTTGCCGAAAGGCCGGCCGCGGTCGCCCGGCGAGGCGACCGAGGTCACCAGGAGGTGGCGATGTACTTCGATTCCATGAATTCGAGCATTCCCTCGGAACCGCCCTCACGGCCGAGACCGCTCTCCTTGACGCCGCCGAACGGTGCCGCGGGATCGGAGAGCAGCCCGCGATTGACGGCGACCATGCCGGCTTCGAGTTCGCCAGCCATCCGCAGGCCGCGGCGCAGGTCGGAGGTGTAGACGTAGGCCGCGAGTCCGAGGTGGGTGTCGTTGGCGGCGCGGACGGCCTCGTCGTCGGAGTCGAAGGCGATGATGGCCGCGACCGGGCCGAAGATCTCCGTGCGCACGATGTCGGCCCGGGGCGGGACGTCGACCAGGACCGTGGGCGCGTAGAACGAACCCGCACGCGCGGGCCGTTCGCCGCCGACGAGGACCCGCGCACCGGCGGCCACCGTCGACTCGACCAGGGAGGCGACCTTGTCGACGGCGCGGTCGTTGATCAGCGGGCCGCACCCGGTCGCCGGGTCGGTCCCCGGGCCGACGACCAGCTCGGCGAACCGGCCGGCCAGCAGCCGGGAGACCTCTCCGACCAGTGAGCGGTGCACATAGATACGGTTGGCCGCGGTGCACGCCTGTCCGCCGTTGCGCATCTTCGCGGTCATCAGGCCGTCGACGGCCTGGTCCGGGTCGGCGTCGTCGAGCACGATGAAGGGCGCGTTTCCGCCCAGTTCCATGCTGGACTTGAGGACCGTGTCAGCCGCCTCGCGCAGCAGGACGCGCCCCACCTCGGTGGAGCCGGTGAACGACAGGGCCCGCACGCGGGGGTCGTGGAGCATCGCGCTCACCACCTCGCCGGAACGGCTCGTGGTGACGACATTGATGACACCGTCCGGAACCCCCGCCTCCGCGCAGATGCGTGCGATGAGGTAGCTGGTGAGCGGGGTCTCCGATGCGGGCTTGAGGACGACCGGGCAACCGGCGGCCAGCGCGGGCGCGATCTTCCGGGTGGCCATGGCCGCCGGGAAGTTCCACGGGGTGATCAGCACGGCGACCCCGATCGGCTCGTAGGAGACCATGATCTGGTTGGCCCCGTTCGGCGAGGTGCCGAGCTGGCCCGTCGTCCGTACCGTCTCCTCCGCGTACCACCGGAAGAACTCGGCCGCGTAGTCGACCTCGCCCAGGGCGTCGGAGAGCGTCTTGCCGTTCTCCAGCGAGATGAGCCGGGCGATCTCGTCCCTGCGCTCGGTCATCGCCTCCCAGCAGCGGCGGAGGATCTCGGCCCGCCCCCGCGGACTGGTCGCCCGCCAGGAACGGAAGGCCTTCGCCGCCGCGTCGACAGCGGCGAGCCCGTCGTCGACGGTGCCGTCGGGGACGCTGCTCAGCAGCTCGCCGGAGGAGGGGTCGAGCACGGCGATCGTGTCGCGCCGGCGGTTCGGGGGCGCCGTGCCGATGATGAGATCGGAGTACGGCGAGGGCAGGGATGTCGTCATCGGGGATTCCTTCGCTGCGTGTCGCGGGAGACCGTCAGGCCGGGTTGCGGCCGGCGAAGAACTCGCTGTCCGGGGAGTCCGTGACGTCGAGTCCGGCGGCCACGGCAGCGGCGCGGAGCTGTGCCATCTGCCCGTCGTTGATGCGCGACAGCGGTGCGCGCATGGGTCCGCCGTTGAAGCCATTGAGCCACCCCTGGTACTTCCACAGGTAGCGGTGGACCATGGCGGTGCCGGCCACGGCCTGCCCGACGGCGGCGGAGTCCGCCTCGCGCACCGGGTGAATCCTCCAGTAGATCTCCATCGCGTCGTCGAACCTCCCCTCGCGCATGAGGGCGAAGTAGCGGGCGACCCAGGGCCCGTACGCCTCGTAGTTCGATGTGCCCATCCACTGCATCCCGTACATCGAGTGCCATGCGGGGGAGTTGGACTCGATCGGGTCCATGACGATGACCTGGTCCCGGTACCTGTGGAAGATCTCGGCGATGCCGCCGACCCCCGGACCGCCGACCTCGCTCTTCACCGCGACGACGTTCGGGATCTCTTCGATCATCCGGCCGATCAGCCGCGGTGAGAAGTGACTCGGGTGCAGCCGGCGGAAGTTCCACAGGTGCATCGCGAAGATGATGACGCCGAGGTTGGTGCTGTCGGCCACGGCCTTGGTGTAGTCGAAGACCTCCTGCTCCGTGGCCGGGTAGAAGGTCAGCGGGTACGACAGGAGGACGAAGGTCGCCCCCCGCCTTTCCGACTCCCGGACCAGGCGGATGTTGTCCTCCAGGGTCGGCAGCGCGGCGTGGACCACGGTCTGCAGCTCGTCCCCGGCCTCGTCGATCGCGATCTCGGTGACCTGGAGAAGCTCCTCGAAGGAGGTGCCGCACTCCGACACGATGAGCGTGCTGGACATGCCCATGTTCTTCTCCATGCCGATGTCGTGCCGGACGGCACGTTCGTTGATCCCGGCCAGATCTCCGGTGAAGGTCGGCATCACGCAGCCGCAGATGCCGGTCATGTTCTGCTTGGCCCAGTCGCGGGCTTCGAGGCGTGAGTAGCTCATGGACGGACTCCATTCGTACGGGTCGGCGCGAATCCGCAGCGCCTATGAATATCCATATAGTGGATACAGCGCCCACTGTGTGGATGATTGCGGAGGCTAGCAATCGCTCCGGACGGGGTCAATGGTTCGTTGGCGGGCTGCTCGGCCCGCCCCGGGCCGGCCCTGTCGCACGCCACTCGCTCCCGATCCGGTGCCGTCGTGGCCCGGGGGTCCGGAGGGGTGAAGCGGGGCTTTTCCGGGCGTTCCCGCGGGCGTTGACACCCGTCAATCGCGGTTGTAGCTTCACCGCACCCACTAAATGGATGATGTATCCACTATGTGGATAAGACCTGTGCCGCGCTGGACGACAGGAGTCTGCAGATGATCAGGGCGACAACGACCGACACCCGTGTGAGCCGGCAGTCGTACTGGGGTGACGACGAGTTCCGGCTGGAGATGGAGCGCATCTTCCGCCGGTGCTGGCTCTTCGTGGCGCACGAGAGCGAGATCGCCGAACCCGGTGACTACGTCACGCGGAACCTGGGTGGCGAGGACGTCATCGTGACCCGCGACGAACAGGGGGAGATCCGGGCGTTCCTCAACTCGTGCACTCACCGGGGAACCCAGCTGTGCCGTGCCGACCTCGGCAATTCCTCGCACTTCCGGTGCAGCTACCACGGCTGGACCTTCTCCAACTCCGGTGACCTCAAAGGGGTTCCGGAACGCAAGCAGGTCTTCGAGCCGTCCTTCGACAAGTCGGCGTTCGGCCTGGTCCGCGTCCCTCATGTGGAGAGCTTCCACGGGCTCGTGTTCGCGAGCTGGAACCCCGGCGCGCCGCCCCTCGCCGAGGAACTCGGGCCGGCCGCGTGGTACCTCAGGGGAGTCCTCGACAAGGCCGGCGACCTGGTGGCGCTCGGCCCGCCGGCCCGCGCCCGGGTCCGGACCAACTGGAAGCTCGGTTCGGAGAACTTCGCCGGAGACGGATACCACCTCGCGACCACCCATCAGAGCCCGATCGAACTGGGCACCTACCTCAACACCGAGGCCTTCCCTCAGCTGGACGGTGTCTCGATGGCCGATATGCGGGGCCGGTGCGTCGTCGCCGGAAACGGCCACGCGTTCCGTGTCCAGCACTACGACCTGCCCGGGACCGAGCCGATGTTCTTCGGCTATCCGCCCGACAGGTGGCAGGAGATGGCGGAGGGGCTGGAGCCCGGCCAGATCGACCTGATGTCACGCCAGTCCGTCTTCCACGGCAACATCTTCCCGAACCTGTCGCTCATCGACGCCGCTTCCCTCAGCTCCGGGGACGACACGCCGGCCGTGTCGTACGTCCAGTTCCGCGTGTGGCAGCCGATCGACAGCATGCACAGCGAGCTGATGCTCTGGGCGCTCGTGCCGCGGTGGTACGACGACGAGCAGCGCGCGCACTCGCTCCGGGCCAACCTGCGGATGGTCGGCCTGGCCGGCATCTTCGACACCGACGATCTGCAGAACTGGACGAGTGTCGCGGACATGAGCCGCGGCTCGGTCGCACGCGCGACGGACTTCGTCTACGAGGGCGGCCTCTCCGCGCCGAAGGACACGGAGAAGACCTGGCCCGGGGACGTCTACGACATCGATCACTCCGAGACGAACCAGCGGGAGCTGTACCGCCGCTGGGCAGAGCTGATGAACGACGAGACGTTCGTCTCCACCGGAGCGGGCCGGAGGGCGGCCCGATGAGCGCACGCACCACCCGGCCCGCCCGGTTCCGGGCCGTGGACGCCGAGACGTCGGGCTCGCTGCGCCACTTCTACGACATCGAAGCGCGACTGCTGGACGCCTACGACTACCCGAACTGGCTTCCCCTCCTGGAGGACGAGTTCGTCTACCGCGTCCCGGTCACCGTCACCCGCGATGACCCGTCGCTGGCGCCGGTCTTCCCCGGCGCGTATCTGGTGGACGAGTCACGGGACTCGCTGGCCTCGCTGTGGGCGCGCCGCTTCGAACCGGACCACATCGACTTCGCCTGGGGCGAGGTGCCGCTGCACCGAATCCGCCGCTTCGTCACCAATGTTGTCGCGGAGCCCGGGGAGCGGGAGGGCGAGTACATGATCGACAGCAATGTGCTGGTGAGCGTCGTCCACCAGTCGCACCCCGCCGTCATCGCCCCGGCGGGACGACATGACCTCGTACGGCGCCGCCCGGACGGCTGGGGCCTGGTGAGCCGCACCACCGTCTTCGACGAGAGCGTCATCCGGCTGCCGCATCTGCGGATGGTGATCTGAGTGCCGGGCGGCGACCTGCCCCACGCGGCCGCTCCCCCCGACGACGACAGCGTCGTCGAGGCCGAGTTCACCGTGATCAACGAATTCACGGCCGTGCGGATCAGCAAGATCAGGACCCCGAACGGCCACCGGGCCGAGATCCGGTCGCTGCGTCTGGGCCATCGCATACGCCTCGATCCCCTCGGCCTCGAAAGCATCAGCTGGCAGTCGCCGGACGTGTTCTCCCACTTCCTCGACCAGCCCTTCGGGCCCGAGCCGGACCAGCCCTTCGGGCCCGAGCCGGACCCGTCCCCCCTCTGACCCGACAAGCGGCACGGCCGCGATCGAGAAAGGTGTCGAACATGCTTCTTCTGACGGACGACCAGGTCCGCGCCTCCCTCCGGATGGACCAGCTCGTCGAAGCGTTGCGCGACGGATACCGGGTCGAGGCCCGAGGCGGGGTCCAGCTCCCCGACCGCGTCAACCTGGACGCGCCCCCCGGATTCTTCCGCCTCATGCCCGGGATCGTCGGCGGCGCCGGCGTGATGGGCTTCAAAGTGTTCAACCAGGTCGCCGCCGGCGGCGTCCAGTACCTCATCGGTCTCTACGACGAGACGTCGGGCGAACTGCTCGCCCAGTTGGACGGCGCCTACCTCACCGCCGCCCGGACGGGCGCCGCGACCGGGGTGGCGGCGGGTCTGCTCGGCCCCGCCGGCCCGGTCGAGGTCGGGCTGATCGGCTCCGGACTGGAGGCCGAGACCAACCTCGAAGGCGTCTGCGCGGCCATCGAGGTGGACAGGGTCTCGGTGTTCAGCCCCCACACCGAGCGGCGCGAGCGGTTCGCCGCGCGCATGGCCGAACGGCTCGGCATCGCCGTCGCCCCGGTGGACGCGGCCGAGCGGGCCGCCTCGGCCCCGGTGGTGGTCGTGGCGACGAACACCGGAATGGGCACCGGACGGGTGGCCCTGCGCGGGGACTGGCTCGCACCCGGTGCGACGGTCCTGTCGATCGGCTCCACGATGCCCGCCCTGCGCGAGCTCGACGTCGAGGTGATCGCCCGCTCCGCCCTCGTCGTCAGCGACGCCCCCGAACAGGCCCGTGGCGAGTCCGGTGACCTGATCGCCGCGGACGGCGCCGGGGTGCTCGACGGCAAGATGCGATCGCTCGCGGAACTCGCCGTCGGGGGAGCGGGCCGTGAGAACCCCGCGGACATCGTGGTCTACAAGTCCGTGGGGACGGCGCTGCAGGATCTCGTCGCGGCCCGCGCGGTGTACGGGGCCGCCCGCGCCACCGGCACCGGGACCGAGTTCGGCCTCCTGTGCGTCAAGAAGCCGGCCGGGTCATGAGCGCGCCCGTCACCCGTGGGCGCACGGCGCTGGTCACCGGAGCCGCCAGCGGGATCGGAGCCGCCACCGCCCGCGCGCTCGGCCGCGCCGGGTTCGCCGTGGCGGCCGTGGACCTGTCCGGGGCCGGGGCGCGGGAGACCGCGGACGAGATCCGGTCCTGCGGCACGGCAGCCGCGGCCCGCGCGGTGGACGTCACGGACGGCACCGCCGTCGCGGACGCGGTCCGCGCCGCAGAGGACGAACTGGGTCCCTTGGAGGTGGTGGTGCACGCCGCCGGCATCTTCGACCAGAACCTGCCGTTCGCGGAACTCACCGACGCCGTCTGGGAGTCGGTGATCCGGGTGAACGTCCAGGGGACCGTCAATGTCCTGCGCGCCGCGCTTCCCGCCCTGGTCGGGCGGGGGCGGGGGAGCGTCATCACGGTGGCGTCGTCCGCCGGGCTCGTCCCCCGGGGCGGCGGCGCCGCGTACATCGCGTCCAAACACGCCGTGGTGGGCCTCACCCGGAAGGTGGCCGCCGAGGTCGCGGCCCACGGGGTGCGCGTCAACGCGGTCGCACCCGGCTGGATACCGACCCGGCTCTTCGAGACCAGCGCGGCCGCACTGCGTGCCGGCGCCCGGTCGGGGGACATCCCGGACGAGCCGCCGCCCGTCGGCGGCGGAGTCCCCATGCGGCGGCCCGGCACGGTGGACGAGGTCGCCGACGGGATCGTCTTCCTCGCCGACGACCGGTCCCGCTACATCACCGGGACCGTCCTGCCGATCGACGGCGGCTATCTCCTCGGCTGACGAGGCCGGCTCCCCTCACATCGTCCCCGATGTCCCGGCGCGTCCGAAGGAGTGCCGGTGTATGCGAAAGATCAGAGGTACTGCCATGAAAGTGATCGCCCGTCTCGACAAATGCCGCGGCTACGGCAGCTGCGTGCTGGAGGCCCCCGCGGTCTTCGACCTGGACGAGGACGAGAACCGGGTCGTCGTGCTCGACGACGAGCCCGGTGACGAGCTGCGTGCCAGGACCGAGCGTGCCGTGCGGTCCTGCCCCGCCCGCGCCCTTCAGGTGACCGGCTGATGGCCCGGCCCGAGAACGTGACGATCGTCGGTGGCTCCCTCGGAGGCATGTCCCTCGCACAGGAGCTGCGCCGGCTCGGCTACGACGGCGGGGTGACGGTGATCGGGGCCGAGAGGACTCGTGCCCACTACGACCGCACCCAGCTCTCCAAGGACCTGCTCACCGGTCTCACCGAACCCGACGCGCTGTATCTGATGACCGAGGACGAGGTGGCCGGCCTCGCGCTCGACCTGCGCACCGGGTGCCGGGCCACCGGGCTGAGCGTCGCCACCGGAAGGAAGAGCGTGACCGTCGACGACGGATCGCCGGCCGAGGCGGACGTCGTCGTGATCGCCACGGGCTCCGCCGCCCGCCGCCCGCCGTTTCCGGCCGATCTGGCCGGTGTCCACGTTCTGCGCACGCTGAACGACGCCCTCGCGGTCCGCACCGACCTGGCGACCGCGGCGGACGTCGTCGTCCTGGGGGCCGGCTTCATCGGCTGCGAGGTCGCGGCGAGCGCCCGCTCCCTCGGCCGCCGGGTGACCGTCGTCGATCTCCAGCCGGCCCCGATGTGCACGGTTCTGGGCCCCGTCGTCGGAGACCACTTCGCCCGACTGCACCGGGCCCGGGGCACCGTGCTGGAACTCGGCACGGGAGTGGCGGGTCTGGTCGGCGACGATCACGTCACCGGCGTACGGCTGACCGACGGCCGCGTCCTCGACGCGGATCTGGTGGTCATCGGATTCGGCGGAGTCCCCGAGACCGAGTGGCTGCGGGGGTCGGGCGTGGACGTGGACAACGGGGTGGTCTGCGACGACGCGGGGCGCACGTCCGTCGCCGGGGTGCTCGCCCTCGGGGACGCGGCCAGGTGGCACTCCCCCCGGCACGGCCGCCCCCTGCGGTCGGAGCACTGGAACCACGTCAGCCCGCAGGCGACCGTCGTGGCCGAGAACATCGTCGCCGGTGCTGTCGCCGCCGGCGGTGAGGCGGTGTCACGACTCGACGCGCTGCCCTCCTTCTGGACGGACCAGTTCGGTACGCGCACCCAGCTGGTGGGGGCCCCGGGCCCCGGGGACGACGTCGACATCCTCGCCGGCGCACCCGGGGAGTCCGGTCTGGTCGCCCTCTACACCCGGGACGGGCGGGCCACGGCCGCCCTGGCCGTCGACGCGCCCCGCGCCCTCATCCGCCACCGGGCACTCGTGGCCGACGGCGCTCCCTGGCCCCGCGCGAACGGCGCCCTCTGACCCGGGTGCCCGCTCACCGGCCGGCGGCCATGGACGGACCCGGCCGTCCGCCGGCCGGAGTGCCGCTCCACCGCGAAGGGCACAGCCCGTGGGTGGCCCCCACCGGAAGCCATTCCCTCAAGGGCCACCCACGGGGGCACACCCGCCGCCGGGGCGGTGCGCTGTCGGCGTCCCCTCGGTGAGGACGCCGAACCACGTGCCCCGGCGCCCCCGCCCGGTCAACGAGGCGCCACTCTTCCCCGCCACCCCAGCAGCTGCGACAGCGACACGGCCAGACCGAGCGTCACTTCCCGCACCCCGGCGGGATCGTGACCGTCCCCGCGCCCCTTCACCACGGACGCGGACGCCACCACCACGCCTTCGGCATTGCGTACGGGAGCGGCGGTCGCGGTCGTCGCCGCCGTGATGTCGTGGTCCGTGGTCACCGAACCCGCGTTCCTCGCGTCCTCCAGGAGGGAGCGCAGCGCGGCGGGGTCGCCGATGCCGGTCTCATCATCCTCCACCGACGCGAAATGGCTGATGTAGGCATCGCTGAATTCGGCCGGGGCGAAAGCCAGGAGAACCAGCCCCCGGGCACCGATGTGCAGCGGGTACGGCCGATAGGTATTCCCGTACGAGAGACTGGCGACCGGATCGCGCGGTTCGACACTCGCGATCGCGATGGACGCGTACGCCTCGCGCTCGGCGATCTGAACAAATCCGCCCACACGGTCAGCGGCATTCCGCATGAGCGGTTCGCCCGTGTGGAAAAGGGGGTGTTCGCTCAGATACGAGGAGCCGATCGCGAAGAGCCGGCGACCGACGTAGTGCAGTCCGGTCGCCTCGTCCCGGTGCACGAATCCGTGTTCGCGGAGGTAGGCGAGCGTGCGGTGGGCCGTCGCCCATTTCGAGGATGTGCGTTCCGCGAGTTCTGTCGCACGCATCGGTTTTTCGGCGAGATGTTCAAGCATCCGCATAGCCCTGTGCATGCTCTGCATCGAGCTGGATGTGGACGCACGAGCCGAATCGCCACTTTCGAACATCGCCAGAATCTACCACGCTCCAGATCGCCCCTGATCAGCCCATGCGCCGTCCTCATCCGCGGGGTTCGCCGCCCCGATCACGCCCGCGCGTACCGCCGAATGACCCTCACCAGCGCCGGGATCAGGTCGCGATCAGCTCCCGCTCGCGGCCCGGCGTCCCGGCCTTCGGCTTCTTGTTCGGCAGCGAGAGCCGGAAGACCTTGTGCCAGGCGGAGAACACCTGCTTGGGCAGCGGCCCGGTGACGTACTCCAGCTCGTACTTGTCGAACAGCGCGCGCACCTTCACCGCGACCTCGGCGTACCGGTTGCTCGGCAGGTCCGGGAACAGATGGTGCTCGATCTGGTGCGACAGATTGCCGGTCATGAAGTGCATGGCCCTGCTGCCGCTGATGTTCGCCGAGCCCATCATCTGGCGCAGGTACCACTGGCCGCGCGTCTCGCCCTTGATCGACCGGCGCTCGAAGACCTGCACGCCTTCGGGGAAGTGCCCGCACATGATGACCGAGTGCGTCCAGAGGTTGCGGATCAGGTTCGCGGTGAACGTGGCGGCGAGCGTGGTGAGGAACGACGGGCCCGACAGCAGCGGGTGGATCACATAGTCCTTCAGCACCTGCTTGCGGATCTTGCGGCCCACAGCCCTGGCCCGCGCGCGGAACTCCGGGTTCTTGCGGCGGCGCTTGTGCAGGTTCTTGCCGAGTTCCAGGTCGTACGCCGCGATGCCGTACTCGAAGAAGCAGGCGTTGATGAAGTTCCACAGCGGCTGGCCGAGGTGGAACGGGTGCCACCTCTGGTCCTCGTCGACGCGCATGATGCCGTAGCCGAGGTCGTTGTCCTTGCCGATCACATTGGTGTACGTGTGGTGCAGCTCGTTGTGCGAGTGCTTCCACTGCTCGGCCGGCGAGACGTGATCCCACTCCCAGGTGGTGGAGTGGATCTTCGGGTCCCGCATCCAGTCCCACTGGCCGTGGAGGATGTTGTGGCCGATCTCCATATTGTCCATGATCTTCGCCACGGACAGACCGGCGGTGCCGATCAGCCACGCGGGCGGGAAGAATGAGAACAGCAGTACGCCCCGGCTGACCAGTTCGAGCCTGCGCTGCACCGAGATGACCTTGCGGATGTACGCCGCGTCCTTCTCGCCGCGGTCGGCGATCACCTCGTCGCGGATCGCGTCCAGCTCGCGGCCGAGCTCCTCGATCTGCTCCGCGGTCAGGTGGGCGGTGGGGTCGATGGCGGTCACGGTGCTCCTACCGTTCGATGTCGCAGGGGCCCGCCGCGGCGGACACACAGGTCTGGATGAGGACGCCCGGCTCGGCCTCGGTGATCTCGCCGGTGCGCAGGTCGCGGACGGCGCCCGCCTTCAGCGGTGTGACACAGCCGAAGCAGATGCCCATGCGGCAGCCGGAGGGCATGAGGACGCCCGCCTCCTCGCCGACGTCGAGCAAGGGCGTGGCGCCGTCCGCGTCGACGGTCCTTCCGGTGGTGCTGAACGTGACCTCGCCACCGTCGCCGACGACGGCGACCCCGGGGCGGAAGCGCTCGGTGTGCAGGCGCTCCGGTACCCCGTGCTCCGCCCAGTGCTCCTCAGCGGCGTCGAGCAGGCCCGCGGGCCCGCACGCCCAGGTCTCGCGCTCGGCCCAGTCGGGCACGAGCGCGTCGAGACGGGCGACATCGAGCGTGCCGTCGGTGTCGGTGTGCACCTCGGTGAGACGCAGCTTCCCGTCCGCGACCAGCTCGTGCAGCTCCTGGCGGAAGATCACGTCCTGCGGCCGGGGCGCGCAGTGGACCATGACGGCGTCGTCGAACGCGGTGTCGCGCAGCATGCCCATGACCGGCGTGATGCCGCTGCCGGCCGTCAGATAGAGCACCTTGGCGGGCTTGGCCTCCGGCAGCACGAAGTCACCGGTCGCCTGGTCGAGCTGGATCAGTGTGCCGGGTTGTGCCCTGCGGACCAGGTGGTTGCTGACCTTGCCGTCCGGGATCGCCTTCACGGTGATCGCGACGCGGCCGTCCTGGCGGCCGGTCGGCGAGGTGATGGAGTAGGCGCGCCACAGGCGCACCCCGTCGACATCGACCCCGATCCGCACATACTGACCGGCGGTGTGGCCGCGCCAGCCCCGGCCCGGCCTGATCACGATGGTCGCGGCGTCACCCGTCTCGGGGTGCACCGCCTCGATGCGTCCACGCAGGTCAGCGCCCGCGCGCAGCGGACTGACCAGGTCGAGGTAGTCCGACGGCAACAGCGGCGTCGTGACCATCTCCAGCAGTTTCCACGCCCTGCTGCGGAGGGCTGCACTCGTCATGACTCCAGCTTGATGCGCCTCAGGGCGTAAAGTCTTACCCGTAGGACGTGAATCTGGTCGGCTGAATTATGCGCAGGGAACAAAAAGATGGGGCATGCGATCCGGAGGGCCACCGAACTGGCCCTGGATGTGACGACGGTCACCGCGCTTCGGGCCGCGCTGAAGAGCACCGCCGACGAGGTCGTCCAGGCGATCATCGACGAGGTCCCTCCCTACGCCAACGCTCTCTCGGGCCGCATGGGCGGCACCATCCGCCGATCCGTCCGCACCGCCCTGGGGCACTATCTGGACCTCGCGAGCGGGAACGCCACGGGCGGCGACGCCGGTGACGCGGCCTACGAGCTGGGCCGCGGCGAGGTGCGCGACGGCCGTTCGATGGACGCCCTGCTCAGCGCCTACCGCGTCGGCGCCCGCGTCGCCTGGCGGTGCCTGGCGGCGGGCGCCGTACCCGCGGGTCTGCCCGCCGCCGACGTCGCCAAGTTCGCCGAGCTGACCTTCGCCTACATCGACGAGCTGTCCGCCGCGAGCGCCGCGGGCCACGCCGACGAACTGGCCGCCCGGGGCCGGGCCCACGAGCTC
This sequence comes from Streptomyces sp. NPDC001889, assembly GCF_053594535.1. NCBI lineage: Bacteria > Bacillati > Actinomycetota > Actinomycetes > Kitasatosporales > Streptomycetaceae > Streptomyces > Streptomyces sp. NPDC001889. The sequence goes on from NZ_JBSFER010000002.1 coordinate 107,285, forward strand.
CACCTGGAACACCTGGCCCACGACCTCATCACCGGCGCGAGCCCGGACGTACTGCTGGCCTCCGCGCAACGGGCCGGGTGGCAGCCGCCGGTCTCCCTGACCGCGGTCCTGCTGCCCGCCGCCCAGGCCCGGCCCTCCTACCGCGCGCTCGACCCGGGCACCCTGGTCCTCGACGATCTGCCGGACGCCACCGGTGTGCTGCTCGTCCCCGACACCGACCGGTCACGCCTCCTGGCCCAGCTGGCCGAACGCACCGCCGTGGTCGGCCCGGCCCGGCCCTGGACACGCGTGTCCGCCTCGTACGCACGAGCCGTACGCGCGCGCTCCCTCTCCTCGGATGTCCGCGACACCGAGGACCACCTGCCCGAGCTGGTGCTGAGCGCCGACGCGGACGCGCTCGCGGACCTGCGTGCCCGCGCTCTCGCACCGCTGCGGACGCTGCCTGTCGCCACGGCACGGCGGCTGGAGGAGACGTTGCGGGCGTGGCTGCTGCACCAGGGCCGACGGGACGAGGTGGCGGCGGCGCTGTTCGTCCACCCCCAGACCGTCCGGTACCGGATGGCGCAGCTGCGGGAGCTGTTCCCGGATCTCGCGTCGCCGCACCGGGTCCTCGAACTGACGCTGACGGTCGGCCTCCGGGCCGGCTGACCGCTGCGCGGACCGTTCCGCGCCGCCCAGGGGCCCCGCCGCCCCTGTCCCGCGCCGGACCGACGCGTCACGCGGGCCTGCCGGTGCCCGGTTCCCCCACCGCGCCCGGGCCGACGGCCGGGGACCCCGTGGGCCGTGTGCCCTGTCGCAGGGGCAGCCGGACCGTGAACACCGTCCCGCCCGGGCCGCTCGTCAGTTCGATGGTGCCGCCGTGGGCGCGGATCAGGGAGTCCGCGACCGACAGGCCCAGGCCGCTGCCACCGCGATCGCGGGTGCGGGCCCTGTCCACGCGGTAGAAGCGGTCGAAGACACGTGCGCGGTCGGCGGGCGGGATGCCGGGGCCGTTGTCGGCCACCGCCATCAGGGCCTCGCCGCCCGTCACCGCGACGGAGACCGACACCCCGGTGCCCGGCGGGGTGTGCACGGCCGCGTTGGCCAGCAGGTTGTCCAGTACCTGGCGCAGACGCCGCGGGTCCGCCGCCGGACACACCGCGGTCGGTCCGGTCGTCATCCGCAGCGGATGGCCGGGGTGGCTCGCCCGGAACGCGTCCGCCGCCTGGTGCGCCAGCTCCACCAGGTCCGTCTCCGCCAGCCGCAGCGGGGTCTCCGCCTCGGAGGCGTCCAGCCGGGCGAGGAGCAGCAGATCGTCCAGGAGGAAGCCCATCCGGGCCGCCTCCGCGCGCAGCCGGGACAGATGCCTGTCGCGCTCCTCCGGCGCGTTCGCCGCCGCGTACTGGAACAGGTCCGCGTAGCCGCGCACCGACATCAGCGGGGTGCGCAGCTCGTGCGAGGCGTCCGCGACGAACCGGCGCAGCCGCTGCTCGGCCTCCGCGCGCACCGCCAGGGAGGCGTCGATGTGCTCCAGCATGGTGTTGAACGCGGTGCGCAGTTCCTCCATCTCCGGTCCGCCGCCCCGGGGGCCGGCGCGCAGGGGCAGCCGGGCCGCCGGATCGGTCAGATCGTGCGAGGTGATGCTGTGCGCGGTGTGCGCCATGTCGCTCAGCGGCCCCAGCCCGCGCCGCAGCGTTCGCCGGCCGAACACCACCAGCGCCAGCAGTGCCAGCGCGAAGGCGATCACCTGGACCGTGATCAGCCGGGTGACGGTGCTCTCGATGTCGTTCGTCGGCGCCGCCGTCACCAGCACCACCCCGGGCCTCACCTCGCAGGCCCGCAGCCGGTAGGTGCCCCTTCCGCCCAGAGGCCGGGTGTCGAAGAGGTCGTTGGCGCGCGAGCGGGCCAGCCGCTCGGCGAGCGAGGCGAACACCGTGCTGTCCTCGGGCAGCGCGGCCGGCCGCCGCAGCCGCGGCTCACCGCCGGAGATGTCGTACACCGCCTGGTACCAGCCCAGGTACGTCTCCCGCCGGACCGCGCCGTGCTCGATGGCGTCCTTCGCCTGGACCACCTGGGCCGACTTCATCCGATCGCTGAGCTGCCGCTCCAGATAGTCGCGCATGTACGCGGTCAGCGCGGTGCCGACGACCGCGAACACGATCAGCGACAGCGCTCCGAGCCCGAGCGCCAGCCGGGTGCCCATGCGCAGCCTGCCGCGGGTGTGCCGCAAACCGCCCGGCGCCCGCCTCACTCGGCGGCCTGCCGGATGACGTACCCGAAGCCGCGGACCGTGCGGATCAGCGGCTCACCGGTCTCGTCCAGCTTGCGGCGGAGCCTGCTCACCACCAGTTCCACGACGTTCGACCGCCCTCCGAAGCCGTACTCCCACACATGGTCCAGGATCTGGGCCTTGGTCAGCACGGCCGGGGAACGGCGCATCAGATAGCGCAGCACCTCGTACTCGGTGGGGGTGAGGGTGAGGAACACGCCCGCGCGGCGCACTTCGCGGGTGTCCTCGTCCATGGAGAGGTCGCCCACCCGGAGCACCGAGCGCTGGAAACCGGGCCCCGCGCTGCGCCGCAGCACGGTCCGCAGCCGGGCCATCAGCTCCTCCACCGCGAACGGCTTGACCAGATAGTCGTCCCCGCCCCGGGTCAGCCCCGCCACCCGGTCCGCGACGCCGTCCCGGGCGGTGAGGAAGACCACCGGCACCATCGTTCCGGAACGCCGCAGCCGGTCCAGCACCCCGAAGCCGTCCACATCCGGCAGCATCACGTCCAGCACCACGATGTCCGGAGGGAACTCGGCCGCGAGCCGCAGCGCCTCATCGCCGGTGTTCGCCGTCATCGCGTCCCAGCCCTCGTAGCGGGCGACGGTCGCGACGAGGTCGGCGATGGGTGGGTCGTCGTCCACGACCAGCACTCGAACTCTGTCCACCCGTCCATACTGCGGCACGGCGCCGCTCGCGCCGGACCCCGCCGGAGAACCGGCCCGGATCGACAGGCACTTGGAAGCCGGATGACAGGGTTTCGACAGCAGCGGGCCGCCAAGCTCGGACGCACCGATCCCCCACCAAGGAGCGTCCGCCCGTGACGACTGTCGCATCACGCCCCGGCCCCGTCCGGGTCCTACGGCCGAAAGTGGTGGCCCGCACCGGTCTGTACACCGGTCTCCTCGTGAACGCGGCCATCGTCGCGTACTTCTTCGTCCAGGCCGGATTCGCCTCCAACACCCTGATCGTGCTGGGCCGGGCGACCGGTCTGTACGCCGCGCTGCTGATGGCCTTCCAGCTGCTTCTGGTGGCCCGGCTGCCCTGGCTCGACCGCCGGATCGGCATGGACCGGCTCGCCAACTGGCACCGCTGGAACGGCTTCCTCCTGCTGTGGCTGCTGCTCGGCCACGCGGTCTTCATCGTGTTCGGATACGCCCGGCCCACGGGCGCGAACCCGGTCGATCAGATCGCCGGTCTCGCCGGGACCGTCGAGGGTGTGCTGCGTGCCGTGGTCGCGCTGGCGCTGATCCTCGTGGTCGGCGCGGTCTCCGCCCGCTTCGCCCGGCGCCGGCTGGCGTACGAGACCTGGCACTTCATCCACCTCTACACCTATGTCGCCGTGGTGCTGGCCTTCACCCACCAGGTCGCGGCCGGTACCACCTTCGCCTCCTCCCGCCTCGCCACGGCCTACTGGTACGCGCTGTGGGGCAGCGCGCTCGGCGCGGTGGCCGTCGGCCGCGTGCTGTTGCCGCTGTGGCGCAACTGGCGGCACCGACTGGTCGTCACCGACGTGGTGCCGGAGTCCGACAACGTCGTCTCCATCCATCTCACCGGCCGTGACCTGGACCGGCTGCCGGCCCGCGCCGGGCAGTTCTTCCTGTGGCGGTTCCTCACCCGCGACCGCTGGTGGCAGGCCAACCCGTTCTCCCTGTCGGCCGCGCCCGACGGCCGCACGCTCCGGCTGACCGCCAAGGCCGTCGGTGCCGGGAGTGCCGCCCTGCGCCATGTCGCCCCGGGCACCCGGGTCTTCGCCGAGGGCCCCTACGGCGCCTTCACCACCCTGCACCGCACCCGCCCGGACGCCCTGCTGATCGCGGGCGGTGTCGGAGTCACCCCGATCCGCGCGCTGCTGGAGGAGCTGCACGGCCACGCCGTCGTCCTCTACCGCGTCGGCAGCGACAAGGACGCCGTCCTCCACCAGGAGATGCGCGAACTGGCCCTCGCCCGGGGCGCCGAACTGCGGCTGGTCGTCGGCCCGATCGAGCCGGACCCCCTCGCCCCGGGGGCCCTGTCCTGTCTGGTGCCGGACATCGCCGACCGGGACGTGTACGTCTGCGGCCCGCCCGGCATGACCACCGCGGTCCTCCGCAGCCTGGGCGAACTGGGCGTACCCAAACCCCAGATCCATTGCGAGCGGTTCAGCCTGGCCGGCTGACGCGGTGACGGACCGGCCCCGGCCCCTGCCCACGGCCCGCGCGGAAGCGGCCACTCAAGCGACAAGGAAGCGACTGTGAAGCGAGTACTGCCCGTTCTCGCCCTCACCGTGATCGGTGTGATCCCGGTGTGGCGCTACGCACCCTCCCACGGCGGCGGCTCCACCGCCGTCGCGGCCCCGCCGCCCGCGCCCTCGCCGGCGGCCGGGGCCTCCGGCACCCGCGATGTCGTCCTCACCGGGCCCACGATCGACACGGAGAAGGGTCCCGTGCAGGTCGAGGTCGCCTTCCGGGGCGACACGATCAGTGCGGTACGGATGCTCCGGCAGCCGGACCATCCGCAGACCCACGCGGCGGTGCCGACGCTCATCGAGGACACCCTGCGGGCGCAGGGGGCCGATATCGACACGGTGTCCGGGGCGACCGTCACCAGCGACGCCTACCGGACGTCCCTCCAGGCCGCGATCGACGCGAAGGGCAACTGACATGCGCCGGGTCGAGCATGTGATGGGATTCCCCGTCTCGCTGAGGATCGACGACGACGACGTGCCCGCAGGGCTCACGGACGCGGTGTTCGGGTGGCTGAGGGAGGCGGACGCGCGGTTCAGTCCGTTCCTCCCGGACAGCGAGGTGTGCCGGCTCGACCGGGGGGAGATCGGGCCGGACGGCGTCAGCGCGGATCTGCGGGAGGTGCTGGCCCTGGCGGAGCGGTACCGGGCCGAGACGGGGGGCGCCTTCGACGTACGGCTGCCGGGGCGGGGGCTCGACCCCTGCGCGGTGGTGAAGGGGTGGTCCGCGCAGCGGGCGGCACGGCTTCTGCGAGCGGCGGGGGTACGGAGATTCTGTCTGAACGCCGGTGGTGACGTGGTCGTCGGGGGAGGTCCCTGGCGGGTGGGGGTGCGGCATCCCGAGCGCGCGGATCAGGTGTGCGCCGTGCTGGCGCTCAGCGACGGGGCGGTGGCCACATCGGCACGGTACGAGAGGGGGGACCATATCGTCGACGGACGTACGGGTCTGCCCGCGACGGGTCTGCTGAGTCTGACGGTTCTCGCCCCCACCCTCACCGAGGCGGATGTGACGGCGACCGCCGCCTTCGCCCTCGGTGCCGAGGGCATCGCCTGGGCCGCCGGGCGGGACGGGTGCGAGGTGTTCGCCGTCGACGGGGAGCGACGGGTCCGGACGAGCGCCGGATGGCCCCACTCCGTCCGGGACGGGGATTCCCGGCGGGCCCGGCGACCACGACCGGCGACCGCCCCCGCGCTCCCCGAGGGCCCGCCCGCCGGTCCGAAACCCGCCCCACCGCCCACGCCTCCCCGCGTTCTCCCAGGAACGGCCACTAGCTTGCGGGCCATGACAGACCACACACCTCGCATGAGCCGTCGTTCCCTCCTCGCCGCGGGCGGCGCGGGCGTCACCGCCATCGGGCTGAGCGGTGTCCACCTCGCCGGCGCGAACGCGGAGGCCGCGGCCACCGCGCCCGCCCCCGCGGGCTCCCCCTCCGCGCCGGACCTGCTGCCCCTGGTCAAGGAGACCACCGAGGGCCCGTACTACCTCGACTACGACAAACACCGCGTCGACATCACCGAGGGCAGGCCCGGCACACCGCTGGAGCTGCGCATCCAGGTGCTGAACGCGAAGAACGGCAAACCGGTGCCCGAGGCGTCGGTCGACATCTGGCAGTGCGACGCGCTCGGCATCTACTCCGGGTACGAGGAGACCTCGGAGGCCATGAACGAGGGCGAGCTGGTGTTCGACGGCCCGATCCCGAAGCTGCCGCCGGACAGCAGCACCACCTACCTGCGCGGCTTCCAGATGACCGGCCGCGACGGCTGGGTGCGCTTCCGCACCGTCTTCCCCGGCTGGTACACCGGGCGGACCGTGCACATCCACGCCAAGGTGCACACCCGGGGTGTCCTGCTGGACCGGGCGTACGCCCAGGGCGTCACCGTGCACACCGGACAGGTCTTCTTCCCCGAGGACCTCACCTCGGCGGTCAGCAGGGTGCGGCCGTACACCCGGAACGACCTCCCCCGCACCACCAACAGCACGGACCCCTTCTACTCCGGTGACACGGCGTCCGACGGCCTGCTCACCGTGGAGTGGGACCGCGCCGACGCGACCAGGCCGATCCGGGCGTCCATCAGGACCGCCGTCGACCTGGACGCGATCAACCCGGGACGGCGGGGCAACCCGCCACCCGGCCCGGTCCGGCCCGGCACGTGACCGCCGCCTCCGCGCCGTACCGGCTGCTGGTCGTCGAGGACGACGACAGCATCCGCGCCCTGCTGGAGTCGGTGCTCGGCCTCACCGGTTACACGGTGCTGAGCGTGGGCTCCGGCAGGGCCGCGCTGCTGGAACTGGAACGGTTCACACCGGATCTGGTGGTGCTGGATGTGATGCTGCCCGACCTCGACGGCTTCGAGGTGACCCGCAGCCTGCGCGCGGCGGGCAACGGGACACCGGTGCTGTTCCTGACCGCGCGCGTCGATGACACGGTGACGGGCCTGCGCGCCGGCGGGGACGACTACGTCACCAAGCCGTTCGGCATCGAGGAGGTGCTGCTCAGGGTCGCCGCGATCCTGCGCCGTACCGCTGAGGGACCGCACCGGACGCCGGACGGGAGGACGCGGGAGAAGGCCGACGACGTCCTGCTCTTCGCGGATCTGCGGCTGGACACGGCCCGGCACGAGGCGCACCGGGCGGGCGAGTACATCCCGCTGTCTCCCACCGAGTTCAATCTGCTCGCCTATCTGATGACCAACGCGGGCCGAGTGGTGCGCAGGACGCAGATCGTCGAGCATGTCTGGCACTACGACTTCGCCGGTGACACCCGGATCATCGAGACATACGTCAAGTATCTGCGCCGCAAGATCGACCGGTTCGAGCCGCCGCTGATCCACACGGTGCGGGGGGTCGGGTACACCCTGCGGCTGCCGCGCGACCGGGGCGTCCCGGACCCACGGACGCCACAGACACCACGGACACCACGGACACCACAGTGAACACCGTGACCGCGGTGACCGCGGAGAACACGACGAACGCCGTGAACACCGTGAACCCGGCGGACCCGGCGGACCCGGCGACCGAGGCGAACCCGGGGAACAAGGCGACCGAGGCGAACCCCGGGAGCGCGGCGAACCCTCCGGGCAGCGCACCGGGCCGGCGCCGCCCGGCCTCCCTGCACCGCAGGCTCACCTGGGGCGTGACGCTGCTGGCCACGGCGGCGGTGCTGGCGGTGGAGGCGATCACTCTCGTGGGCCTCCGCTACTGGCTGCTGGAGAGCGTCGACCGCTCCCTGACCAGTTTCTGCCCGCCGGAGCGGGCCTTCCGGGACGCGGCGTCGGGCCAGGGCTTCCCGTCGTACGTGACATCTCCCGGCGTTCTGCCGGCGGACTTCCGGATTCACTTCTACGGCACCGACGGCCGTCTGCTGAGCGACGCGATCGCGGAGGGAACGGCTCCCGGCCCGTCGCTGCCGCCCACCGCGGACACCCTCCCCGCGGCGGAAGCGGCGACGGGGACCGGAACGGAGAAGGTGGTCTCGGTGCCCGCCGCCTCCGGGGACGGAGCGTGGCGGACGATCGTACGGCCCGGCCCGGACGGCATGCGGGCCGTGGTGAGCCTGCCGCTGGACTCGGTGCGGAGCACCCTCCGCACCATGCTGCTGGCAGACGTCGCCCTGCTCGCTCTGACGGTGGCGGGCGCCTTCACGGGCGCCCGGTGGGTGGTGCGACTGGGGCTGGCGCCACTGACCCGGATGGAGCGCACCGCCCAGCGGATCACCGTGGGCGATCCGGGCCTGCGCCTGCCGGACACGGACAGCCGCACGGAGACGGGCCGTCTGGGCGCCGTGCTCAACACGATGCTGGACCGGCTCCAGAACGCCCTGCGGGAGCGCGAGGCGTCCGAGGCGCGGCTGCGCCGCTTCCTCGGCGACCTGGGCCATGAACTGCGTACCCCGCTGACCGCGGTCCAGGGCTTCGCCGAACTCGCGCTGCGCCATGAGCGGCGGTCGGCGGAGGCCAATCGGCTCATCACCCAGAACGCGGCACGCATGAGCCTGCTGGTGGACGACATGCAACTCCTGGCCGAACTGGACCGGCAGCCGACGTACCGCGCCGAGCCGGTCGATCTGCTCTCCCTCGCCGCGGACGCGGTCAGCGCGACGGCCGTGGGCTCACCGTCGCGCGACATCCGTCTCAACCCCCTGGTCCCGGAGGGCGAGTTGGAGGTGGTGGAGGCGCCCGGTGACCCCCACCGCCTCCGCCAGGTCATCGACAACCTGCTGTCCAACGCATGCCGGCACACTCCGCCGGCCACCCCGATCGAGGTCCGGGTGGGCACCACGACGACCGCTCCGGACACGGGTGGTGTCAACACCCCGCACCGCGCCAGCCCCACCCCGCCTCTGCCGCCCGGCGTTCCCGTCTGTGTCCTGGAGGTCGCCGACGAGGGCGCGGGCCTGCCGCCCGGGGAGGCCCGTCGGATCTTCGACCGCTTCTACCGCGCGGACCCCTCCCGCTCCCGCGACCGGGGCGGTAACGGCCTGGGTCTGTCCATCGCGGCGACGATCACCCAGGGGCACGGAGGGCGGCTGGAGCTGGATACGCGGAGCGGGCGGGGCTGCACCTTCCGGGTCGTGCTGCCGATCCCGCCGACCGCGGGGGAACCAGGCCCCGCCGCCCCTGCGGCCCGGCCCGCCCCGGCGGGGCCGCGCCGGTGACCGGGACATGCGCGGCCGGGACATGCGCGGCCGGGACATGCGCGGGCCGGGCCGTCCGCTCCGCTCTCCGTGTGCCCGCGGGGCCGGCGGTGTGATCAGCGATCGTGATCCCTGGCATCACGACGGTGTATTGGACGCGACCGGGCCGATGGGCGGAGGCTGGTACAGGGCCGCCGGTCCCGGGTGAACCTCCCGGAGGGCGGTTGCCCTCATGCCGGGTGCCGGGTGCCGGGTGCCGGGTGCCGGGTGCGAGGGCCCCGACGGCTCGGCGAGAGACGGGAGGGAGACGGTGAGAGTGTCCGTTGCGGGCGGACCACAGCGGAGCCGGCCCGTGCGCTGAGCCGGCACACCGTCAGCCGGGAACCCGGGGGCCGATCCGCGCGCGCCGCCGGACGGCCGGCGGGCGTCATCCGTCGTCGTACTCCGTCCGGGAGTTCCCCGGGCCCGTCCCGGCCGGGCCACCGGCCGCCACTGCCCTGTCCCCGCGCTCCCGCGCCCGGTCGGCCGGGAACGGCGTCAGCCGGGGCGCGGGGTCGTGTGCCCCGGGCGCCGGGACCGTCCGGACCGGGCGTCCTCTCCCTGGCCATGTCCCCCTGCGGACCGACCTCTTGTCTTCGGCGGTCCACCTTGAGAAAATTCTTTCAGCTGCTTGCAGCAAGAATTTGCAGCATCGCGTCATGACGTGCCTCAGTCCCTGGGCCCGATGTGCTGTGACCTCGGGCTCTTTCCCGCAAGGAAAGGACAAGCCCATGTCGTTGTCGAGGAAGACCGGCCGGCGTCTGGCCGTGGCGGCTGCCGTGGGAGCCCTGGCGGCGGGTCCGGTGGCCACCGCCCCCTCGGCCGCCGCCGCTCCGACCAGCGCCCTGGCCGGCGTCTTCATCTACGCCAACCCCAACTACTCGATCCCGGTGTACCCCAGCGGCGCGCCTGTGCAGGTCGCGAATCTCAGCGGCCCCGCGCAGGACAGCACCTCCTCCATAGGCAACAGCACGGACCTCCGCATGTGCTTCTACGAGCACGGGAACTACGGCGGCCTCGAGTTCAGGATCGGCCCCGGCGAGTGGTGGGCCACGCTCCCCGGGTGGATCAACGACAGGATCTCGTCCTACCGGCCCTGCTGACAGAAAGGCAGCCATGCGTTCCAGCGTCGACGGCAGGATCTCCGTTCTCACGCACGCCAAGGGCCGGCTGGCGCTTCTCTGCGCCGGCGTCACCCTCGCCGCCTCGGCCGGTGTTCTCGCGAACGCGGCCCCCGCCGAGGCCGCCGGCTGCATGGGGAACGGGCGCAGCCTGTGCCTCCGGCAGCACGACAACTACGGGGGCTGGTCCCTCCCCTTCAACATGCCCAACGTCCACTCGAACCTCGGGCAGTACCAGGACCAGGTCTCCTCCATCGTCAACGACTCGCACTACTCGATCTGCTTCTACGAGCACCCCGGTTACGGCGGTCTGGAGTTCAGGATCGGCCCCTGGGAGTGGTGGTCCGCCCTTCCCGCGTGGATCAACGACAGGATCAGTTCCTTCCGCCCCTGCTGAGGACGCGGAATCGGCTCGTACGGTGTGGTCTCCCGTGGCCAGATGTGGTCACGGGGGCCCACCCGGCCCGGCGGCGCCGGGAGGCGGGCCCGGCCGGCGGACCCGGGGCGGCAGAGGCACCCTGGACGGGGTGTGCGCGCTCCGGGAGACTTCACCCGATGCCCACCACCACCGTCGGACCGCCTCCGGGAGCGGGTCCGCGGCGGACGCCCACGGCTGCCCCCTGTCTCCTCGGCACCCACACCCCGTGACGCCGGGAACCCTCCCCCGCTCCCTCGCGCCGAGGCAGCCTGCCGGGCACCCGGGCACCCGGGCACCCGGGCACCCGGGCACCCGGGCACCCGGGCACCCGGGCACCCGGGCACCCGGGCGACGCCGGCGGCGGCGGTGGACCCGCCCTCAGCGAAGGGGCCGGCCGGGCACAGCCGGGGCGGCGGGCCCATGACACCCCGGCCGCCGGCTGACTCCGCTCTCACGCTCGGGAGACCCGATGGACAACGACCCATCCGCGCACCACACCACCGTCCCCTCGCCACGGGACGCAGACCGGCCCGGTGACGGGCGGGCCGGGACCGGGACCGGCACCGGCGACGGCGCGGCCGTCGACGGGAACATCCATGTCGGCTACTGGGACAGCGCGGCGGACCGGCGCACGCTCGACCAGGCCACCGACCGGCTCACCGACCTCGTGGCGGAGCGGCTGGCCACCGCACCCGGCCCGCGCCTGCTGGACGTCGGCTGCGGAACCGGACGGCCCGCCCTGCGCATCGCCCGGGCCACCGGCGCCCGGGTGTCGGGAATCTCGGTCAGCGACCCGGACATCGCGCTCGCCCGCACCCGGGCGCACGCCGCCGCGCTCGCGGACCGGGTGGACTTCCGGTACGCGGACGCCCGCGCCCTGCCCTTCGAAGCCGCGTCCTTCGACGGTGCCTGGGCGATCGAGTCCATGATGCACATCCGCGACCGGACCGCCGTCCTGACCGAGATCGCCCGGACCCTGCGTCCCGGCAGCCCCCTGGTGATCACCGATGTGCTGCTCCGGTCGCCGGTGACCGGGGACTCCGCGGAGACGGTCCGCCAGGCGTGCCGGGCGTTCGGGTCCCCGGCGCTGCCCGAACCGGAGGAGCTTCGCACGGGCCTCGAACGCGCCGGTATGGAGCTGCTGGAGTTCCACGACATCGGAGAGCATGTCCGCCGCACCTACCAGGCGTTCGCCGACGCCTTCGGCGATGTGGAACCCTCCGCCGACGACCCTCATCGCGAGTTCTTCACCTCCACCCGCTCCCTTCCCCGGTTCGGCGCGCTCCCGCAGATCGGATACGTCCTCCTGGTCGCCCGCCGTCGGTGAACGGGAGACCCACCCCTCCCGCGTCGTCCCCCGAGTGCCGACGCGGTCGGCGGGAGGTGTTCCCGAGTCACGATGAGTGGTCGATCCAGCCAACATATTCGACCGTGAATCCGTTGACGGTGGCAGAAAAATCAATCGTTTGAGAGGAGTGCGATGCGGAGAGCCTTTTCCCTCGGAGCGGGTGCGCCGCGAGGAAAGCGGCCCGCGGATCGGTGCGGGGCGCCCGGGCGCCCGCCCCCTGACGGATGCGCGGTTCCCGCCGGACCGGACCACGCACCATGGGAGTTGATTCTGTGTCAAGAACAAGTTCAGGCGTCCGAAGATTTCCGCGAGGCCACGCGAACCCGGGGATGCCGGGTACTGTTCAGGGCGGAAGCGCAGGGTCCGGTCAACTGTCCCGACCCGGTGTTGATTCGGCCGCTTCCATCCCGCCGTTCGGGCTGTTCGAATCTGCATATAATCTGCCCCGTGTGTGGCGCTTGCGATATGCAGGTGAAACGAGGGAATAATGATCAGGATCATATTCCGCGCTCGGTTCCTCCGGTATCCCTTTCCGGCCTCCGCCGCCCCGGCCGCGCCGGCCGCGCGATTCCCTCTCGCCGCGGGACGGATGGCGGCGCGGTCCGGTCACGGGGCGGCGATACTCCCCGGCCACCTCTCCCCGCGCTCCCGGCCGCCACACGCGCCATCGCGTGTGCGCGGTGAACGGCTGACGTGACCGAGGTGACCGCGGCCCGACAGGTGGTGGGCGCGCTGATCCGCGACCCGCACGATCGGATCTTCGTCCAGCGCCGCTCGGCCGGCCGGCGCCTCTTCCCCGGGTGCTGGGACGTCGTCGGCGGAGCCGTGGAGGAAGGGGAGTCCCTCCTGGACGCGCTCCACCGCGAGATAGCGGAGGAGACCGGCTGGCGGCTGCGCCGCGTTCTCGCCCGGGTGGCGCGCGAGGAGTGGACGGCGGACGGAGTGCGGCACATCGAGTCGGACTATGTCGTCGAGGTGGACGGGGACCTCTCGTCGCCCGCGCTCGAACGGGACAAGCACACCGAGTTCGCCTGGATAGCGGCCGAGGGAATCTCGCTGCTCGACGAGAACACACAGCGCAGCGGAAGCACCTTTATCAAGGACGTGGTGAACGCGGCGCACACCTGGCTCGCCGACGCTTCCGGGAAGAGCCGCAGACCTCTCTGAACGCCTGCGGCCGAGAGTCCGGTCCCGATCTCCGCGAGCCTTCGCCGGCCGCCCCGCCTCCATCCTCCAGCGATGTTCCGTGAGGGGATATTCCGCATGCCCAGCGACAGGTTGAAGAACATGCGTCCGCGACTGAGAGTATTGATGGTCGGATTTGCTGGACATCAAGGAAAGGAGTATCTGCCGATCGTCCGGGAGAGCGCGGACATCGTCGGCGGTGTCGACCCCGCCCCGGCGGCCTCGTCACTCGCCGACGAGTGGGGATTCCCGCACTACGGCGTCCTCTCCGACGCGCTCGAAGGAGCCGCATTCGACGCCGCGGTGGTCACCGTGCCGCACAGTGAGCACTTCGCGGTCTCCGCGAAACTCCTGGCCCACGGCAGACACGTCATCAAGGAGAAGCCGTTCGCCGTCACCGAGCGGGAAGCCCGGCAACTGATACACCTGGCGCAACGGGCCGACCGCAGCGTCTTCACCCTGCTGCAACGGAACTTCAACCCCGTGTTCCAGTTCGCCCGGGAGAACCTCGCGCGGATAGGGGAGCCCTACTGGTTCTCCTACGACTACCACCTCAACCTGGCCCATCCGACCACGGGCTGGCGCGCCTCCAGGGAGCAGGCGATGGGCGGTGTCCTCCTCGACATGGGCTACCACCTCATCGATGTGATCAGCGGAATGTTCCCCGAACCCGAACCCCCGCGGGTGCACTCCGCCTTCGTGCACCAGTACCAGGAGACGCGGGACCGCAGGCTGGAGGATCTCGTCAGCCTGATGTGCAGCTATCCGTCCACGGGTCTGGTGGGCTCGCTGCGCATCTCGCGCCACAGCCACGAGAAGAGCGAGCACCTCTGCGTCCTCGGCACGGAGGGCGCGCTGAACGTCGCCCCCGGGGTCGCCACCCTGCACTCCGTCGGCGGGCTTCCGCTGGAGCGCTACACCTGGGAAGGCCCCAAGACCGACGCCGTGCGCTCCATGATCGCCCACCATCTGGGACACCTGGACGACCGCTACTACCGCCAGGACCACCTCCGGCGCCAACTCGCCGCCGTGCGGACGATCGACGGGATCTACCGCGACCGGTCCCGCGAACGGGACGAACTCGCCGGCCGGTGCGCCTGACGACACCCTTCCGCGCCGACCGGACCCGATACGGGCCGGGCCGGCCCCACCCGTGAAAGCAGGAAGGACACATGACCACCGCCGAACAACTCGCCCTCCTCGGAGGCGCACCCGCCATCGAACAGCCGCTGCCGCACGAGGTCTGGCCGCCCCCCGCCGGCGAGGCGGAGCTGTCCGAACTGGCCGAGCAGCGGAACACCGACATCTCCATCAGGGGCAACAGCGGCCCCATCGGCCGGCTGGAGGCCGACTTCCTCGCCTTTCTGGACGGCGGAGCCCGCTTCGCGGTCGCCTTCAACTCCGGTACCAGCGCCCTCTTCGCCGCCTACTTCGCGCTCGGTGTGCGCGAGGGCGTGGACGTCGTGGGGCCGGCCCTCACCTACCACGCGGCGCTGAGCCCCGTCTTCGCGCTCCGCGGCGACGTGGTCCTCGCCGACATCGACCCCGGCACCCGGGGTCTGGACCCCACGGCGCTGGAAGCCGCGCTCACCGAGCACACCAAGGTCGTCACGGTCGTCCACCAGTGGGGCCACCCCTGTGACATGGACGCCATCCTGCGGATCGCCGAACGGCACGGGCTGCGCGTTCTGGAGGACTGCTCCCACGCCCACGGCAGCCGCTACAAGGGCAGGCCCGTCGGCACCTTCGGCGACGCCGCCGTCTTCTCGCTCCAGGCCAACAAGGCCGTCTTCGCGGGGGAGGGCGGCATCCTCGTCACGAGCGACGCCCAGGTGCACGACCGCGCGATCCTCCTCGGTCACTACCGGGACCGCTCCCGGGACACCGTCCAGGACGAGGAGCTGCGCGCGCACTGGGTCACCGGCTTCGGGCTCAAGCTGCGCATGTCGCCGTTCAACGCCATCGTCGCCCGGCACGCGCTCGCGGCGTTCCCGGAGCGCAAACAGGCCCGGCACCGCTGTCTGCGCCACCTCGGCGAGCGGCTCGGGGACGTGGGCTATCTGGAGCCGGTCCAGGTCGCCGGCCATGTCGACATGGGTGCCTGGTACGGCTACAAACCGCTCTACCGGCCCGAGGCGCTGGGCGGCGTGCCCCGCTCCGTGCTCATCGAGGCCCTGCGCGCGGAAGGCATGGAGGTGGGCGCCCCGTCCGGCCCCCGGCTGTCGACCCTGCCGCTCTACGCCCGCCCGGAGAACCCCCTCTTCCCCGGGATGCCGAAGAAGGGCATCGCGCCGGAGGCCGGTTCCCACGCCGAACACGTCGAGCGGCACGCGCTGTCCCTGCCCACCTTCACCGACTGGCCCGGGGACAAGCCGCTCATCGACCAGTACGCCGAGGCCTTCCGCAAGATCGGCCGCCACCGCGAGGCGCTCGTGCGGTACGCGGCCGGCCCGTCCCGATGACCGGCACCACCGAAGAGGGAGAGACCATGACGTACCAGGAGTCCCCCGAGGACGTGGCCCAGGTCCTGCGGCACGCCCTCGTGGGCGACGACCTGCCGGACTCCTTCACCCTGCTGGGGCGGGAGTGGAGCCTGCACCGAGGTGTCTTCCCCAGCACCCTGAGCGCCGCCACCGAGGTGATGGCCTCGATGGTGCCCTACCCCAAGGGCGGCTCGTTCCTGGAGGTCGGCTGCGGCACGGGCGTGATCGCGGTGACCGCCGCGCTGAGCGGCTGTGCCTCCGTCACGGCGCTGGACATCAACGGGAAGGCGGTGGCCAACACGGCCGCCAACGCCGAGCGGCACGGTGTGGGCGACCGGGTGCGCGTCCTCCACAGCGACATGTACACGGCGCTCGCCCCCACCGACCGCTTCGACACCATCTTCTGGAATGTGCCCTGGACCTATGTGGAGGACGGCTTCCCCCTCTCCACCGATCTGCACTCCGCCGTCTTCGACCCCGGTTACCAGGGCCAGGCCCGGTACATCGCGGGCGGCCACGCGCATCTCGCCGACGGCGGCCGGCTGCTGCTGGGCACGGCCGACCTCGGGGACCGCGAACGGCTCGACGCCCTCGCCGGGGAGGCCGGCATGCGATGCGAAGTGCTCCGCCGGGTGCGCCGGATCGAGGAGATACGGGTCATGGAGTACTACCTGCTCGAACTGCGCGCCAAGTGATCCGGCGGTCCTCGGCGCTCCGAGCGGACCGCCGGGGGCCGCGTCCCCGAAACCCACGATGTGTGCAGTGAGGCGCCCATGTCACCCCAGGACGATCTCGAACTGGCCCTGCGACTCGCCGATGTCGCGGACGGCATCACCAGCCGCCGCTTCCAGGCCCGCGACCTGGAGATCCGGGAGAAACCGGACCGTACCCCCGTCACCGACGCGGACACCGCCGTCGAGAAGGCCGTGCGCGAGGCCCTCGGCTCCGCCCGCCCGGACGACGCCTTCGCCGGGGAGGAGACCGGTGGTTCCGTCACGGCAGGGCGCACCTGGATGGTCGACCCCGTCGACGGCACCAAGAACTTTCTGCGCGGGGTGCCGGTCTGGGCCACCCTGATCGCCCTGCTGGAGGACGGCCGGCCCACCGTCGGTGTGATCAGCGCGCCCGCCCTGCACAGCCGCTGGTGGGCGGCGGCCGGACAGGGCGCGTGGCTGCGGCGCGGCCCGGCCGGCAGCGCCCCTCTGCCCCTGCGGGTCTCCGGCAACTCCACCCTCGCCCACGCCTATCTGTCCACCACCAGCACACGCACCTGGGACGTCTTCCACTCGCGCGCGGCGTATCTGCGCCTGGCCGAGGCGTGCTGGGAGGACCGTGCCTTCGGGGACTTCCTCCAGCACTGCATGGTCGCCGAGGGAACCCTCGACATCGCGGCCGAACCGGTGGTGAACCCCTGGGACATCACCGCTGTCCAGATCCTCGTGGAGGAGGCCGGTGGTGTCTGCACCGATCTTCTGGGCGCCTCGCCCCGGAGCGGCACCGGCGCCCTCAGTGCCAACCCGCGGTTGCACCGGCTCGCCCTGGAGGCCCTCTCGGCCGGGCCGGGCGGCGCGGCCCCCGGGAGCGGCACAGCCGGCCGCGTCGGACCGGGCTGAACCCGATGAGCGTCCCGGCGTCCCACTGTCCGGTCGGAATTCCCCAGAGAAAGGGACCATCATGCTGATTCTCTCGCTCAAGGAAGGCCATGACGGGGCGATCGCAGCCGTCGAGGACGGCAGGTTGCTCTTCTCCCTGGAGGCGGAGAAGGACTCCTTCCTCCGCTACAGCGGTCTGACCGCCGAGGTGTTCGCCGTGGCGGCGGACCGGCTGGGCGCACAGCCGGACGTCGTCGCCATGAGCGGCTGGATCAAGGGAACCCAGGCCACCGACCAGCCCTCGCGTGCCGGGTATTTCGGTGTGGGCGAATCCGCGATCTCGGACGAGGCCGGCCGGTTCTTCGGCAAGAACGTGCGCGTCTTCTCCTCCACGCACGAACGCTCCCACATCATGACGTCCTATGGAATGTCGGCCTTCCGCCGGGACCAGCCCTTCTACAGCCTGGTCTGGGAGGGGAACATCGGCTCGTTCTACCGCATCGACGAACACGGGAGGGTGACCCATCTGCGGGAGGTGCTCAACCACCCGGGGAACAAGTACTCCTACGGCTTCGCGCTGGCGGACCCCGGCTTCAGCCCGCACCAGGAATTCGTCCGATTCCAGGACGCGGGCAAGCAGATGGCCCTGGCCGGATTCGCCGGGGACCGGGCGGCCACCCGGGAGGAACAGGAAGTCATCGACATCATCCTCGGCCAGAGGAATGTCATCACCGGCGGGCTCAAGGACCGGATGACCGATTCCCCCTTCCACAACATCGGCGTGGAGACGGACGCGTACAAGAGCTTCGCCGCCCGCCTGTCGGACGCCATCTTCGACCGGTTCCACGGCTACGCCCGGGAGCACTTGACGGAGGGCCTCCCGCTGCTCATCTCGGGGGGCTGCGGACTCAACTGCGAGTGGAACCGCCGCTGGCGCGAGTGCGGGCTCTTCCCCGCGGTCTTCGTCCCGCCGTGCCCGAACGACAGCGGCTCCGCGATCGGGACCGCCATCGACGCCCAGCACTTCTACACCGGCTCGGCCGACCTGGACTGGGACGTCTACGCGGGGGGCGAGTTCGTCGAGGACCTGGAGTTCGACCCGCAGCGGTACGAGACGCGCCCGGTGGACTACGGCGAGATCGCCCGCTATCTCCGCGACGGCAACATCATCGGCTGGGCACAGGGCCGCTGGGAGATCGGCCCCCGTGCGCTCGGGAACCGGTCGATCCTCGCCGCTCCCTTCACCGAGGAGACGACCGTCAGGCTCAACAAGATCAAGCAGCGCGAGAGCTACCGCCCCATCGCCCCGATCTGCCTGGAGCGGGACGCGGGCCGCTGGTTCGGCGGCGGGGGCCCCGATCCCTACATGCTGTACTTCAGCCGGGTCGAGTCGGGCGAGCTGCGGGCGGTGACCCATGTCGACGGAACGGCTCGCACCCAGACCGTCGACCCGGAGGCGAACCCGGGAATGGCCGCCCTGCTGACCACCTTCGGTGAACTGACCGGATTCAGCGTTCTCTGCAACACCTCGCTCAACTACTCGGGGCGCGGGTTCATCAACCACAGCAGCGATCTGATCGCCTACGGCGAACTGCATGGGCTGGACGGGTATGTGGTGAATGGCACCTTCATCACCCCGCGACGGTAGCGCGCGCCGCCGCCGGGCCGGTTCCGCCGGTGTCCCGGCCGGGATCGGCCGGCGCCGGTCTCCTCAGGCGGGTCCGGCCGGCGCCGGGCCCAGGGTCAGGAGCGCCCGGTCGATCGCGGTGGCCAGGTGCTCGGGCGCGTGGCCGGCCCGCTCCCGTACCCGCAGGCCGAGCACCGTGGTGAAGAGCAGCTCGACGGCGCCGTCGATGTCGAGGCCGTCGGAGAGTTCGCCCCGGTCGCGGCCCTCGGCCAGTGCCGAGCGCAGCGCCTGCCGCGTGACCTCGAACGCGGCCTCGGTCCGCTGACGGGCCGTCTCGTCGGTGGTGCCCAGCTCGGTGGCGGTGTTGACCACGAGGCAGCCGAGGCCGGACTCTCCGCCGGGCGGGCAGGTGACCAGCCACAGCATCCACTCCCCGAGCACCTCCCGGACCGGGCGGTCCGACACGTCCAGCCGCTGCCGGGCCCGGGCCGATTCGGTGGCCCGGTAGTGGTCCAGCGCCCGCAGGAACAGGGTGTGCTTGTCGGTGAACGTCCGGTAGAGGCTGCTGGGCGTGAGCCCGAGCCGGTCGCCCAGGTCGCGCACCGAGGTGGCGTGGTAGCCGCGCCGCCAGAACAGTCCGGTCGCCGAGGTGACCGCTTCCGTCTCGTCGAACTTCCTCGGGCGTGCCATGTGTTCACCCTTCCCACCTTGCGGAGCGATCGCTCCCATACTACCGTCCTCAGTATGGGAGCGATCGCTCCCGAATGGCTGAGGGAGACTCCGTTGACGACCGCAGAACAGACCCCCGCCCGGACGCGGGGACCGCAGATCCCGGAGAGGAGCCGCTGGACGGCGGTCTCCGCGGTGGCTCTGGGCACCTTCCTGCTGGTGACCGCCGAGCAGCTGCCGATCGGTCTGCTGACCTCCGTGGGGTCCGCGCTGTCGGTCTCCGAGGGGACGGCGGGGCTGATGGTGACGGTGCCCAGCATCGTCGCCGCGTTATCCGCGCCGCTGGTGCCGATGCTCGTCGGGTCGATGGACCGGCGCCTCCTGCTGCTCGGACTGATGACCCTGATGACCGTCTCCAACCTGGTCACCGCCCTGGCGCCGAACTACGCCGTGCTGGTGGGCTCCCGGGTGCTGGTCGGTGTCGCGATCGGCGGCTTCTGGGCGGTCGCCAGCGGCCTGGCCGTCCGGCTCGTCGCCCCCAAGGACGTGCCCCGGGCCACGGCGGTCATCTTCGGCGGCGTCGGAGCGGCGAATGTGTTCGGCGTCCCGCTCGGCACCCTGCTCGGTGATCTCACCGGCTGGCGCGTCGCCTTCGCCTCGCTGAGCGCTCTGGCACTGGTCACCCTGGCCGCCCTGCTGGCGGTGCTGCCGGGGCTGGCCTCCTCCCGGGCGATCCGGCCGGGGCTGCTGATGGAACAGTTCCGCAACCCGGGTGTGCGCGTCGGCATCATCGCGACGGTGCTCATCGTGTTCGGCCACTTCGCCGCCTACACCTTCGTCAGCCCGGTGCTCCAGAGGCTGTCGGGGATCGACGAGCGCTACGTCGGTCCGCTGCTCTTCGGGTTCGGTGTGGCCGGGATGATCGGCAACTTCGCCGCGGGCGCGGCGCTCTCCCGCCAGGTGTACCGGAGCGTGCTGATCACGTCCGTGGCCCTGGCGGTCGCGATGCCGCTCTTCCTGCTGCTGGGGAGGACCGGGGTCGGCGGCGCCCTTCTGCTGGCCGTCTGGGGCCTGGCCTACGGCGGTGTGTCCGTCGGCCTCCAGACCTGGATGATCAAGTCCGCCCCGCAGGCGGTGGAGGCGGCCTCCTCGCTGTGGGTGGCGGTGTTCAATCTGTCGATCGGCCTCGGCGCGCTGGCCGGCGGCGTCATCGTGGACACCCTCTCCTTCCGGAGCGTGCTGTGGCTCTGCGGCGCCTGCGCCCTGCTCGCCGCCCTGGTGATCCGGACCGCCCGCACCAACGACGCCCTGCGGTGAACCAGCCCCACCGGTCCCGGCCCCCGGCGCGCCGGGGGCGGCGCGGCGCGCCCGCCTACCGGGTCAGCCGCTCGTGCTCCTCGTCGGACACCGGCGCCCCGGAGGCCGGCAGCAACCTCGGGACACCGTCCACGATGGGGTACAGCCGCCGCAGCCGGGGGTTGTAGAGCGCGTCCCCGGAGCCGTAGCCGGAGGGGTCGGCGGGGTCGGCGGCCGGGGCGGCGCCGGACCGCACGAGCCGCAGCGGGCCCTTGTCGAGCGGGCAGACGAGGATGCGCAGCAGCGGGTCATCGGGGTTCATGGGCGGTCGGCTCCTGGGCGGTTCTGGTCGGGGGCGATGCGTGACCGGCGGCGGACGGCGGGCGGATCGGTCATGTGAGGCGGGCGGGTGCGGCCCTGCCCGGGTGCGGCTCGCGGCCGGGGGCTCCCGCACCGCACGTCCTACCTCCTCCGCGCGTGCAGCAGCAGGATCGAGGAGAGCGAGGGGGCCGCGCACGCCAGCCGGTCCAGGGGCCGCATCGGGCGCGGCACCCCGTGGAAGGGCGCCCCCGCCACCCGGACCACCTCGAAGCCGGACGCGGCCACGAGCTCCCGCAGCGCGCGGGCCGTGCAGAGCCGCAGATGGCCGACGACCTCGCTGCCGGGACGGCCGTGGATACCGCGCAGACTGACCTCGGAGAAGACGGGCTGGACCCCGGCGAGCAGCAGGGCCCGGTTGTACCAGGCGGCCAGGTTCGGGGTGGACAGCATCAGATGACCGCCGGGGCGCAGTACGCGCCGCAGCTCGTCCAGCGCGCTGTCCGGGTCCACCAGATGCTCGATGACCTCGCTGAACAGCACGGCGTCCACCGCACCGGACCGGAACGGCAGCCGCCCGGTGCCGAGTTCGCCGCGCACCACATCGGGGAGCCGGGCCCGCGCCCGGCGCAGGGCGTCCTGCGACCAGTCCACGCCGACGATCCGGTGTCCGGCGAGCAGTGGCGCCGCCGTGGCCGCCGCCGTGCCGTCACCGCAGCCGACGTCGAGGACGACGGCGGGCCGCGCGGCGGCGGGGCCGAGCGCGGCGGCGAGCATCCGGGCCTGCCGCAGTGTGCGGGCGTCCCCGGACGCGACGGGCACGGCGGGATTCTCGTAGAACTCCCGGAGCCCCCGGGGCGCGTCACCGCCGCCCGCGCCCGGGGGCCGGGTGTCCGTGTCCGCCCCCGGGCCCGTGTCCGGGTCCGTGCTCGGGTCCGCGCTCGGGTCCGCGCTCGACCGGGCGGTCGCCGTCATCCCGTACCCCCTTCCGCCGCCCCGCCGTTCCCGGCCGGGGCGGTCTCCGTCGCGGCCAGACACCGCTCGAACAGCTCCAGCAGCCTCGCCCCGTCCCGCCGGGCGAGCAGCGTCCTCGACCAGCGCAGCGCGAGATGCAGCCGCCCGGCGGTGGACGCCGTCGTCACACTGAGCCCCCGGGGCATCCGCGCGGGCGCGGAGAACCACACGGCGTCCGCGCGGCCCGCGTCGCCGAAGTCCAGGGCGTAGGGAACACGTCCGATATTGCTCAGCAGCGCCGTCGACGACCACGGGCCGGCCGCCCGCCGCAGACCGCGGACCGCGGCGGCCCGCCATGCCACCGGCACCACCGGTGCCGTCAGCAGGGCCGCCCCGTGCCCGAGCTGCGGCCGGGGCACGGACTTGAGGGCGCGGGTGCGGTCGGCGGTCCGGCGCAGCAGCGCACCCATGGCCTCCGCGTCCCCGGTGACGGCGCCCCGCGCGCCGGACGCCAGTTCGGCCACGGTGAAGGGGACGTCGACGAGCCGGGTGCCGTTCCCGATGGGCATGCCGGGGCCGCGCGGCCGGTCGTCCACCGGCATCGTGATCCGCACCGGGCGCGGCGGGGCGCCGCGCTCCCGGTTCCACCGCGCGATCATCAGCGCGGTGGCGACCATGAGCTGGTCGTTCACGGTGTACGCGGCGCCCGGCGGGCGGCGCGGTACGGCCAGGCCGGCCACCAGCACGCCATTGCCCGGAGGGCCGGACGGGGTGCCGCGCGCCACCCGGGCCGACGGTGTCCACGGGGACGGCCCCGCCGCCGGCGCGCCCCGGCCGCCGGGGGCGGTACGGACCGGGGGCGCCGCCGGGGTGCTGTCCCGGCCGCCGTACAGCTCGGCGGCCGTGGCCAGGACCCGCAGACACGCGGGGGCGTCCAGCGCGGTGTGGTTGGCGGTGAGGAACAGGGCCGTACCGCCCGGCCGTTCGGGGTCCGCGACGATGTCGAGGCGGACGGGCGGGGACACCGACAGCGGGGGAGCCGAGGCCAGACAGCGTTCCCTGGCCCGCTCCAGCGCCGAGGGCCCCGGCGCCGGAGCCGTCACCACCTCCAGGCCCGGCTCCGGCTCCCCGGTCGGCTCCCAGAAGTAGCGGCGCCGGTACCAGGGGCCCGGTGTCTGCCGCACCTGGGCGCGGGGGTGGCGGTCCAGCGCCCCGGTGAACGCCCGCCGCAGCCGCGCCGGGTCGGGCCGCCCCGGCAGCCGGATCTCGATGTGGATGGTCTCGGGCTCCTCCTCCCGGAGACAGTGCCGGGTGATCTCGTCGACCACGGGGAACGGCACGAGGGCGGGCCGCCCGGCCCGCACCGGGCGCGCGGGACCATCCACAGCGGTCACCGCCCGCCACCTCCGGGGGCGCCGGGAGCCGCGGGACCCGCCGGGCGCGCGGGAGCGGCGGCGTCCGCCGGGGGCCCGGCGGTCTGCCGGGTGTCCGGGCCGGACGCCCTGCCCCGGCCCGCCCCGAAGCGGAACCGGAAGCCCCGCCCGGCACCGGACCCGGCACCCGCATCGGACCCCGCATCGGACCCGGCACCGGCTTCGGACCCGGCACCCGCATCGGCATCGGACCCCGCATCGGACCCGGCACCGGCTTCGGACCCGGGGCCGGACGCGACCGTCCGTATCCGCCCGCCGCGCCGTGCGGACCCCGTCACCGTCACCAGGGCGGCGAACAGCGCGATGAACGCCAGGAGCTGGGCCGTGTACCCGAACGCCCCCTCCCCGGCGGCCGGAGCCTCCCCGGCCCCGGTGGCCGCGGCGATCCCCGCCCCCGCCATCGCGGCGAACGCGATCGGCACCAGCAGCGCGTGACGCCGGAGAGCGACCAGCGCGAGCGCCGGGACCAGCAGCGCGAGCCAGCCCGCGACCACCACGGCCACCAGGGTCAGCGCCACCACCCCGAGGACCGCCCCGGGCCCGTTCGGCACCGCCGGGGCGGTCCCGTCCGCGTGCTCGGGGTTCTCCTCGCGCCTGCGGAACAGCGTCAGGCCGATCAGCGCCAGCAGGGCGAGACCACCGGCGATCAGCCCGATGCCGTACACCCGGGAGGGTTCGTACGACAGCTTGACCACGCCGCCCTCGCCCTCCGGGATCTCGAAGCCCTGCTGCCAGCCGTCGAGCCTGAGCGGCGACAGCTCCTCGCCGTTCAGCGTGGCCTTCCAGCCGTCGTTGACGTTCTCGTACGTCGTCAGATACGCGGTGGCACCCGGGCCGACTGTCACCTCACGGCGGTCGGGGGACCAGTCGCCGACGGTGAGCCGGCGGCTGCCGGAGGCTGCCGCCGCCGGTTCGCCCCGGGTGAGGGTCACCCCGGTGATCGCCAGCGGACCCGCGTCCCCGGCCTCCACCACATGGGTGCCCGCGCCGAGGTCCATCGTCGGCCGCTCCTTGCCCCGCTGGCAGAGCGTCACCTCGACGGGACGCCGCTCGACCAGGTCCCTGACGGTGCCCTTGGCGCCGGTCGCGTGCAGGGTTCCGTCGATGGCCAGGTCCGGGCCCTCGCCGCACTTCAGGGTGAACGGACGGTCCCCGGCCGGCTGCTTCGTGCGATGGTCCGCGAGCGCCGGGACATGCAGCTCCGTGAGGCCCACGGGGAGCTGGAGATCGTCGCCGGCGAGCGGGTTGTGCAGGGTCACCGGCGCGGTCCTGGTGACGGTGATGTCGAGCCGGTCCGTGGTGATCGGCTCGAAGCGGGCCCAGCCGTTGTCGTCGACGTCCGCGATCGCGGCGCCGTGCGGGGAGCTGATCTCGATCTTCGTGGGCCGGGCCGAGAGCCCGCCCGCGCCGGCCAGCACCAGCGAGTCCACGGACTTCCGGCCGGACCAGCTCAGATGGATCACCGGCTTGTTCCCCGCGATCCAGGCGGTCGTCAGATCGCCGTCGGTCAGATTCCGTGCCGACAGCCCGGCGCCGAGCCTGGCCGTGGAGCCGGCTGTGGCGACGATCCGCCCCGCCTGCTCGGGCGCCACCCGGTACAGCAGCCGGTCCAGCTCGGCGCCGGGCACCGGCACCGCGCTGACCTCGATGTTCCGCGCTCCGGCCGTGTCGGTGGCGAAGGAGCGGTGCAGCCCCGACTCCGTGCCGGCCGGGGAGAGCCCGCCCGGGTCGGCCGACCGGTGCAGCGACACCAAGTCGGCCGCCGCGTCCGAACCCGCTCCGTCAGCGGGCAGCTTCAGCATCCGGGTCACCGTGACACCGGGAATCGAGATCTCGGAGAACCCGGCACCGATCAGCCCGGGCCGCCCGGTCTCCACGTCCAGGATGGTGAGCTTCAGCCACCTCGTCCCACCCGCCGGCGACGTGATCTCCTGGGTCTTCCCGCCGGTCGCCAGCGGACTGACCGCGCTGCCCCGCTCGGTCTCCACCTTCACCCGCGTCGCGGCGGACCGCACCCCGTCCTGGGGGAGCGGGGTCACCTCCAGCGACGACGGCATCCGCTTCTTCCCGTCGAACGCGATCCGCAGCCACTGCCCCTTCGCGCTGTCGTGCGCTCCCTCGGCCCACGCCGTGCCGGGGTCGCCGTCGAAGGCGTTCACCGGATCGTACTGCGGGAGGTGGAACAGCCAGTTGCCGCTGGAGGACGCCGTCACCTCGCGCGCCCCGCGCAGCTCGGCCACCGTCTGTCGCTCGATGCCCTTCGTCGGCAGGATCTGGTGCGGCGCCTCCCCGGCTGCCTGCGCGCTGTCGGGATGATTGCGCTCGTCCTCGGTGTACGTGTACGAGGTGTTGGTGTTCACCAGGCCGAACCGGGTGTCGGCGCGCCGCAGCCCGTCACCGGTGACCTGGAGCGCCGGCCGGTCGACGCCGGGGTGCTCGTCCCCGGTCAGCACGGCGGGCCGGCCGCGCAGCGCCGGGTCGGCGGCGAGCGGCAGCAGCGACTCCGGTCCGCCGGAGACCACGGCGGTGTCGGCGGCGGCGTGGATCGCGGCCCGGCCGGGCGGCGGGGTGCCCCCGCCCGGCGCGAAGATCTCCACCGCCCGCTGCCTCGGGTACAGCCCCTCGACCTGGAGGGGGGTGTCGTCCGCGATCCGCCCCCCGGTCATGACGGGACCGATGCCCTTGACCCGCTGGTAGCCGGACTGCTCCAGCGCCCGCTTCACGGTCGGGGTCGGCACATAGCCGATCTGGTCCGGGTCCAGGTCGTTGCGGACCACCACATAGTGCAGCCCCGCCCGGCCCAGATAGTCCCGCAGCCCCGGTATCGCGGCGCCGGTGAGGAGGGCCTGCTCCACGGCGTCCAGGGCGCGCCGGTTGCCGGCCGTACCGAACGGCACATAGTCGCGCTGGGCCCAGGGGGAGTCGGCGAGCACGTCGAGGGGCTGGTCGATGGGCGAGCCCCAGGTGTAGATGCCGTGCGCGGTCGCCGGGACCACCAGGGCCCGGCTGTCCGGCGAGTGCTCCTCCAGCCAGTCGGCCGTGGACTCCCAGTGCGTGGGCAGCCTGGTGAACGAACCCGGCTGGAGAATGGCGCCGTTGACATACGGCAGGGCGAGCCCGGGCAGCACCAGCAGCGCCGCGATCAGCGGGGCGTACCGCCGGCCCCACCGCACCCCGTGCCCCGGCCGCGCCCCGCGCTCCCGCACCGCGACGGCGGTGAGATGGACGAGCCCGAGCACCAGCGCGAGCGCGAGACCCGGCTGGAACTTGTAGATGTTCCGGAACGGCACCAGCGGCCCGTCCAGCAGATCCCGCACGGGCCCCGCGAACGGCGCGCCGAACTTCCCCGCGTACCCGGCGAGGGTGAGCAGCGCGACCGTCAGCACGGTCAGCACCAGCCAGCGGCGCTCGGGCAGATCCCGCCGGGCGAGCCCGGCGAGCCCCAGCGCGGCGGCCAGCGCCGAACCCACGACGACCGGGACCGACGCCGCGACACTCCACCCGGCGGGCAGCCACGCCTCACCGAAGTTCAGATACGCCACCCAGTTGCCGGCGCCCCGCAGGGTCTCCGTCGCCGCCATCGTGTCCGTGGTGACCTGGGATGTCTCGATGTACGGAAGGAAGTTCTCCCCGTACACGGCGAGGAGCAGCAGCGGGATCACCCACCACAGCGTCGCCAGCAGGACCCCCGGCACCCACCACAGAATGAGCCTCAGCTTCCGCGGACCGTTCGGCCGGGACAGCAGATACAGCCCCACCGGCAGCAGGGACGCCAGGGTGGACGCCGCGTTGACCCCGCCCATGAAGGGGATCAGCAGGGCGGAGCGCAGCGCCGCGACCCGCGCGCTGTACCGGTCGTCGGTGAGCGGCAGCAGCACCCACGGCAGCAGCGCGCCGGGCAGGGCGGCGGCCGAAGTGGAGCCGACGACGATGGTGAACGTCGGCCACAGCGCGTACGCCACCGCGCCGAGCAGCCGTGTCGAACGGGTGCCGACGGCCAGGCGCTCGGCCAGCCGCAGCGCCCCCCAGAACGCGGTGGTCACCACCAGCGAAAGCCACAGCCGCTCCGCCAGCCACACCGGCACCTGGAGCAGATCGGCGAGGCCGTGGAAGGGCAGCATCGGGAACGCGTACCCGATGTACTGGTTGGTGAGCCCGCCGAAACCGCCGGTGTCCCGCCACAGCGTCCCGAGGTCGGCCATGAACCGCCAGGGATCGGTGGTGACACCGAGCTTGGTCTCGAACGTCATGCGCCCCGGCGACACCGCCAGGAAGAGCACGAACACCACGGCCCAGAACGCCAGGAGCCATCGCCGCGACCGTGGCCCCTCGGGAGGGTCCTGGGCCGTGCCGGTGGTCCGGACGGCCGCCGGAGGGGGAGCCTGGGCCGCTGGGGCCGTACTGGTCATGGACACCGCCGAAGAATGAGGAGGAGATTCCAGGTAGCGAACTCACGCAGGCCGGGCACCCGGGTGACCGCGGCGGCCAGGAACGGCCAGTAGCGGGAGCGGGCGCGGACCACGGTGATGTCGGTCCTGGCCCGTACCTGGCGCAGGGTGGGACCGATGTGCACGGCGAAGAGGTTCTCGCCGAGGACGTGCTTGGCGGGACGGCCGGTGCGCCGCTCGTAGCGGGCCCGAGCCCTCGCGGCGCCCAGATAGTGCCAGGGCGCCCACTCGTGACCGCCCCAGGGGGAGAGCCAGTTGGTGAACGAGACATAGATCAGGCCGCCGGGGCGGGTGACGCGGATCATCTCACTGAGGAAGGTCTCGGGATCGTCCACATGCTCCAGGACGTTGGAGGAGAAGCACACATCGGCCGAACCGTCCGCGAGCGGCAGCAGATAGCCGTCCGCGACGACCGCCCCCTCGGGCGGCTTCGGCCCCAGCTCCCGCGCGTCCGGCTCGAAGAGGAAGCTGTGCGCGCCGCGCCGGCGGAACTCCTCGGTGAAGTTCCCGCCCCCGCCGCCGATGTCGACGACGGTACGCCCGCGGACCGGCCCGCCGTACGCCTCGACCTGGTCGGCGGCGTCCCGGGCCAGCAGTGTGTAGCACGCCCGGGGGTCGTCCTGTTCCCGCATGAAGGCCCGGAACAGGGCCAGCGAACGCCGGAAGGAGGGGTCTTTCGGTGACGCGCGGCGGCCGTCGGTCCGCGGGACACCGGGGGTGCCCGCGGTGGCGCGGACACCTGGAGCGGGGGCTGGCATCGATCCTCACTTCCGCCGGGAGCGCGCGGCGGTCCGCGCGGGTCGCGGACTCTCCCGGGGTTCGGTCCGCCGGCCGCCCGGCCGGCCGGCGGTGGTGGTGGGAAGGGGCGGGACGGCGCCCGGCGGGGGAGCGCCCGGCTCGGGCACCGTGGACAGACGGGCCCGGTCTCCGCCGGGGGAGCCGCCCCCGCCCGGGGCGCGGGCCCGGTCTCCGCCGGGGGAGTGGCCCCCGCCCGGGGCGCGGGCCCGGTCTCCGCCGGGGGAGTGGCCCCGGTCCCGGCCCTGGGCGGCCGCCTCCACGGCGACCTCGCGGAACGCCCGTACCGTACTGGCCCAGGTGTACCCGGCCGCCGCCTCGCGCGCGGCCCGCCCCATCGCCGTCCGGCGCTCCTCGCTGAGCGCCAGCGAGCACCAGGCGGCGGCGAACGAACTCTCGCCCCGGGCCAGCACCCCGGTCACCCCGTCGTCCACCGAGTCCCGCAGCCCCGGCACGTCGAAGCCGACCGCCGGAGTCGACCGGATGGCGGCCTCCGTGACCACCAGACCCCACCCCTCCACGGCCGACGGATGCACCAGCAGCCAGGCGGCGCAGAGCAGCCGGTGCTTCTCCGCCTCCGTGACATGGCCCGCGAACTCCACACCGGCGCCCGCGAGCCGCTCCAGCCGGGCCCGTTCCGGACCGTCCCCGACGATGACGAGCCGGCCGCCGGTCACCGGCCGCACCCGTTCCCACAGCCGCAGCAGCAGATCGATCCGCTTGTACTCCACGAGCCGGCCCAGCGCCACGAACAGCGGCCGGGGCGAGCGCGGATGCCGGGGCCCGGGCTCCTCGACACCGTTGTGCACCACGCGTATCCGGTCCTGGTCGACTCCGATCCCGCGCAGCGCCCCGGCCGTGGACGGGGACACCGCGACCATCAGATTCCGCCGCTGTGCCTCCTTCAGGGCCCAGTGCTCCAGCCGGCGCCCCAGCCGCCCGGCGGGCGCGAGGGCACGGCCGCCGAAGCGCATGTCCCACAGGTCCGTGTGGACGTGGTTGACCAGACAGAGCGTCGGACCGCTGTGCCACAGCGGTGTCAGATAGGGCATGCCGTTGCACACCTCGACCAGCAGGTCGCACGCGCCGACCCGCTGGGCCAGGGCACCGCGGGCCCGCAGGAAGTGACCGAGGTCGCCGCCCGCCGACACCACGCGGTAGTCACGGCGGGCCGCCGGTCCACCGCAGACGAGGGTGACCTGATGGCCGAGGCGGGTGAGCCCGCCGGCCAGCCGGTCGACCAGGATCTCGGAACCGCCGGCGGCGGGATTCCCGAGGTCGCGACGGGAGAGGAACACAATGCGGCGCGGCTCGGCGGGCGGCGCCGCGGGGGGCTGGGCGGGCCGGGGACCGGCCGCGCGCAGCGAAGCGTGCACGTGCTGGGGCATGGGTGCTCCGACTCGTCTCAGGGTGCGGAACCGTGCGGTGGTACGAGGGAGGTGCACGGCGGTACGGAGTGCCGGCGGCGCGGTGGTTCGTGCGGTGGCCGGGTCCGGAACCGCGCCGGGGAGCGACTGCCGTCGCGCGCGGTTCCGGCGGGGTCCGGCCGGATGCGGGCCGCCCCGGAGGGTGCCGGGGCCGCTCGGATGTGCTGGGGTCATGCACGGATGGTGTGTTCGGGTGGGTGGGATGGACAGTTTTCGCCCAGTGGTTCGCCGCGGCTACTCACCGAGGTGACAAATTGCGCACCTGTTACCGGCCGTACCTCATCACCGGGTGGAGTGTTCCGGCACCCGGACCGGAGCCGGGACCCCGGCGGGGTCCTCGGGACGCCTCCGGAACACCATGACCGAGCCCGCCACGGCCAGCAGCAGCCCCAGCGCGCCCGCTCCCACGGGCCCCGTCACCCCCACCAACTGGAGCTTGCGGTTGTCGGCCCTCGCCAGCTCGACCTGCTTCCTCTGCGTCTCCTCGGTGAACGCGATGCGCTCGCTCTCCAGCAGCACCACCTCGTTCTCGGCGGAGTCGGCCCCGGGCGCCCGCAGCGTCTTCCTCGGCCCGATCGCCGCGAGGAGAATCCGCCCGGTCCGCTGGTCCGCGACCAGCTCGATGCCGTGGTTGGCGTACCACTCCTCGGCGAGCACCTGGCCGCGCTCCGGCCGGCCGACGAGCACCCCCGGCACCTGCCGCGTCCCGGTTTTGACCGGGTCGACCGTGCCGGTGAACAGATAGCCCTCATGGCCCTGGACCTTCGTCCGCTCCTTGAACCGGAGCTCCACGGTGGCGCCCAGCGTGCTGTCCCACCAGCGGTACGGACGCTTCTCCACGTTGAACGGGAACTTCAGGTACGCCTCGCCGTCGAATCGCGGACTCTCCCCGCAGCAGTGCACGGGGGCGTTGGTCTCACGGTCGGTCACCCAGCGTTCCACGGTCCACTGGAACGAGTCGTGGGGATCGGACGCGGGCAGGGTGTCGTTCGTGTCGACACTCGTGGACACGTCCCAGATGGCCCGGCCGCTCTCCTCGCTGTCGGCCACGTCGCCGCGGACCTTGCGGGTGATGGTCAGCTCCGCCTCGTCGACGGTCTTGACCCTGCCGGTGTCGAAATAGCTTCCCTGACCAGTGAAGACCGTGGTCACATCGGTGTCGATCGGGGTGCGCTGGGCGCGCGGCTCGACATACCAGGCGAGCATCGCGGCCAGCACCAGCAGAAAGGTGCCGGCGCCCAGCAGAACGAGCGGGACGGGTGAGGTGGTGCGTCGCATCCGGGCACTCCAGGAGGGTTCGGGGCGGCTCGACACGGGGTCGGGGAGTCGCGGTCACAAGGTGACGGAACGTAGTCGCGCGGGCGGGGAAAGTGCAGCCGCGGTATGGGCCGGGAACCGTAGGCGCACCCTTGACTAGGTGTCAATGCATTGCCGACACTGGGCCCCAGCCGGTCGGGGCCGGTGTGCGCCACCACGGGAGGCCCGAACCAGGGGCCCGTGGCCACTGGCGCGGATCGTGTGGATCATCCAGGGTGGGGACGACCTTTCGACCGGAGAGGCTGGACCCCCAGCATGCCCAGACTGCTCGCCGCCGCACTCACCGCCGCGGCCGCCGCGGCCCTCGCCGTGGGCGCCGCCCTCGGTGTCGTGGCCCTGCTCGACGCCACCCCGGACCAGCCCAACACCCCGCTGGTCACCTACGAGACGGCCGACCGGGAGCGCTGACCGTGCCCTCCTCCACCCCGGCCCTCGGCCCCCCGGGCGCGGCGGCCCCCGTCACCGGCGGGGACCGCGCCGTGCCGCCCCTCGGGGCCCGTTCGGCCTGGTACGACGTACCGCGCAGCCAGGTGCGCCGGTTCGCGGCGCTCGCCATGGCCGAGGCTCCCGCGCTGGCCGAGGAGATCCTGCGGGAGATCCGCCGCGAGTACCCGCACGTCCCGGTCATCCTCGACGACTCCGGCGAACCCAAGTCCCTCATCGGCATCCGGCGCGCCATCGAGATCTTCGTGCTGCATCTGGAGACCGCGGAGGACCGGCCGCGGGTCCACCCCGAGGTCTTCCAGGACTTCGGCCGGGGCGAGGGGATCGGCGGGCGCAGCCTCGACTCGCTCCAGGCCATCTACCGCCTCGGTGTCCGCCTCACCTGGCGCCGCCTCGCCGAGATCGGCCAGCGCGTCGACATCCCGCCACCGGCCATGTACGAACTGGTCGACGCGGGATACGAGTATCTGGACGGGCTGGTCGACCAGTCGGTGCGCGGCTATGCCGAGGCCGCCGCCCGGCAGGCCGGTGAACGCCTCCGGCTCCAGCGCGAGCTGATGGAACTCCTCCTCGTGGAGGACCGCAGCCGCCCCGCCGCCGGCCCGCACGAGATCGCCGCCGCCCTCGCGGAGCGCGCCGCCCGGATCGGCTGGCCGCTGCCCGCCAGGGTCGCGGCCGGGGTGCTGCTGCGCCCCGCCCGCCAGGCCGTCGCCCCCGCCGTGGGCCAGGGTGTCCTTCTGGACATGGAGGCCGAACAGCCCCGTATGGTCGTGCCCGACCCGGACGCGGCGGGCCGCCCCGAACTGCTGCGGCGCGCCATGACCGGCTGGGCCGGCGCGATCGGGCCACCGGTGCCCCTGGTCGACGCCGCGAAGTCACTGCGCTGGGCCGAGGCCGCGGTACGCCTCATGGAGCGCGGGCTGCTCCCGGCCGGGGAGGTGCTGCACTGCACCGAGCACACCGAGGCGCTGGTGCTCCTCCAGCCCGAGGAACTGATCGACGACCTGGCCCGCCGCACCCTCGCCCCGCTCGCCGAGTGCGGCCGGACCCATGCCCGCCGCCTCGCCGAAACCCTCCTCGCCTGGCTGGAGACCCGCGGCGGCGCCCCCGAGGTCGCGGGCCGCCTCGGCGTCCACCCCCAGACCGTCCGCTACCGCCTCCGCCAGATCCGCGAGCTGTGGGGCGACGAGATCGACGACCCCGACCGCCGCTTCGAACTCGAACTGGTCCTCCGCGCCCAGCGCCTGCGCGGAGAGCTGGGCCGCTTCACCCCCTGACCCGCGCACCACGTCCGCGGCCCGGGCGCCGGCCCGCTCGCCGGCCACGGCCACGGCCACGGCCATGGCCCGGACGGTGGCGCCGCACGGTGCCCGGCGCCCGGGCCGGGCACCGTGCGGCGCCACCGCGATCAACTCGACCGGGACCGGAACACCTTGCCCAGCACCGCCGGCCGCCCCAGTGACAGCGGACTGTCCAGCGCTCCGGCGATCCGGACGAAGCCGGCCGCCACCGCCGCGTCCTGCTCCGCGAGCGCCACCACGCGGCGCAGATACCAGGAGGCCAGCCCCGCGCCCGGCACGCTGAGACCTCCCACGCCGGGGAGGGCGGAGTCCGAGAGACCCGAGAACCACCACGGGCCCACCACCACACGCGCCGCGTCCCGGAAGAAGCCCCGGTGGATGCCGTCGAGACCCTTGCGCAGACGCTTGTCGAGGATCAGCGCGTACGCCGCGGCGGACATGATCCCCGTGCCGTAGAGGGGATTGAGCACCGCCAGGGCGTCGCCGGTCACCAGGAATCCCTCGGGGAAACGCGACAGCCGGTCGTACCGGCGCCGGAACGTCCTGGGAACCTGGAAGGAGTGCACCTCGGGGGAGACCTTCGCGGACTGGATGGCCCGCCACACATCGTCGGGGGCCAGGGCCTCCGCCTGGGCCATGAAGCGCTCGGGCTGGGTGCTCGGACGGTGGTCGCCGTAGCCGAAGACCGTCATCGTCCACCGTCCCGCCTCCTGGACGGTGAAGTAGAAGCCGCGCGGACGGTTCAGTTCGGGCCCCACCACAATCGCCCGGTCGTGGCCCAGGACATCCGGCGCGCACTCCACCAGTCGGCTCGCGTACCCCAGATTGACCCCGATCCGGTCCTCCGGCGGTGCCTTGTACCCCATCTCCGCCAGCCAGGCCCGCGCCCGGCCGGCCCGGCCCGTCGCGTCCACCACCAGGTCCGCCGCGAGATCCTCCGTCTGCCCGCCGTCGGCGCGCGCGACCGTCACCCCCGACACCCGGCCGGGCGAATCGACGATGGGCCTGACCGCTTCCCAGCCGAACCGGGTGGACACCTGCGCGTGGGCGTCCACCCGCTTGCGGATTCCCTCCTCCAGGAACGGCCTGCTCGCCCAGACCGTCTCCAGGGCGCTCCGCGACTGACGCAGACGGCGGCCGTAGTAGGTGATGCGGTGCTGGTCCAGCATGCCCACCCGGAGCCCGCCGTCGGCGATGAACTCCTCGCCGATTCCCGGGAACAGGCGCTCCAGCAGATCATTGGCCTTCAGCGCCAGAACATGCGGATGCCAGCCCTGGGGGATGCCCCGCCGCGGATCGAGGCTCCCGCCCTCGTCGCGCTCCACCAGCGTCACCCGCTCGAAATGCCCCGCGAGCACATGCGCCGCCATCAGCCCGCTCATGCCGCCGCCGAGTACCACCGCATGTGTCCCGAGCATCCGCACCACGTCCCTTTGCGGTCGGCCGGCGGACGAGCCGGCCTCCCTGTCCCCCTCCACCTCCCCCACCGCCGTCCCTTCACCCCGCCGCGTCGGGGCGACCACTCAAACGGGCGACCGCATAAACGGCCAAGGGGGATGGAGATGGGCTTAGTGGTGGATTACGGATGGAAGGGATGAATCAGGGGTGAGGGGGGCGATGTTCGGCGGCGTCGGAGCCGCGAGACCCGGTGTCCGTCATCCGGTGTCCGTCATTCCGGCCGTCGGCGGCCTGCCCATGGGCAGCAGGTACTGAAGGGGCCGGTCCAGATCGTCCAGCCCGAACACCTCGTGCGCGAGGTCGTCGCGGAAGCCGCCGAGGGGGGTGCAGGCGAGGTCCAGGGCGGTGGCCGCGAGCAGGAGGGACTGCGTCAGATGGCCCGCCTCCAGGAGACCGAGGCGCAGGGCGCGCAGCCCGTAGCGGCGGCGGAGCAGGCCCAGATCCACGTACAGACCGAGGAACAGCGGGAGTCCCTCCGGCGCGATGCCGTCGGGGTCGCCGGGCGGACGGGACAGATACGAGGAGAGGGCGGCGACCTCGTCCCGGGCGGGCGCCGGGCCGATGAACCGCAGGGAGCGCCGGTCCGGCAGACAGTGGTAGGTGCCCGGGGCCAGTCCCTCGACATCCAGGGCGATCAGCCGGATACCGGCGGCGTACAGGGCACCCGGGCTCGGATAGGGGCGGTGGCGCATGATCCGTTCGCTCCCGTCCGCGTGCCGGTGGACCGAGGTGTGCCCGGAGGCGTGCGCCCCCCACAGCAGGGTGCCGAGCGTCCGCGCGTCCAGCGGGCCCGTCAGCGCGCCGCGCCGGGAGACCCGGGCCGCCATCACCGTGCGCAGACCCGTCTCCGGGAGCGGATCGGCGGGGAGGGCCCGCTCCGGGGGGAGGGTCCGCCCGGCGGACCGGAGCGGCTCCGCCCGGGGGGAGGTCCCGGCGGGCGCGGGCGGCAGATCGCGGGCGGCCGAGTCCTGCTCGCGCCCGATGTGGAACTTGCTCCGCTCCAGATACCGCCGGTCCGGCGACAGGTGCCCGGCCGGGAAGAACGATGTCTCCCCGCCCTCGTCGAGAAGGGTGCGCGCGGCCAGGAGGCAGACGGCCCGCTCCTCGTCGGGCGCCGTGCCGAGCCGGTTGAAGAGCATATGGAGCTGGGAGGCCCACACCAGGGGACGGTTCACGGCGGGGGAGCAGGCCCGTACCGCCTCGTCGGCGGCCCGGACCCCCCGGTGCCACTCCAGCAGCGGGCCGGGAGCCGTGCCGTCGGCGAGCCCGCTCCGCACCGAATCCGCGCGGCCCGCGAGGGCCTCGCGCTGGAGCGCGTACACCTGGTTGACCCGGGTGTGGACATGCTGGGGTGCCAGCAGCGGCACCTCCTCGGCCCAGCGCCAGCCGGCCGCGTGCCGCCGCAGCCACCGCGCCGCCGTCAGCGGGTCCATGCCCAGGGCGAGGGCCGTGGTGTGCGCGAGATCGACGGCGAGGGCGAGCCGTGCGCTGCCGCGCGGAGCGCCGGCCAGGGCGCGCACCGCCACACCGCTGGAGAGCAGGAACACCTCCTCCGCCACCGGCAGGGCGGCCGGTCCGCCGTACCGCCCGGTCTCCGGGACGTAGGGCTCCTGGCGGACCTCGCCGTGCCGCCCCGGCGGTTCCCCGTCCGGGGCCGGCCCGCCGGCCACGACCGCCAGCCGTCCCACCAGGCGCGCCAGCGCCCCCGGCAGCGCCGCCGCCTCGTCCGGCGCCGCCTCCCGCACCCGGACGCGCAGATGGTGTCCGCCCTCGTCGTAGCGGATGAAGAACCAGCCGGTGGCCCCGCCCCGGGCGACGAGACCGTCGAGCAGCGGCGCCAGATCCCGGTGGAGGAAGGCGTCGGTGTCCTCGGGGGCCGACCGCAGAAAACAGTGGAGGCTGAGCCAGCCGCCCGCGCCCGTCGGTCCGGTCGCCGGTGTCACATCGAGGGTGTCCGTCACATGATGTCCTGGTCGCTCGGGGTGCTGAGGGTGGGGGAGGGAGATATGGGCGGTGCGGCGGCGGGGTCAGGGGAACGGGTGCGGGTGCGGCGACAGTTCGCCGTGGCCGAGAACCCGGTCCGCCCGGCCCAGCCGGAAGGGCACCTCCAGAAGCCGGGGGAGCCCGCGGGTGCGCCGGTTGACATGCCCGAAGGTCATGGGCAGCGAGCCGGGGACGACGACCTTGACGGTGCTGAGCCCGAGCCGGTCCCGCACCCCGGGCTCGTCCTGGGGGACGACGACCACCTCGAGCCCCAGCCCGGCCAGCCGGG
The DNA here is from genome assembly GCF_053594535.1 of Streptomyces sp. NPDC001889. Classification (NCBI taxonomy): domain Bacteria; kingdom Bacillati; phylum Actinomycetota; class Actinomycetes; order Kitasatosporales; family Streptomycetaceae; genus Streptomyces; species Streptomyces sp. NPDC001889. The sequence goes on from NZ_JBSFER010000002.1 coordinate 144,336, forward strand.
CCACCGTTCGTTCCAGGAGCGCGGTGAGATCCGGCACCGGTGCGGGCGCACCGGGCCAGAGCTCGCGCCAGTCGGCCTCCGCCCCGTCGCCGTGGAGGAAGTCCAGCCGGGAGCGCGCCTCGGGGAGGGTGTTCACGGCCACATGGTCGGAGAGCGTGGTGACCAGCTCGGGCCGCTCCAGCAGGGTCAGCAGCCGCCGCCGGTCGTAGAGCCCCGGCTCGGCACGGTGCCGGTGCACGGCGTTGACCACATTGGTGACGACCTCGGAGACGGCCGAGCGGATGGCCGAGCGCGGATCGTGGTGCCCTCCGGCGGCGACGAACGCCTGCGGCGCCGCGGCGGGTTCGCCCCGGTGGAGGGCGACGGCGATCACCACGGGCACCCCCAGGTCGTTGGTGGCGTCGAACAGGGTGATCCGGTAGCCGGCCAGCGCCGCCCGGTCGGTCAGATGGAGCACCTCCGGATCGTCGGCGGGCGGGGCGACCCGGCGCAGCGGGGTGCGCGCGTACCAGGCCATCAGGAACGCGTCCCGCTCGGCGACCTCGAACAGGCCGTACAGCGCCGCCTCCTGCGGGCTGTTGCCCAGACCGCAGCCGTTGGAGCACTCGTACACCACACGGGGCCGGCCGGGGCTCGGGTCCCAGTAGGCGACGTGCTCGGGCACCGCCAGGGGCCGTTCCCGGGTCAGGGACCAGCCGTGCACCCAGTCCAGGGGCAGCGCGGGTGTGTAGGGGACCGTCGCGGAGGCCGGGTGGCCGTGGTGGGCGGGATCGGGCAGCCCGAGCCGCACCGGGTCCACCGCCCGCGCGGGCCCGAGTTCGGCGTACGGGGCGCGGAGCACCGTCCGCCGCCCGATCGGGCTCATGGACGCGAGCCGCTCGGCCGCCTCGAACAGGGCGACGCGCTCGCTGCTGTCGAAGTCGGTGCTCCGGCCGTAGCCGCCGTCGCGCCCGTGCGGGCGGCCGTAGGTGACATACGCGCTGGTGAGGCTGGAGACGGACTCCTCGGTGCGCAGGAGCTGGTTGACCGGCCCGAACCGCTCGTCCAGCAGCTCCGACGTCAGACCGGCCGTGTGGGTGCGGGCGTTGGGCGCGCGCAGCGACGCCGGATCGTGCGCCGGTCCCGGTGCCCGGCGCGCGGCCGGGCCGATGGCGGTCTCGGCGGCCTCCGGCCCGTCGGGCGGCAGCGGCAGACACACCGCACAGCCCCCGACGGGCCGGAGGAGGTGTGTCGACCAGGTGGCCCGGCCGCTGTGGACGACATGGACGACCGCGCCGGGGTCCGGGTCCTGGCCCCGGGAGCCGTCGGGGGCGCCGCTCCCGTGGGCGGCGGGGGTCCCGGTGGCGAGCAGCTCGGTGGCCAGCACACCGACCGCGTCGAGGAACGCGGGCGACGGACGGCCCGTGAGCCGCAGCCCCGGGCTGTGCCAGGGCACCCGGCCGCCGATGGTCGCGAGCCGCCGGTACTCGCCGCACGACAGACACCCCCGCGCGCCGGGCCGCAGCACGGGCCCGACCACCGCGAGCGCTCCGTCGCAGCGGACCGGGACGAGGGTCACCGGATGCCCCAGCGCGTGGCGGGACAGCTCCGCCGCCGTGGCGAGACTCCACTCGTCGAGCACCACGACGGCGCCGCCCCCGGTGAGACGCAGGGCCTGTGGCGCGTCGAGTACCACGGGCTGCCGTTCGGCCAGGGCGTCCCGCAGCGGAGCCGCTGAGGTCATCGGAGTCCTTCCGTGGGGCCGGAGCCGGGATCGAGGTCGGGGCCGGACGCGGGCTCCGTGGTCAGGACCGAGAACCCGCACTGCCGCAGCGCGGACCGGAGCGCGTGCGCGTGCGCGGACGCGCCGCCGGCGGGCTCCCAGGGACGCGGGGACGCGCCGGTCAGTCCGGCCAGCGCCTGCTGGAACGCCCGCTCCCGGCCGGCGGTCTCCCCGAGCCAGACCGCCGTCCAGCCGCCGTCCTCCCAGGGAGCCGGGTCCGCACCGGCGGCGAGCACGGCCGTCGCGCCGCTGGGCAGGGCGAGATACCGGTGCTCCTGTACCCGCCCGCCGAGCAGTGCCCGCGTGCCCGCCTCCGCCCGCGCCGGTCCGCCGGCCCGTACCCGCACCACCGCCGACAGCGCGGCATAGGCCACCGCGTCGTCCGCCGTCGCCTCCACCGCCGCCCCGAGGACGGCAACAGAGCCGACCCCGGCCGCGCGCCCGCGCACCACGGCACGGAACACACCGGCGCCGGAGCCGGTACGGGAGACCTCCAGCTCCGCGTCCACACCGAGCCGCCGGACCAGGACCGACCACCAGTGGCGGGCCTGCGCATGGAGCGTGTCCACCGGCGCGCCGACGACAGCGAAGGGGCCGCCGTCCAGGGGGACCGCCCGCCGCAGCGCGCGCCCCCGGGCGTGCTCCGGGTTCACCCCCACGGCCGGGCCCGGCCGCTCGCCCCCGAGGTGGAGTTCGGCGGCGCGGCACACCGCCTCCAGCCGGGCGAGGTCCGCCCGCGCCGCCCCGGAGAGCAGCGCGCCGCCCGGCGCCGCGCACCGGACCAGGGCGACGGGCAGTTGCGGCAGGGCGCCGGGGTCCGGCGCGTCCACCACCCCCACCTCGGCGTCGCCGAGCACGGGAATCCGGGCGAGCGCGTCGGCCAGGGTGGCGGGGACCGCGCCGGGTGCCACCCGGTCGGCGTCCAGCAGAGCGGGGCCCAGCCAGGTCCGGTACTCGCCCCGCAGCGGCCGGTCCGCCGCGACGAGCACCGCCGGCCGGCCCGGCAGCAGCCGGGCGTCCCCGGCCTCGGCCGACGGGTCGCGCAGCCCCGCGGCGGCGCACAGCAGCCGCTGCGCCGCCGCCGAGGCCACCAGCGCGGTCAGCGCCGGGTGCTCCCCGGAGCCGGGGGCCGTGGCCGCCCGCCGTCCCAGCCGCTCGGCCAGCGCCTCCGCGTCCGCCCGCGCCTGGGCCGGGCTGCCCACGGGCGTGACGAACCCGGAGCCCGCGACCACCTCCGCCGCCACCGCCCGGTCCGGTCCGCCGGGCACCGACGCCACCAGCAGAATCCGCCCGGCGGGCAGACCGGCCTCCCGGAGCCGCTCCGCCCCGGCACCGGTCCGCTCCAGCGCCCGTCCCGCGGCCCGGGCGAGCGCGCCCCCGGGGTGGGGGCCGAGCACCCGCGTCCGGGTCCGGGCGAGGAGCGCCGCCGCTTCGGCGGGCCGGTCGGCGACCGTGCCGAGCCACGGTCCGGCCGGTCCGCCGGGGATGTCCCGCTCGACGAGGAAGTCGTGTTCACGGAGCCGGTCGATCAGCTGGACCAGGGCCGCCCGGAGCCGTGAACCGGCGGGTACCGCGCCCGCCAGGGCCGCGCCCCCGTCCGTCGCGAGGGCGTCGGCCAACTGCTCCCACAGCGCGGGGAGCGCCGGGCTGCCCTCCAGCGAGACACTGGTGATCCAGCCCCGCAGATGCACCCCCTCCCCGAGCACGGTCGCCGCCACCCCCGGGCGCAGCCGCCACCGGCACAGGGAGTCCAGGGAGTCCGGTGCGTCCGGCCCGCCCCCCGGCGCGCCCAGGTCCTCTTCCGGTGCGTCCGGTGCGTCCGGTGCGACCGGCGCGACCGGTACGACCGGTGCGACCGGCGCGTCCTCGGCCGCGTGCGGCGCTTCCTGACGAACAGTCATGTCCGGTCCCTCGATTCGTCGTTCCGGCGGACCCGGGGCCGTCCGGCGCGGTAGGTCTCCACGACCAGCTCGACCGCCGGGCCCGCCCCCGCCGTGCCGGGCGCCGGCAGCGCCTCCTCCAGGACCGCGCCGCCCGGGTGCCGGGCCAGCCACTTCCCCAGCGAGCGCAGATGGAGGGCGTCGCCCAGATCGACGAACTGCGGTTTGGGGAGGTCCAGCGCGTGCAGGAAGTCCTCCGTGACCCGCTCGCCCCGGGGCGGCGGGGCGGCGTGCAGAAAGACCTGGTCGGGGAGGCCGGCCAGGGCCCGCCACCGGGCCACCGCCGCCACCGGGACCCCGCCCTCGGCCGCCAGCTCCGCCCGGAGCGCGGCGACGCTGCCGCCCGCCAGTTCCCACCGGCGCCGGCGCAGCACCAGATGGCGGTGGCGCACCCGGGGGGTGCGCACCAGTTCGCCGCCGGGCACGGCGCTGATCCGGCGCGGTGCCAGGGCGCTGAAGTCGGTGGTGCCGTGCGCGTGGTCGGTGAGCAGCGGCGCGAGCCGGGGCGGGAGCAGCAGCGGAGCGAGCACCCCCGCGTACAGCACGTCGACGGGCTCGCCGGTGGCCTTCAGCCGGACCCGCACCTCGTCGTCGCGCACATCGTGGACCAGCTCCACATCGTCCGCGCCGAGCGAGGCGTACGAGCGGTCGGGCCCGATCTCCTCCGGTACGAAGAGGGGGTGCAGATTCGCGTTGAAGCCGCTGACCGGCCGGAGCTGGGCGACCCGCGCGCCGGGCGCGAGCGCCCCGAGGACCGCGTCCGCCGTCCCGCGTGCCGCCGCCGGGGGCAGGGATTCCAGGAATCTGCTGGAGAAGCGGCCCCACCCGCCGTACACCTGGTTCACGCAGAGCAGTCCGCCGTGGCCGCGCTGGAGGAAGAGGGAGTACGACACCGGGCGCCGGGTCGCCCACGGCGGCAGCCGGTGGACGAGGTCCGTGACCAGCCCGCCGGGCAGGACCACATCCGCGCCGCCGCTCTCCGCGTGGTCCCGGCGGACGGCGGCGACCAGCTCGGAGCGGAGGGCGGTGAGCCGGCCGGCGCCGTCCGCCGCCGGGGAGCCGGGCGGCTCGGCCCGCGGGTCACCGGCGGCGATGAGCCGGGTGGCCCGCTGCCAGGTCTCGTGGGCGGCGGCACCGAAGTCCCAGACGTGGGGGCAGACACCGCCGGGTCCGTAGCGGGCGACGAAGCTGTCCCGGACGCAGCGGCGCACCACGGGGCCGAGGTCGAACAGCTCGGTCAGCGCCGCCAGTTCCGCCAGGGCCTGGTGATCACCGTCGTCGAGGAAGCCGTCCAGCCGGACCGGCTCCCCGAGAACCACGTCCTCGCTCAGCACCGTGAGCCGGTCCGCGCCGTCGCCCACCGGGCGGCCGACCTCGCCGAGGAGGGCGCCCCAGCGCTCCCGGAGGCCGGTGAGGACGGCGGTGCGGCGCGCGGGCTCCGCCGTGCCGAACGCGCGCGTGTCCGCGGCGAGGGAGTCGATACGGCCGGCCAGCTCCCGGTCCCCGGGGGAACCGGTCCCCTCCCGGAGCCAGGTCGCCAGCCCTGTCAGCGGGTCCGGGTCGTGCGGGCCGACCGGCTCCACGGGGACGAGCAGCCCGGCCTCGCACACCCGCCCGAGAAAGGCGAGCGCGGCGTCCTGCTCGCCGGGTCCGGCGAGCGCCCGCGCGAGCGCGTCGAGACCGCCGGGCCCGCCGGCTCCGGCGCACAGTGCGGCGAGGCGGAGCAGCGGCTCCCCGGCGGCGAGGGCGACCTCGTCGTCCTCCACCGACACGAAGCGCGCGGAGACGAAGGCGGTACGGGAGCGGGCGAAGGCCGCCCGGCCGTCCGAGAGCCGCGGGCTGCTGCACATGCGGTGGGGCAGACCCGCACGGCGTTCCCGGTCGGCCAGGAGCGCCGCCATCAGGGTGTCCACCAGGGTCCGGTTGACGCGGACGACGGCTCCGGCCGATTCGAGCGGCACCCCGGCGCCGCTCCAGGGCCGCCGTGTTCCAGCGGCAGGGGGCGGCAGTTCACCCCAGCCGACGGCGGTGAACCAGGAGAGCGGGGTCGTCCGGGCGGCGGCGCGCATCGCGTGCCGGAGCACGCCCGCCTCCTCCTTGCGGGCCCCGCGGTCGTCCCGGCCCTCCCCGGCCCGCACCACCGCGCGCAGCAGATCGGCGCTGCCGAACGCCACGGCCCGGGTGAACGCGGGCTCCCGGCACAGCCCGGCGAGCGCCGCGCGCCCGGCCGTGAGGGCGGGCGCGGTCCCGGCCTCCAGCGCGGTCAGCAGCTCACTCCTCCGCCTCCGCGCGCCGAGCCACCCGGGCAGCCCCGGCACCCGTCCGGGCAGATCGCCGAGCCGGCCGAGGAGGGCGGGCCTCGGGTCGCGCCCGTTGTGCACCGCGCGGCGCAGCGGCAGCACCACCTCGCGGTGGAACTCCGCGCCGTGGCCCGCCCGGCTCGCGTACAGCGCGTCGCCGAGGGCGGGAGCGCGCGCCGTGAGTTCCTCCTCCAGCGCGGTCAGCTCCGCCAGGGCGGCGCGGAAGGCACCGGCTGGGCGGGTCTCGGCGGGCAGGCTCAGCAGGGTGGTGCGGATCAGCGCGCCGGGGGCGAGCCGCGGGGCGGGGGCGGGCTGTTCGGTGCCGGCCCGGGGCGTGGGCGCCGGCCGCGTCTGACGTTCCGGGAGGAGCGGTTTCACTTCGATCCAGTCGACGGCGTGTGCGAGGGGCGGACCGGCGCGGTGCGGGGCTCCCGCGGCGCCCGCGGAGCGGGGAGCCGAAGCCGCGGAAGCCCTCACCGTGCGGGGGTCAGGACATCTCGGTCACGCGCGGGTTCTGCACGCTGCACGCGCCGCAGCCGCTGCATCCCATACAGGACGTCGACGAGGACGAGGCGAGGGAGTAGGTGGATTCACCGATCCCCGCCGTGTCGCGCATCGCGGTGACGGTGATGTCACCGAGGTCCAGAGCGTCCGGATCGAAGGAGGTGGTCATGTCTCTGAGCGTCATGGTGTCTCCCGGTTGAGTGAGAGGGAGCAGCGCGATCCCGTGCGCCGCGTGCGCAGCGTAGATCAGCCTCCGACGGCCCGCGCCGGTGCGGGAAAGGGCAGTTGACCGGGGGGTTCGTGACGGTGGGCCGTTTCCGGACGGCCCGGTTTCCGGCGTGGTTCCTTTGCTCACCGGGGCGTGCGGCGCGTGCGACAGGCGCGTTGTCGACAGTGTGTCAATTCGTTCCGGGGTTCCGGGAGCAAAGGAGGGGCCCGAGGGGCCACCGGGGCGAATGTTTTGCGCCGCCCGGAGGGACCGGCGAGACAATTCTTACGTTTTACGGCGCGGAACAGCGCACGGGCGCGCGCCGGGCGCTGTCTCGGGGCCCGCGCGCCCGGTGGGGGGACGCGGTCACCGCGCGGGGCTGCTCGGACCCACCGACATGATGGTGTGGTAGAGCCGGTCGTCCCCCTCCTCGCCGACCGGGCGGCCCTCCGCCTCCACCCAGGCGTGGGCGGCGAACGGCGCTGTCCGGACCCCGGTGCACCAGGTGGGCCAGGTGCCCCGGAGACGGCACAGCAGCGCGACCGCCAGCGACCGGCGCAGACAGTGGCGGCGGCCCCGGCAGAGGGTGCTGCTGCCGGTGATGTCGTCGCGGGCCGCCGCCGTCCCGGCGTGGCTCGCGGGCCGGGCGCCCGTCCGCAGCAGCTCCAGGACACGGCGGATTCGGCGCGGGCTCGCCCGGGCGAGCAGCCGCGCGGCGAACACGCAGAGCAGGGCGGGAATCCGGCGGGACGGTGACGGCCGGGACGCCGTGGCGGCGACCTGGCTCACGGCGCCGTCACCCCCGAGTCCACCAGGGTGGCGAGGAGCCGGGCGACATCCTCCCGCGCGCGCTCCGGGCCGATCCCGCAGCGCCGCGCCAGCCGTTCGGCGGCCAGCGCGTCGCCGCACCCCGCCAGCAGATCGTCCAGGATGTCGGCCGCGGTGGGATTGAGCTGCCAGTAACGGCCGTTCCGCTCGTCCAGCACGACCAGGGCGGTGTCGGTCCGCACCATCGACACATCGTCGCGCAGCCGCAGCGTCATGTCCGCTCCTCAAGGGCAAGAGATCGGAGGTCTTCGGGATGGACGGTGAGGAGATCGTCGAGTGCGAGAGGCCGGGGAAAGGGGTCGTCGGCGCCCCGGACGCGGTCCCGGAGCCAGATCTCCAGCGCGAGGGACTTCTCGAACGCGGGCGGGGAGCCGCTCGCCTGCCGGGGGCTGAGCAGCGCCTCGCGCCACCGCCGCCCGTCGACGAGCCCGAGCGCCGCCAGCGCCGAGTCCCCGGCGAGCGCCGCCAGCGCGCCCCGGTTGTGCTCCAGGCCCTCGTACCAGTGGACGACGGAGCTGTCCTTGGTGTCGCGCAGCAGCAGCCCGGCGGGGACGACGGGGGCCATCGCCGCCGTCAGCAGGGGTTTGTACGCGAACGGGTCGGCGCTCTCCTCGGGGCGCACCGCGAGGGAGGCCGCGACGACGGCGTCGTCGCAGAACGGCGCGTGCGTGGGCAGCACCCCCGCGTACAACTCCTCCACCAGCCCCGCGGAGCGCCCGGCCGAGCGGGCGAGGGCGAGCCGGGCGTGGAGCGCGGGCCGGGGGTCCAGCGGCCCGGCCCCGGCCGCCGCCCGCTCCTCCAGCAGGGCCGCGACCGCCTCGCGGGCGAGGGGACTCGCCCACGGCGGCAGGACCGGGACCGGGCCCCAGGGCTGGAGCCGCCCGGGCACCCGGACACCGGAACGGACGGCGCCGGCGAGCCCGGCGAGCCACGCGGTGTGGGAGGGCGGCGCGAGCAGGGTCCGCAGGGTGCGGACGGTGGGCCAGCGGTGCTCGGCCAGCTCGGCGCGCACGGTCCGCGCGGCGGTGGCGGGCCGGCGGCGGACCAGCGCGAACAGATACTGCTCCGGGGCCTGGACCACATGGTCCCCGCCGAGGCCGCTCAGCCGGGTCACGGCACCGTGCCCCAGCATCCCCCGCAGAAAGGGCCCCTGCTGGTCCAGATCCCGCACCAGCAGGGGTTCGTCGAGCACGGGCCCCGGCCGGCCGGTGTGGGAGAAGAACGGGGGCAGTGCGTCGCCCCGGTACGCGAACCGCTCCCGCAGGGGCAGCCGCCCGGCTGCGCGGCGCGCCCACTCGGCGTCCGTGTTCCCGCCGCCCGTCCACTGGATCGTCGCCGTGACCAGCGAGGCACCGGCCTCGGCCGCCAGGAAGCACAGGGAGGTGGAGTCCAGTCCGCCGGAGAGGTCGGCTCCCAGGGGGGCGCCCTCGGGCACGCGGGTGGCCACGGCGTCCCGCAGGGCGGTACGGAGCAGGGGCGCGCCCTCGCGCAGGGGCGCGGTCGCCTCGGGCGGGCGCCACCAGCGGACGGTCCGCGCGGTCCCGTCGCGGTCGAGCCGGAGCCCGCTGCCGCCGGGCACGGCGTCCACCCCCCGCCAGGGGGTGAGTTCGGCCAGAGGGGTGGCCGCGGGCGAGGCGAGCCGGACCGCGAGCCGCCCCTCGTCCACCGGTGCCCGGCTCAGCCAGGCCGCGAGGGCGGCGTGGCTCGCCGCGACCGGGCCCCGGCCGGTGCGGGCGAGGAAGACCCGGCGCACCTCGGCGACGCCGCCCTGCACCCACACCCAGCCGTCGCGGGCGGCGGCGAGGTGGAAGGAGCCGGGCCAGCGGCCCGCCAGCGCGGCGACCTGCTCGGGGCGGGTGATCGAGGCGGCGGCGCGGGCGAGTTCGGTGGTGGTGACGGGGCAGAGGCCGATGACCGCGAGCCGCAGCGGCCCGGCGGCGATGTGCACCAGGTCGCTGTGCCGCCACCGCCCCACGATCCAGGGGCGGCCGGAGGGGTGGGAGAGGGTGCGGCAGCCCCGGGCGGCGAGCCGGGCCGCGTCCGCGGCGCCGCCCGCGCTGTCGGGGAAGGCCGCGAACCGGCCACCCGCGGGGATGGCCCGTTCCGGTCCGGGGTCGTCCATGGGGTGCTCCTGAGACGGGGGAGGCGGAGGCGCGCCCGGGCCCGGCCCGGGTGGCGCGCGGGCCTGGTCACCGGGCCCGCGCGCCGGGCGGTCAGAGCAGTCTGAAGACGAAGAGGATTCCGCCCTCGGGCCAGCCGTAGTCGGTGCCCATGGTGGTCTCGGCGAACTCGCCCGTCTCGATCATGACCGGAGGCTCGTACTGGTCGGGGTCCATGTCCATTCCTCTCGTGGGGCCGGGTGGTGCGGAGGGGGTGGTGTCTGTGCACCAATATTCCGGATGGGGAAGATCTATTCGATAGTCATCGGATGTCTGTCTGGATTTGGTGCTCGTGGCTGGGGAGTGCCCTGTCGGGGGCGGGGGGTGGGGTGCGTTTGGTGGGGTTCTTGTTCTGTGCCGGTTCCTGGGGTGGGGGGTCCGTCCTCAAGCGCCGGACGGGCCGGGGTGGTTCGGGGTTCTGTCCGGTGGCGGCAGGTGTGCCCGGCCTGGGGTGGGCTGGGGTGGGCTGGGGTGGGCTGGGGTGGGCTGGGGTGGTTCGGGCTCCGTGTCAGGGAGTGGCGCGGTGGCCGTACCGGCGAGTCCCGGTACGGCCACCGCCCGTTCAGCCGGTCCGGTCCGTCGCCGGGTCGGCGGCATAGCGGATGCCCTCGTACGCCAGCCACTGCATAAAGGTGTGCAGCCCCTGGTGCAGCCCGCGCCCCGGCCCCCACCCCGCCGGGCGGGGAAGCCCCGTGATCTCCGGACCCGGCCCCCGGCGGCGGGCGCCCGGCGCCACCGGTCCGCCGGCCAGCGGCACCGGCCGCACCGCCGACCGCACCGCCTCCGCCATCTCCCCCTCGCCGACCGGCTCCCGCTCCGGCAGGAACAACTCCCGCTCCGGCGGCGGGGTGCGCAGCACCCGTGCCACCGCCTCGATCAGATCGGCCGTGTGCAACGGATACAGCGGCGCCCCCTCCGGCTCACCCACCACCACCGGATGGCTGCGCAGCGCACTCCACACCATGCGGCCGATCGGTGTGTCCAGGGAGCAGCCCGGCCCGTACAGGTCCCCGGTGTGCAGGGTGTACGACAGCGGGCCGGCGCCGGCGCCGGCACCGGCCGCCCGGTCCGGGAACCGGACCACGACCCGCGCCCCCGCGTCCCCGGCGCCGTGCCGCAGCGGACGCAGATCGATCAGCGCGTCGACCCCCGGGTCCGCCCCCGTCGCCCCCCGCACCAGCGAGACCGTGTGCCCCCGGTCGGTCAGCCGCCGGACGACATGCTCGCCCAGCGGGGTCGCCCCGCCGAGCACCCCGACGCGCGGGGCCGTCACGGCGGGGGCCGCGCGCCGCGCGGGCCCCGCACCCGCCTCCAGGCCCGCCTCGACCCCGGCGCGGGCGAGCCGCGCCAGCCCGTCGCGGAGTTCGGCGATCCGCTCCTCGCCCCGGTTGTGGCTCACCCCGCCCGCCCCGATGGTGGCCAGCGCCTCGGCGCAGACGGGTGTCCGGGAAAGATCGGTGCCCCGTCCCTCCCGCCGATGGACGAATCCCATGGTGAAAGCGGTCAGCCAGGTCCCCTTGACAGCCTCTTGATCATATACTTCGGTCAAACCGACATTGGCCGATTTAAGACTGTCGATAACTCTGTCAGTATTTATTCCATAACCTTCCAAAAAGTCGCTGCAGTCCAGATGCAACCACCTTTCGGGCCCCGGTCCGTCCACCCGGACCGTGCACTGCGCGACCCCCTGCTTGAAGAAGGGAATGACCCGGAGCCCTTCGAGCCGCGCTCCCTCGTCACCGGGCCGGTCGCCGGGCAGGAATGCCACCGCGCGGCGCGGCCCCCGGAAAGCGTTCCCGGAAATGCTGCCGTGGTCCTCGTGTTCGGCCAGGCTCGGCACCGACACATACCCGGGAATCCCGTTGGCCCGCAGATACTGGTACATCAGGATGTCGTCGGGCCAGGCGTCCAGGCGTGCCCTGCCGTACGCCACGAACCCCTCCGCGACCCGCCGGGGCAGCACGATCGCGACACAGGGGAAGTACTCGTTGACGGCGCCCACCCAGCGGGCTCCCGCCATGGCGCCGAGGCGCACGGCGGCCCCGTTGCGCGAGTCCCAGAGCGCGAAGAGCGCCAGCGCCGCGTGCGGCAGCTCCGCCACCGCCGCGCCGACCCGCTCGAAGAAGGAGTCGGAGAGGATCATGTCGTCCTGGACGACGAGTTGATGGGTGGCCCCCTCCTCGATCGACGACCAGGCCGCCAGCGCGGTGCGCAGCACCGACGGCTTGCCGGCCGGGTCGGGGTCCATGACGACCCTCAGCGCTCCGGGCGGAGCCGAAGCGGCGAGCCTCTCGGCGGCGGGCAGCCGCTTCGGGTGGGTCATCACCGCTCCGCTGATGCGATAACGCGTCACAGGTCCTCCGTGCTCGGGTTGTTGGCGGACGGAGAAATTCCGCATATGCGTTCTCCCTCTACCAATGAATTTCGGACAGTGCGGTCGGGCCTTTCACGGCTGCGGGGGCGCCGAAAAGGCACCCTGGTTTCAGCCGACGAAGATCGTCATGCTGGCAGCACGCAAACCCCATGCGTATCACCGATGGAGGAGCCCGTATGAGTGTGCAGACAACTGACGAAGGCACCGGCGCACGTGATTCCGTTTCTTCCCGGCTGGAGCGGCTCCGTGGCTCCAAGGTGGTGGTGACCGGCGGAGCGGGGCTGGTCGGAAGCAGACTCACCGCTCTGCTGAGCGGAGCGCAGGCCGAAGTGACGATCCTGGACCGGATGGACGCGTACCCGGAATCCACCCATCGGCTCTTCGGCGCCGAGAAGCTGGCGACCCGTCTGATCGTCGGTGACATCAGCGACCGGGAGAAGGTCCGCGCCCTCGTCGCCGACGCCGATTACGTGGTCCACGCCGCCGCGTTCGCCGATGTCGCCGCCTGTACGCGGCGGCCGGATATCGCCTTCCGCGCGAACAACGACGGCACCGAGACCGTGCTGGAGGAGGTGGCCGCCGCCAACGTGCGCCGCTTCGTCATGGTCTCCTCGGCCGCCGTCTACGGCAATGGCGTCCCGGGCGCCGAGGGAGTCCAGCGGTTCGCCGAGGACCAGCCCCCGCACCCGCTCTCCGTCTACGCCAACGCCAAGCTCTGGGCCGAGCACCAGACCCGGCTGATGCTCGGAGCCGCGGACACCGAGTTCGCCATCCTGCGCTACTTCTCCGTCTACGGCGACCCGCAGGTTCCCAAGCCCGGCAGCCACTCCTGGATGGTCGCCTGGCTGGCCATGCACGCCCGGGTGGGGCTGCCGATGAGGCTCAACGGCGGCGGCATCCAGGTGCGGGACCTGGTCCATGTGGACGACATAGCCGCGGCCACCGCCCTCGCGCTGGTCGAGGACGGAGTCGTCGGCGAGACCGTCAACGTCGGCAGCGGCGTCCCCACCTCCGTCCGGGACGTGGGCGAGCTGATCGCCCCGCACTTCCCCGGCTCCGAGTTCATCATCACCCCCCGGCCCGCCGACGACCCGCTGGGCGGCTTCGCGGCCACCGAGAAGCTGAACGAACTGATGCGCTGGAAGCCCGGGATCACCGTGCGCGAGGGTGTGGAGCGCTATGTCCGCTGGCTGAACGCCACGCCGGAGGCGGTACCGCACTGGCTCACGGAGAAGACCGCGTGACACCTTCGCTCCAGACGGCCGGAGACCGGCCGGGCACCGAGGAAGGCCGCACACCCATGACGTACACCGGCTCCTACATCTGGTCGCTGCGCCAGTCGGTCGGCAGCCGCCTCCTGCTCGTCCCCGGCGCCCAGGTACTGCTCCAGGACCCGGCCGGCCGGGTCCTCTTCCAGCAGCGCGCCGACACCGGCGTCTGGGAGCTCCCGGCCGGCGCGTGCGAGGAGGGCAGCGACTTCGCCGGCACCGCCGTCCGCGAACTGGCCGAGGAGACGGGGCTGCGGGTGGAGCGGGCGGATCTGATCCCCTTCGGCTCCCTCTCGGACCCCGGCGTGCACACGCTCACCTACCCCAACGGCGATGTGACCCACTGCTTCGCCCTCTGTTTCCTGGCCCGGACCTGGTCCGGCGAGCTGGTCCCGGGGCCCGGCGAGGTCGTACGGGCGGGGTTCCACGACCCGGCGGACCCGCCCCGGCCGCTGCACCCGCCGACCGGGGTGGTGCTGGAGATGTTCCGGGAGTTCGGCGCCACGGGAAGGTTCCAGGCACGGTGAGCACCGGTGGTGAATCCTCTCGCGCGGTGGTGCCCTGCCGCGCCTGTCTCTCCGGCGAGGACCTCGACTGGCTGGGCGGCAGATCCGTCAGCCTGGCCCTGGATCTGACCACCGAGGTCGGGACGGCCCCCGGCACGGGGGCACCGGCCGGCGGGGACTGGCCGGCGCAGGTGTGGGAGTTCCTCCGCGCGCGCCTGCCCGCCCTGGGCCCCGAGCCGCCCGCCGTCACCGTCCGCAGCGACGCCCCCGCCGCCAGCGGGCTGTCCTCGTCCACCGCCCTGATCGTGGCGCTGTTCCAGGCGTACACAGCGGCGGCCGTACCGCCGGGCATCCCGGTGGACACCCTGGCGCGGTGGGCGTACGAGTTCGAGTTCGCGCACTTCAACGGCGGCGGGATGGACCATCTGGCCGTCATCGAGGGCGGTGCCCTGCTGCTGGACGGCAGGCCCACCGGGCTGCCCCGGGTCCTCGAACGCGCGGTGTTCCCCGGCGCGTGGGCCGTGGTCGTCGTGGACTCCGCCACCCGCAAGGACACCAGCGACCACATCAGGGTCGTACGGGCACAGCTCGCCGGCCGGGACCCCGCGCTCGCCTCGTACATGGGGGAGGCGGACCGGGCGTCGGCCGACGCGTGGGCGGCGATCGGCGGAGGCGACCTCGAAGGGCTCGCCGACGCCATGGACCGGGCCCACGCCGCCATGCGGGACCACCAGGGGATGTCCACCCCGCTGCTGGAGGAACTGCGGTCGGCGGCCCGGCGCGCCACCGGGCTGCGGCTCAAGCTGAGCGGGGCCGGTGGCGGCGGGGCGCTGGTCGGGGTCTGCCCGGTGGCCGGTCTCGACGAGACGGTCACCGCGCTGCGGCGGGGCCTGGCCGCGGCTCACCCCGGCGCCCGGGTGATTCCCACCCGGGCGGCGGCGGGCCTGCGGCCCCCCGGAGGGCGGACGCGGGCACCGGCTGGATGAAGGGTCAGCTCACGGCTCAGATGAACGGGTCGTAGTCGTTGTCCGGAACGGGTGTCACCGCTTCAGCGTCGATCTTGTCCATTTCGAGGTTGGAGCGGTGACGCGCGCAGTGGAAGAGGCAGTCCCGGCTCGGATCGATCACACTGCGGTCCGAGTTCGCCCAGATGTCCGGGAGCCGCTCGGTGACGGCGTCACCGATCTTCGCCTGGGAGTTGCCCCGGTGGTAGGAGCAGACATAGACCCCGGACGGGGTGATCAGTGTCCGCAGCTCGGCGACCTTGCAGTGGTGGTAGTCCTTCGGCTGGACCGCGCCCACCCGGTTGCGCAGTGAGGTCAGGGTGGAGGAATTGATGATCTCGAAGGAGCCGTCCGCCCACGCCTCGGCCTCGGCCAGCTGGTCGTCGACGGACTGGAGGATCTCGTTCTCCACCTGGATCACATGGTGGCCGTCGTCGAACATCGCCTTGGTCTCGAAGTAGTCGCAGCCGATGTCCCGGGCCAGCCGCGCCGCCTCCAGCACCTCGTGGTGGTTGCTCACCACCCGGCCGTCCGCCTCCCGGCGCGACATCACCAGGAACGAGTAGCCGAGGGCGCCCTTCTTCACCTCGGCCAGCAGCCTCATATTGCCGACGACCTTGTCGAACACGCTGCGGCCCTTGCGGTCAGGTCTGAAGATTCCATAGGTCTCCCGCGTACCGGCGTCCATCGACACCCGCACCCACGAGGCGTACTCCGCCAGCTCGTCCAGATTCTGCTGGATCATGGTGCCGTTGGTGACCACGCCGATGGCGACGCCGGCCTCTCCCAGGACCCGGAGCACATTGCGGGTGCCCCGGTGCGCCAGCGGCTCCCCGCCGCCGATCAGGACCACACCGCGCACACCCATTTCTATGATCTCCCCGGCCAGCTCCGCCAGCCGTTCGGGGGTGAAGCGCCCCTGGTTCAGCAGCTTGCCGCTGATGCACTCGGGGCAGGCGAGATCGCAGAACGTCGTCGGATCGAGGTCCACCACCAGCGGCCCGGAGGAACGTTTACCCGCGGCCGCTTCGAGCACGCGGGGCCAGCCGGTGGGCTGATACAGCTTGGACACCAGGTCAAGACGGTCGAACGTCAAAATGAACTCCTGCTGGTAAAGAGAACCGGACCAGGACGGCCCAGGTGTTCTCGGTGTTTCGTCGGGGCGGTGCGCTGTGCCCCCGCGCCCAGTCCTGCGGGCGCTCCACTGCCGGTGCGGCGGCGGTGGGGCGGGCCTCGTGCGGTCATCCCTTGACGGCCCCCGAGGCCAGCCCCGAGGCAAGGCGTCGCTGCACGATCAGGAAGAAGACGACGACGGGCAGGGCGGTCAGGGTGGCCCCCGCCATCAGCGCGCCGTAGTCGGTGCCGAAGCTGGTCTGGAAGGAGACCAGCCAGATGCTCACGGTCTGCTTGTCATTGCTGGACAGCAGCACATAGGCGAGGACGTACTCGTTCCACGCCTGGACCAGGGAGTAGATGGAGGTGGCCACCAGACCGGGGGCCAGCAGCGGCAGCAGCACCCGGCGGAAGGCGCCCCAGCGGGTGCAGCCGTCGACCATCGCGGCCTCCTCCAGCTCCGCCGGGATCGCGGCGATGAACCCGCGCAGCAGCCAGACCGTGAACGGCAGCATGAAGACCAGGTAGGTCACCACCACACCGGTCAGACTGTCGGTCAGCCCGGCGTCGCTGAGCAGCAGATAGAGCGGGATGATCAGCCCGGCCAGCGGGATCATCTGCACGGAGAGGATCACCAGGACGAAGGCCCGCCGGCCCAGGAAGGAGAAGCGCGCCACCGCGTAGGCCGCCAGCACCCCGATGAGCAGCGAGATCACCACGGTCGCCGCGCCCACGAGCACACTCGCCCGCACACTCGACCAGAAGGTCTCGGAGGCGACGGCCCGGCGGAAGTGGTCCAGGGTCAGCTCCGATGCCCAGAAGCGCGGTGGATCGCGCCGGATCTCCGACGCGGGCCGCACGGCGGTGAGCAGCATCCAGTAGACGGGGAAGGCCATGACGGCGCAGAACAGCAGCCCGAGCGCGTCGGCCCGCCGCGATCGGCGGCCGGCCCGGCGCCGGGGACGTGGAGCGGTGCTCACTCGGCCTCTCCCATCCTGACGAGCTGGCGGACATGGAACACGGCTCCGGCGAGCAGCAGCACCACCGTGACCACCGCGATGGCCGCCCCGGTGCTGTAGCGGTTCACGGCGAAGGACTCGATGAAGGAGTAGACGCCCAGGAGGTAGTACTCCCGCTCCGGCTGGCCCGAGCGCATCAGCCAGATCTGGTTGAAGACACCGAAGTTCCAGATCGAGGTGAGCGTCGCGACCATGACGAACGCGGGCTTGATCACGGGGAAGGTGATGTGGCGGAAGGTCTGCGCGGGCGTCGCCCCGTCCACCCGGGCCGCCTCCTCCAGCTCAAGCGGCACCTGGGTGAGCGCGGCCTGGAGGGTGATCGCGGCGAACGGCAGCGCGCCCCACACCACCACGGCGACGATCACCGTGAACCCCTGCCAGGGGTCCTCGAACCAGTTGTGCTTGGCGAAGTCCAGCCCCGGCAGCCGGCCGAGCAGCCAGTTGACGACCCCGTAGTCCGTGTCCACCAGCCAGCGGAAGACCGACGCGGCGACCATCACCGGCATCGCCCAGACCGCCACCAGCACCCCGGCCATCGTCAGCCGCACCCAGGGCGAGACCCGGCGCATCAGCAGGGCCACCAGCACCGCCGCGCCCATGGTCACCGCGGAGGCGGCCACCGTGAAGAGCGCGGTGCGCGCCACGACCTCCCAGAAGAAGCCATCGCCCGCGATGGTCCGGTACTGCTGGAGCCCCGCCCACGGGGGAGCGGTGCCGGCGAACAGCTCTCTGCGGGTCATGTCCTGGAACGACAGCATCAGCAGATCGACCAGCGGATAGCCGAGGACCGCGGTCAGCGCCAGCACGGTCGGGGCGATGAGGAGGTACGGCGTGATCCGCCACCGCCGCGCGGGGGACCGGCGGCCGGTGCCGGGCCGGCCGCCCCGGGGCGCGGGGACGGTGTGGGGGCGCGAGGGCGCGCCGGAGGGGCGCGGTGGACCTGCGGTCACCATGCGGGCGGGCTCCTCACGTCATCGTTTCGCGGCGCGCCCGGGCGTGTGCGCCGCGCCGGCGCGGACTCGTCGTGTGGGGGATACGGGAGTGAGGGAGTGCGGAGGGGTGTCAGTTGTTGTTGATCAGCTGGTCGATCTCGCGGTCCGCGTCCCGGGCCGCCTGCCGTACCGACTTCTTGCCGGTGGCGATGGACTGGAGCATCGAGGGCAGGACGTTCGCCTTCTCCACGGCCACCCAGCCGGGTGCCAGCGGGGTGACCCAGCCCCGTGCGGCGGCGCGCGCGGCGGCGCCGTTGATGCCGTCGGCGGGCACATCGCGCAACTGGACGGTGTTGTTGGGCAGGGTCTCGGCGTCGATGAGCTTCCGCTGCGAGGTGTGGTCGGTGAAGAGCTTGATCCACTCCTGGGCCCGCGCCTGGTTCCGCGACTTGACCGGGACGGCGAGCAGGGAGCCGCCGAGGAAGGGCGGCATCAGCTCACCCGAGGGGCCGGGGAAGGCGAAGGTGGCGAACTTGCCGCGCAGGGCCGCGTTGCCGCCGGCCCGGGGGTCGGTCGCGGCGTTGGCCTCCCAGGTGTTGCCGTAGAACATCCCCACCTTGCCCTGGCCGACCACGGCGGGCTCGTCGCCGTTGTCCTTGGAGCGGTCACCCGTGTAGTAGGCGTCCAGCAGGTCCTTCCAAGCGGTGAGGCCCTTCACGGACTCGGGCGAGGAGAGTGCGCCGCGCCAGCGGCCGTCCTGCTCCACCGCCATCTCGCCGCCCGCGTCCTTGACCCAGGCCATCGCCGCGGACCAGTAGCGGCCGGGCATGTGGAAGGCGGAGAAGTTCTTGTCGGCGGCGCCGAACTCGGCTTTCAGCTTGTCGAGGACCGAGAGCATCTCGGGATAGCTGCGGGGCGCCTCGGTGACGCCGACCTTCTTGAGCAGATCGGTGCGGTAGACCCCCACCCGGGCACCCGCGTAGTAGGGCACACAGAAGGTCTTGCCCTCCCACTCGCAGGCATCCGAGAGAGCCGGAAGCCAATCTTCCGAATGGTCGAAATCGCTCTTCTCCAGATCGATGAACGCCCCGTTGACGATGTAGTTCGTGGTTTCACTATTGCCCATCTCCACCACGTCTGGTACGTCCTTGCCCGCGAAGGCGGCGTCAATCTTCTGGTTCTTGCTCGTCCACTGCTGGTACTGAACCTTCACCTCCGTCTTCGGATAGCGCTTGGCGAAACGTTTGTTCGTGGCGGCGACCAGATCGGGCCAGCTCTCCCGGGCGTCGATCGTCAGCCAAACCGTCAGACTCCCGCTCCGGTCACCGGCGTTCGCCGGGCCGCCGGACCCCGAGGAGTCGCACGAGGTCAGTGCCGCCGCCAGTGCGACCACCCCGACAGCCGAGGTGAAGCGGATTAAGCGCCAGGGCATGATTCTCCACCTTTCGAGGACGGGCTGGACCGGGCACGTATCTACCCAGCGAAGACCGGCAATCTACCCATGGGGCGCTTTTTGGCCAGGATCGATCAGGGATTTATTGAACGTTCTTGATGCGGATAGGCCCCCGGTCAAGCGGGCGGCGATGATGAAGAACGTCGAACAGCACCAGATCAGCCGTTCTCGATTGACGCAAAATACTACGATGCACCACTTGGGTGCCCTTGACGGTGACGCACCTCCTGACACATTTTTCTCCTGGCGTCCCCCACGTCACCAATCGAAGGGTGTGGCACGTGACTGAGCACGGCACGACGACTGGCGAATCGGCCACCAGGCCCATACGGGTCAACTCATGGAACGGCTGGGACCCGCTGCGCCATGTCATCGTCGGAAGGGCCGACGAAGCCGTGGTGCAAGCGCCCGAACCCGCTGTACGGCGGGACTTCCCGGACGACGGCTACCCCCTCGGCACCTACGGCCCGATGCCGGCCGACATGACCGCCGAGGCCAACGAGCAGCTCGACAACTTCGCCGACATGCTGCGCAAACGAGGCATCCGGGTGGACAGACCCACCCCGCTCGACTTCAACCAGAAGGTCTCCACCCCGGACTGGGAGCAGGAGACGATGTCCGGTTGTATGCCCCCGCGGGACATCCTGCTCACCGTGGGCAACGAGGTCCTCGAAGCGACCATGTCGTACCGCAGCCGGTGGCACGAGTACCTCGCCTACCGGCCCATCCTCCAGGAGCTGTTCAAGGCCGACGCGCGCATGCGCTGGGAGACCGCGCCCAAGCCGCGGCTGACCGACGCCAGCTACCACACCGCCTTCTGGGACACGTACAACGAGCTGCCCACCGAGGTGCAGCTCGCCAAGGTCCGCGACTACGATCTGGTCCTCACCGAGGAGGAGCCGCTCTTCGACGCGGCCGATGTGGCCCGCTTCGGCAAGGACCTCTTCGTCCAGCTCTCCTTCGTCACCAACCGCAGCGGCTACGACTGGCTCAAGCGCCACTACCCCGACCACCGGGTGCACGCGGTGACCTCCACCAACACCCATCCGCTGCACATCGACGCCACCTGGGTGCCGCTGCGCCCCGGGCTCGTGCTGCACTGCGGTGAGCGCCTCGCCGACCAGGAGCTGATGGACTTCTTCAAGCTCAACGACTGGGAGATCGTGGAGGCCGTCCAGCCCGCGAGCTGGGACCACCCGCCGAAGCTCTCCTACTGCAGCCCCTGGCTGGCCGGGAACATGCTGAACCTCGACCAGAACACCCTCTGCGTCGAGGAGAAGGAGGTGCGCCTCTCCGAGCAGCTGGCCTCCTACGGCTTCGAGATCGTGCCCGTGCCGTTCCGGTCGGTCGGCCCCTTCGGCGGCGGACTGCACTGCGCCACCGTCGACATCGAGCGCGACGGCGACTGCGAGGACTACTTCCCCCGCCGGCACGGACGGTACTGACGCACCGTGGGCGCCATACGGCCCGGGGGGCCGTCCGATGTCAAGGCAGTGATCTTCGACTTCTACGGCACGCTCGTCCGTATGGTGCCGCCGCTGCCGCCGAGCCATGAGCCCTTCTTCCTGCGCAGAGGGCTCGACGAGGCGGCGGCGCGCTGGGGCGGGCAGTGGTCCTCCGGTCCGCCCGACGGCGCGGATCACCGGGTCCACTCGGTGAGCGAGGACTCCTACCGGGCCTGGGAGCTGGACCGGCTGCGCCGGCGGGCCCTCGCGTGCGGAGTGCCCGAGGACCAGGCGGGCGAGCTGGCGGCCGAGCTGGACCGGGCCGTCAGACAGCTCCGGCTGGAGCTGTACGCCGATGTGACGGCCGTGCTCGCGCGACTGCGCGAGCGCGGCCTGACGGTGGCGGTCTGCTCCAACTGGTACTGGGATCTGGACCGGGCCCTGGCCGAGGCGGGCATCGACGGCCTGGTGGACGTGGCCGTCACCTCGGCCAGGGCCGGGGCGCGCAAGCCGCACCCCCATATCTACCGGACCGTGCTCGACGCGTGCTCGGCCGCACCGGAGCAGGCCCTCTTCGTGGGGGACATGTGGGAGGCGGATGTGCTGGGCCCCCTGGACCAGGGGATGCGCGCCGTCCATCTGTGGCGGCCCGACCGGGCCGTCGAGGGCGAGGCGCCCGCGCTGCCCGACCGGGCGGCGCGGATCGCCACGCTCGACGCGCTCACCGGTCTGCTGTAGCCCGGTGCGAGAGCCGGTCCAGCACATTGCGGGTCACCCGGACGACACCCGCGTCCAGTTCCCGGCCGCACACCACCGGCCAGTCGGTGGTGCCGGCCGAGAACACCGTGCCGCCCGCCGTGTGGACCCCCATGGTCGCCGCGCGGGGGCCGGTGGCGTCCGGCTCCCGCTCGGGGCAGTTCCAGTGACCCCAGCGGAGATCGTGGAAGCTCTCGTTCACCGGGTCCAGCACATAGATGCCGAGTATCAGGAACGGGGAGGGGGAGCCGTCCGCGCGGACCGCCCGGGCGACCCCCTCCCCGTCGTACGCGAAGGACGCGCCGTCGCACTCGTATCCGATCAGCGCCGTACCCGCGCCCAGCGCGTCCGGCTCCCCGCCGTCCGAGCCGTCGCGCAGCCCGGTGCCCTCGAAGACCCAGTGGCCGGCGTGTTGCACGGTGTACCCCGCGCGCGGCCGGTCGCCCGGCCAGTCGCCGGGCCACATGCCGCCGTTGCGGAAGCTCATCCCGGTGAGCGAGTCCTCCGGCACCCCGACACCGTCCGGCGGGGCGGGCCACCACAGATCCGTCGCCGGGAGATGGGGGTACTCCTCGCCCACCCGGTGGTCGGTGTCCGAGACGAAGGCGGTGTTCCCGTCGACCGGATGGACGCGCCACCAGCAGGTGTTGGCGCTGAAGAACGCGACATTCCCGCCCCCGTCCACATGCGCGGCCACATGGGCCCGCATCTCCTCGCTCCAGTACTCGTCGTGGCCGACGCTCAGCAGCAGGTCGTAGGGGGCCAGCAGCTCCGGGTCCTCGTGCAGATCGAGGTCCGTGCAGTACTCGACGGCGTAGCCGCACCGCTCCAGCCAGGCGATGAACGGGGCGTCCCAGTAGGCCAGATCGATCACCCCGCCCGGCCGGTGCAGACTGAGCCGGTGCCCGCGCGGCTCGCCGTCGCCGCCCTCCTGGTAGACGGGGTTCTCGTAGAGGTTGCAGCCCCGGGTCAGCTCCTGGCTGTTCGACTGGTTGTAGGCGTGCCGGGTGAAGGTCGACTTCTTGTAGAGGATGCGCCCCCGGCGTCCGGGTTCGCGCGGTCTCACCACGAAGAACTCCCGGGAGAACCCCTCGATGCCCGAGGCGTCCAGCAGGGGCACGGACCGGGCCGACTCCGCGTCGCCCGGCACGAGATGGGCGAGATAGATGCCGGGCGGCCACTCCTCGGGGGTGCGGAAGGCATACGGCGGCAGCTCCCAGGCCACGGCGGGCGAGGCGTGCTCCGCGACCCCGTCCGGGTGCGGCGGCGGGGACTTCCACTCGCCCCGGAACACCTCGGACTCGGCCATGAAGGACAGCTCGCGGCCCAGCCGGTAAAAACGCACCCGGAACTCGTCCGCATCGGTCGACACATGGAGTGTCAGAATCTCGCCGGCGGTCACGCTTTCGCGGTTCACATAGCCTTCGATCATTTTTCCTCCCGGTGACCCACCGCGCTGTTCGCGGCCCGGGTCCCGGGCGATGGTAAAAGACGGTTCCCCCTACAACAAACTGGTGGAGAAGTTCGGCCTACTCGCGATGAATTCAGGCCAAGTGGCGCGCCCGGAGAATGTGTGAGCGATTTTCTGGGTAGCGCGGATCAACAGGTTGAAACGCCCTCTTGGGAGATGTCGATGAGTAATGAATTCCGAGTCCGTGAGCTGGTCCTGGGCATCGAGGGACTGGCTCTGCTGCGCACCGCGATGGAAGCGGATGACGAGTTCCTGAACGAACGCGTCAAGGAGATAAGGAAATTCGCGGCCCAGGACGCCCAGGGGCTGCCCGACGGCGGTTCGGCGGTCAGCGAGCTGGACGCCTCCGCCGGGTACGCGGCCTGGTCCACCGTGTACGACTCCCTGCCCAGCTCCTACATCGAGGTCGAGGAGCCGGTGGTGCACGGGCTGCTGGACGCCGGCCCGGTGGGCACCGCGCTCGACGCGGCCTGCGGCACCGGCCGCACCACGGCCGCCCTGACCGCGCGCGGCTACCGCACGATCGGCGTGGACCAGTCGCCGGAGATGCTGGAGCGCGCGGCGGAGAAGGCCCCGGAGGCCGAGTACCGCCGCGGGCGGCTGGAGAGCCTCCCGGTGGAGGACGAGTCGGTCGACCTGGCCGTGTCCACCCTCGCCCTGACGCATCTCCCCGACCTCAAGGCCGGGATCGCGGAGCTGGCCCGGGTGGTCCGCCCCGGCGGGCGGGTCATCGTCTCGGACATGCACCCCTTCGTCATCACCCTCCAGGGACAGTGCCTCTTCGTGGAGGGCGACGACCGGCTGGCCTTTGTGCGCAACTATGTGCATCTGCCGAGCCATTACATCGACGCCTTCGCATCCGCCGGTCTCACGGTGCGCGCCTGTGTCGAGCCGGTGTTCAATGGAAGGCTCGCGCCCGGGGGGTACGAGGAGTTCATCGCGGACGCCGCCCGCGCGGCCTGGAGCGGTATTCCCATTGTCATCGTCTGGGAAGCCGTCAAGGCGTGACGGCCCAAGGCGCCAAGGAAAGGACAGCGGCAGCCGTGAGAGTTGTTCTCCATTCCGAGCGACCCGAGCTCTGGGACCGTATCCCCGAGGTCTTCGCCGGAGTCGTCCCCGAATACAATCTGCACGGGGACATCAACGAAACCCACTGGAACCGTCTCTTCGAGGAATTCAGGGACCACCAGTTCGTCCTCTACGACGAGGAGAACGACGCCCTGCTCGGCGCGGGCCGCTCACTGCCGCGCACCTGGGACGGCACCCCCGAGGACCTCGGCTCCGGGCTCGACGACTCGATCACCGCGGCCTTCGACGCCCATGACGCGGGCACCGAGCCCAACGCCCTGGTCGCCCTCGGGGTCGAAGTGGCCCCCGCCCACCAGGGGAAGGGCCTCTCCAAGGCGCTGCTGACACAGATGACGGAGATGGCCCGCGCCGACGGGCTGCCCCATCTGATCGTGCCGGTCCGGCCCATCTGGAAGCACCGCTACCCCCTCGTCCCCGTCGAGCGGTACGCGTTCTGGACCCGCGAGGACGGCGAGCCCTTCGACCCCTGGATTCGTGTCCAGGTACGGCTCGGGGGCGTGGTCGCCGCCGGGGTGTCGGAGTCCTCCCGGATCACCGGCACCGTCGCCGAGTGGGAGTCCTGGACCGGGATGGCCTTCCCCGAGGACGGCGAGTACGTCTTCCCCGAGGGGCTCTCCACCCTGCGGGTGGACCGGGACCGGGACCTCGCCTCCTACTGGGAGCCGGGCGTGTGGATCACCTTCGATCTGCGGGACCCGGCTCCGGAAGCAGCGAGGCCCCGCACCTGACGGCGGTCCAGGCGTACGCGGAGAGCAGTTCCGTGTGCGCCTGGTCCACCTCCGGGCGGCGCTCCGGCGGCAGCCCGGCGACACCGGCGGTGGAGACCGCCGCGGCCCGCAGCCGCTCACCGGCCGGGGAACCGCTCCCGGCCGCGCCCCGGGGCGCGTACCGCCGGGCGGCGGACTCGGCCTGCCGGCCCAGCAGCAGGCAGTGAATCCAGAACTCGTCCGCGAAGGGTGCCCCGAACGTCTTCCCGATCTCCCCGGCCGCGGCCTCCGGGCGGCCGGCCCGCACCGCCCGCGTGATCGCCTCCTCGGTCAGCCCCGTCCCCGGCAGCGCCTCGCGCCAGGTGATGTGCGAGCGCGCCTTGGGGGTGGCGTCCTGGCCCGGCAGCCGGATGAACCCCTCGCCGTACCGCATGTACGGCAGCCACTCCAGCTCCTCCAGCACCCAGCCCCCGTACAGCGCCGGGCGGGCGTCGTCCGCGCCGACCGGGCAGACCGCGCGGCGCACCCCCTGGGCCGCGTGGCCGTTGATGCTGCTGGTCCCCATGTGCTCGGTGACGGTCGGCACCGCCAGCAGGGCGCTGCGCCGCCCGTCCCGCCGCAGGAACGCCGCCATCACCTCGTCGTCGTGGCGCTCGCCGGTCGTGCCCGCCCAGCGGCGGAACTCGGCGGCCATGGCCACCGGGAGGACGATGGCGAGGGTCGGGGCGAACTCCTCGGGCACGGCCCGCACCCACCCCGCTCCGGCCAGCGCGGCGAGCCGGGCGGCGGCGCCGTTGCGCGCGTGCCAGTTGGTGTAGAAGGCGAGGGCGTCCCCGGGGAACCGGTCGGCGCAGTGGGCCACCAGGTCGAGCAGATCCGGCGGAGCGGCCACATCGTCCTGGATCATCAGATGGTGGGTGGCGTCCTCGCGCGCCCGTCCCCACGCCACCAGCGCGGTCCGCAGCGCCGACGGGGAGTCGTCCGGCGCGGGGTCCAGGGCCAGCCCGTCCAGGCCCAGACGGGCGCAGAGCTCCTCCGCCTCGGCTCGTCGGACCGGATGCGTCATCACGG
The DNA here is from genome assembly GCF_053594535.1 of Streptomyces sp. NPDC001889. Classification (NCBI taxonomy): domain Bacteria; kingdom Bacillati; phylum Actinomycetota; class Actinomycetes; order Kitasatosporales; family Streptomycetaceae; genus Streptomyces; species Streptomyces sp. NPDC001889. The sequence continues at coordinate 170,245 of NZ_JBSFER010000002.1, forward strand.
CCGAACTGACGCGTGCTGCGGGCATCGAGGGAACTCCTTCAGCCGGTGACCGGTGCGGACTCGCTCCGACGATCATGGACGCAGCCCCGGCCGCTGTCCCCGGACGCGGGGGCAGTAAGGCCGGAAACGGCCGATTGCTGACTCGATTCAACCGGGCCGTGCGATCCGTCCGGTTCAGGGCCGCCAGGCGGGCCGGCCGCACCCGCGCGCGCTGCTCTCCCGGTCCGTCCGGTAGCGCACGGCCCTGTGGCGGGCCCGGGCCTCCGCCCGGGGATCGTCCGCCACCGGCTCCCGCCGCCGGAGCAGCGCCGCCGCACAGCCGCCGGTGACGGCGACGACGACGGCGTCCGTACAGAGCAGGACGGCCGTCCCCGCGCCGAGCAGCAGATGGACGGCCGTCACCTCCAGTGCCGCGAAGATCAGTGCCGCTGCGATGGCCGTGTACCGGCTGCTCGGGTTCACCCTGGTGCCTCTCCGAAGGGTGCGGGCCGATGCGGAGTGCCGCCCGCGCCCTCGTCCTATACCCGTCGGCGGGCGGGGAGCGCGCGCCCCCACGGAAATGGCATATGCGGCCACCGGGAGTGTCCCCCCATGTCCGGCAAAGGGCGCCGAACCGCCACGGCGGGCGGCGCGCGCCGGGCGGACGTACGCTGAGGAAGGGCTGGTTGTCCGCTGTTCAACCGCCTGTTCGGGAGGTCTCCATGGATGTCCTGGTGCTCATCGGACGCATCCTGTTCGCGCTGCTCTTCCTCAACTCGGCCATCGGGCATCTCACCCGAACCCGGACCCTGGCCGGTTACGCCGGTGCGCGGGGGGTCCCCGCGCCCGCCGCCGCCACCTTCGGCAGCGGACTGCTGCTGGCGGCGGGCGGGCTGATGGTGCTCCTCGGTGTCTGGGCCGACCTCGGCGCGCTGCTGCTCGCCGTCTTCCTCTTCCCCACGGCCCTGCTGATGCACGCGTTCTGGAAGGAGGACGATGCGCAGGCCCGCCAGACCGAGATGATCAACTTCCTCAAGGCGGTCTCGCTGGGCGGCGCGGCGCTGATGCTGCTGGCCTTCTTCTCGTACGCCGGTCACGACCTCGGGCTGACGATCACCGGCCCGCTCCTCGGCATCCGCTGACGCGCCCCGCGGCCGGCTCCTCTCCTCCACCCGCGCCGGCCCCGGGAGCACCGTCCGCGCCGCCCGGACCCTCCGCGCCGCCCGGACCCTCCGCGCCGTTCCCCGGCAACGGATCGTGTCACGACGGTTGTTCACACATAGGAACGTCGATTACATGGAGGGATGTCTCGTCCTCGCCGCAGGAGCACTCTCCCCCCGCCCCTCCTCACCCTCCTTCTCGCGCTCGCCCTGCTCCTCGCGGCCCCGGCCGCACCGGGGAGCGCCGCCGACACCGGCGCGGCCGGTCCCGTCCGCGATCCGATCCCCCAGCAGCCCATCGAGTCCGGCCTCGGACTCACCGTCGAGGAGTACGCCTCCTTCCCCAGGAGCGAACCCGTCCCCGGGCCCGTCACCGACGCCCGGCTCAGACGCCACGCCCGGATCAACCAGCTCGTCGAGCTGCCCGACGGCTCGGGCCGGATGGCCGTACCCGACCTCAACGGCACCCTCTACCTCGTGCGGCGCGGCACCCCGCGCGCCTATCTCCAGCTCCCCGCCGCCATCGGCTCCGCCTTCTTCGCCAGCAGCGGCCTCGGCTCCGGCCTCGGCTCGGTCGCCTTCGCGCCCGGCTTCCGCGACACCGGCCGCTTCTACACCGTGCACACCGAGAAGGCGTCCGCCACCACCGCCCGGCCCGACTACGTCCAGGGGTCGGCCGTCAACTACCACGGGGTCGTCACCGAGTGGACGGCCGACGACCCGGCGGCGGCCACCTTCTCCGGCAGCCGCCGCGAACTGCTCCGGATCGGCTTCACCGGCGGCGGCCACGGCATCCAGCAGATCGACCTCAACCCCACCGCCCGCCCCGGGGACAGCGACCACGGGCTGCTGTACATCGCCGTCGGCGACGGCGCCCAGGGACTGAACAACAGCGAGCCCCAGAGCCTCTCCCTGCCCCACGGCAAGCTGCTGCGGATCGACCCGGGCGGACGGAACGGTCCCAACGGCGCCTACGGCATCCCCGCCGGCAACCCCTTCACCGGCCGGGCGGGCGCGCTCGGCGAGATCTACGCGTACGGCATGCGCGACCCGCACCGCTTCAGCTGGGACCGGGCCGCCCCCCACCGGCTGCTCCTGGGACACATCGGTGAACACGCCATCGAGGGGGTGTACGAGGTGCGCGCCGGGGACAATCTCGGCTGGAGCGAGCGGGAGGGCGCCTTCGTGTACGACCGGAACGCGGCCGACCCCTGCGACCGGCTTCTGACCCTGCCCGCCGACGACGCCCGGTACGGCTACACCTATCCGGTCGCCGCCTACGACCACGACCCGCCCGCCGGCTGGAACTGCCGCTCGGACGTGGGCCGGGCCATCGTCGGCGGCCATGTCTACCGGGGCTCCGCGGCCCCCGCGCTGCGCGGCAAGTACCTCTACGGAGACATCGTCGACGGCCGGCTCCTCTACTCCGAGAGCGCCGAGATGCGCCGGGGCTCGGGGAGGCTCGCCGACACCTACCGGCTGATGCTCTTCGACCGCGCCGGACAGCGGGTGACCCTGCGCGACCTCGCCGGGGACCGCCGGGTCGATCTCCGCTTCGGGCAGGACGCCGCGGGCGAGCTGTATCTGCTCTCCAAGGCCAATGGGAGGATCTGGCGGGTCACCGGCACCCGGACCTTCGCCGACTGCCGGCCGGCGGGCACCACGCTCACCGGTCTCACCGCCTCCCGCCACTGGGCCCCGGTCACCCCCGCGAAATGGCGCTTCCCGCGGGGCAGGGTCACCCTCGCCGAGGCCGGCGTCTCACGGCCGGGGCCCCGCAGGCCCTTCGAGTACGCCGTGCTCACCGCGGGCCCGGTCCTCGGCAGCACCCGGATCGACGCCGAGATCCGGCTCGACACCCCGGTCGAGATCGGCAACCGGGATGTGGTCGTCGTCTTCGGCCACCAGTCCGACACCCGCTTCTACTACGCCCATCTGTCGTCGGACAACACCATCTATCCGCACAACGGGATCTTCGTCGTCGCCGACGCGGACCGGCTCCGCCTCGACCACCAGTGGAACGGCGCGACCGGGGCGCCGCCCGCCGTCACGGACGCCGCCTGGCACTCCGTACGCGTGACCCACTGCGCCGGCACCGGGGAGATCGCGGTGTACGTCGACGGCTCCCGGCACCCGCTGATGACGGCCGTGGACCGGACGCTCACCACCGGCCGGGTCGGGTTCGGCTCCTTCGACAACACCGGGAGCCTGCGCGGACCGAGGGTCACGGGGAGCCCCGCGGTCCGGTGACACGGCGGCGGGGCCCGCCCGTCCGGGACGGACGGGCCCCACCGGTCTCTCCGTGCCCGATCGCCGACGGAACGTCAGACGATCTGGTCCGACAGCTCGGCCTGTTCACGCGCCGAGCCGTATGCCTGCGGGGTGCCGTACGAGCGGCGCGCCACGAACCACCAGACGGTGGCCAGCGTCAGCACCGTGACCAGTGCGACCGAAGCGTAGTTCATGGTGTCCACCGTGACCGGGCTGGACTGCGGCAGCAGGAAGAGCACCGTCACGAACGCCACCCACACCACGGCGATCCAGCCGATCGGCTTGCTCCACCTGCCCAGGTTCCACGGCCCCGGCTGGAAGCGGTCGCCCGCCCGCAGCTTCAGATAGACCGGGATGGCGTAGGCCGGGGTGATGCCGATGACATTGATCGCGGTCACCGCGCCGTAGGCGGTCGACGAGTAGAGGGAGGGCAGCGCCAGCAGCGCCGCGAAGCCCACCGACAGCCACACCGCCGGGACCGGGGTCTGGGTGCGGCTGCTGACCCTGCGCCACAGGGACGAGCCCGGCAGCGCGTTGTCCCGGCTGAACGCGAACACCATCCGGCTGGCCGCCGCGACCTCCGCGTTGCCGCAGAAGAGCTGCGCCACGATCACGATCAGCAGCAGCGCCGAGGCGCCGCCGGTGCCCAGCGCGTCCACCATGATCTGGGCCGGCGGCACCCCGGTCGCGGAGTCCTGCGCCCCGGCGTAGTCCTGGATGGCGAAGGTCAGCCCCGCGAGCAGGGCGAAACCGGCGATCCAGGAGACCCAGATCGCGCGGACGATGCCCTTGGCGGCGGTGACGGAGGCATTGGAGGTCTCCTCCGAGAGATGCGCGGACGCGTCATAGCCGGAGAAGGTGTACTGGGCGAGCAGCAGACCGATCGCCGCCACATAGACGGGGTTCTCCCAGCCGGTGCCGTTGACGAACTCGGTGAAGACGTACTCCGGGGACTGGTGGTTCTTGGGGACGACCGCCAGCACACCGACGATCAGCGCGACACCGCCGATGTGCCACCACACACTGATCGAGTTCAGCACGCTGACCAGCTTCACCCCGAAGAGGTTGAGCGTTGCGTGCAGCAGCAGGATGATCAGGAAGATCACCATGGTGGAGCCGGGTGTCGGATCGAATCCCCACTGGAGATGGAGGAACGCGCCGGTGAACAGGGCCGCGCCGTAGTCGATGCCGGCGATGGCGCCCAGCAGGCCCAGCAGATTCAGCCAGCCCGTGTACCAGCCCCACTTGCGGCCGCCCAGCCGGTCCGCCATGTAGTAGAGCGCGCCCGATGTGGGGTAGGCGCTGGTGACCTCGGCCAGCGCCATGCCCACGCAGAGCACGAAGAGCCCGACACCCAGCCAGCCCCAGAGCATCACGGCGGGACCGCCGGTGTTCATGCCGAAGCCGTACAGCGTCATGCAGCCGGAGAGGATGGAGATGACGGAGAAGCTGATGGCGAAGTTGCCGAAGCCTCCCATGCGGCGGGCCAGAACCGGCTGATAGCCGAGTTCCCGCAGCCGTTCCTCCTCGTCGATGGGGGACTTGGGGTCCGCACCCGACCATCTGGGTGAGGGGATGGACATGATGAATCAACCTCCGGGGGAAAGGTGTGCGCGCACTGAACAGTCGGTGGGGGGTTACGGGGGTGGTGCGGGTGCGGCGCGGTCAGTGACCGGCACCGCGGGCGGCGGCGAGACAGCGGCTCCGGGCGCGGAGGAAGACCTCCTCGGCCAGCGCCGGGTCACCGGGGCTCTGTGAGCGGTACAGCCAGGGGGGTGCGGTGAAGTACGGACCCAGCGCCTCGAAGACCCGGGCCGCCTCCGCGAACCGGCCCGCGCCCCACAGCGCGTGGGCCAGATGGTTGAGATCGAGCAGCGAGGCCTCGGCCGGGTCGATCCGGTCGAACCAGCCCTCCAGGGCGATCACCGCCTCCCGGGTGGCGTCCTCGGTCACCCAGTGCAGATCCAGCGCCCGCTCGTGGCCCCGGTCCCGGCGGTAGCGCTCCACCCGGACATGGAGCGGCAGGGCCAGCAGCGCTGATCCGGCCGGCGCGGCGGACGCCGCCCACTGGACGAAGTTCACCGCCTCCGACAGATGCCCGCCCGACCTGCGGGCGTACACGAACTGGAGCATCCGGTGGTACGCCTCGCGGTTGTACGGGTCGCGCTTGTGCGCCTCCGCCAGCAGCCCCCAGGGGCCGGGGAAGAGCATCGGGCCCGGGGGGACCTGGCGGTGCTCCTCCAGCCGCTGCTTCTCGTCCAGTTGGGCCAGCGCCAGCAGACAGACCCACGGCACCGGGTCGTCGGGCCCCTGGTGGGCGGCGATCCGGCACGCCTCCCACGCCTCGTGCCACAGCTCCTGGGTCCGCTGGTGGTTCTCGCGGTGGGCCCGCAGCGCCCGCTCCACCGAGACCCTGCTCTGCATCACGGCGGCGGCCCGCGAGCCCGGTTCCTCGGCCCGCCACGCCTGGACCGCGTCGGAGCCCGCCGCGACGGCCGCCAGCACCTGGGTGCGCTGGGTCCACACACCCCAGCTGGTGGTGGTGTGCAGCAGATTCCGCATCGACAACCACCGGCCCGTCCGTAAATCCTGCATGACGGTGCGGAGTTCGTTGTCGTGGCCCGCCGGGTGGTACACCGGCCGGAACTGGTCCTGGGACATCAGTCCGCCGCCGCCCCCGTCGTTCTGCGCCGGCGTGGATGTCGAGAAAAGGTCGTCATGGGTCCTCATAGGGACAGGTGGGGGGTGGGCTGGGGGCAGAGAAAACGTTCCACTCCCCGTATGCGCGCCGATCTTACTCAACCAATCGAATACGACAAGAAGTTGACGAAGATCGGTCACATCGTGGAACGGTGGGCACATTAACAAGGGTATTTGACTATCTCTTGACGGCCGTCGTCCCGTGCTCCACCCTGTCCTCTCGTCAACGAACAGGATTCTCGCGGCACTTGAGAGCCGTCGGGCAACGCCTTCCCGAGAGAGTGTGATGGCCGATGTCAAGTGCCGTACTCGCCATTGATCAGGGGACCTCCGCGACCAAGGCGCTCGTCGTCTGCCCCGAGCGCGGAGTCATCGGCACCGGCACGGCGCCCGTCACCCCGCGCTACGGCCCCGGGGGCCGGGTGGAGGCCGATCCCCGGGAACTGCTCGGCTCCGTGGTCACCGCCGGACGCCGGGCGCTGGCCGCAGCCGGGGAGCCCGTCGCCGCCGTCGGACTCGCCAACCAGGGCGAGACGGTCCTCGCCTGGTCCCCCGCCACCGGGGAACCCCTCACCGACGCCATCGTCTGGCAGGACCGGCGCGCGGAGTCCGTCTGCGCCGGACTCGCCGCCCACGGCGACCGGCTGGCCCATCTCACCGGACTGCCGCTCGACCCCTACTTCGCCGCCCCCAAGATGGCGTGGATACGCCGCCACCGCACCCGGGACGGCGTGGTCACCACCAGCGACTCCTGGCTGGTCCACCGGCTCACCGGAGCCTTCGTCACCGACGCCGCGACCGCCGGCCGCACCCAGCTCCTCGACCTCGACACCGTCGCCTGGTCACCCGAGGCGCTCGGGATCTTCGGCCTCGCCGACGAGCCGCTGCCCGAGGTGGTCGACGCCGCCGGCCTCGTCGGCACCACCACCGCCTTCGGCCCGGAGCTGCCGCTCACCGGGCTGCTCGTCGACCAGCAGGCCGCCCTGCTCGCCCAGAGCGTCACCGAGCCCGGCACCGCCAAGTGCACCTACGGCACCGGGGCGTTCCTCCTCGCCCAGACCGGCCCGAGCCCCCGCCGCACCACCGCCGGGCTGGTCTCCTGTGTCGCCTGGCGGCTCGGCGGACGCACCAGCTACTGCCTCGACGGACAGGTGTACGCCGCCGCGTCGGCCGTCCGCTGGCTCACCGGCCTCGGAGTGGTCTCCGGCGCCGCCGACCTGGACCGCGTCGGCGCCTCGGTGCCGGACAGCGGCGGGGTCGCCTTCGTCCCCGCACTCGCCGGTCTCGCCGCCCCCTGGTGGCGCGGCGACGTCCGGGGCCAACTCACCGGACTCGGCCTCGACACCGGCCCCGGACATCTGGTGCGCGCCCTGTGCGAAGGCATCGCCGCCCAGGTCGCCGAGGTCGCGCGGGCCGCCGCCACCGACCTCGGCCGCCCCCTGAGCAGTCTGCGCGTCGACGGCGGACTGACCCGCTCGGCGCTGCTGATGCAGACCCAGGCCGATCTGCTCCAGATCCCCGTGGAGGTCTCCGCCCTGCCCGACGCCACCGCGCTCGGCGCCGCCGCCGTGGCGCGGCTCGGCCTCGACCCCGGCCGCACCGCCGCCGGCGCCCTTCCCGCCTGGCGGCCGTCCGCCGTCTACGAACCGCAGGCCGGACCCGACGAGGCCGCCGAACGGCTCGGCCGGTTCCGCGCCGAGGTGACCGCCCTCCTGGAGCGCACGCCGCCCCGGGTACCTTGACCGTCGTGAGAGTCACCACCACCGGCCCGCTCCCCGGCGGCCTCCACGACATCACCGTCGTCGGCGCCGGGGTCGTCGGCTCCGCCATCGCCCGCGAACTCGCCCGGCACCGGCTGCGCACCGCGCTCATCGACGCCTCCGACGACGTCGGCAACGGCACCTCCAAAGCCAACACCGCGATCCTGCACACCGGTTTCGACGCCGTGCCCGGCACTCTGGAGTCCCGCCTGGTGCGGGAGGGCCAGCGGATGCTGAGCGCGTACGCCGCCGAGACCGGCATCCCCGTCGAACCGCTCGGCGCGCTCCTCGTCGCCTGGAACCGGGAACAGCTCGACGCCCTGCCCGCCCTCGCCGCGAAGGCCGTCCGCAACGACTACCACCGGGCCCGGATCATCGGCGCGGACGAGGTCTACCGCCGCGAACCAGGGCTGGGGCCGGGCGCGCTGGGCGCGCTCGACGTCCCCGGCGAATCGATCGTCTGCCCCTGGACCACCACCCTCGCCTACGCCACCCAGGCCGTGCGCGGCGGCGTCGGCCTCCACCTCAACTGCCGGGTCGAGGCCGTCACCGACACCGGCGGCCACCATGAACTCACCACCGGGCGGGGCCCGCTGCGCACCCGCTGGCTCATCAACGCGGCCGGTCTCCACGCCGACGACATCGACCGCCTCATCGGCCGCCGCGACTTCACCGTCACCCCCCGGCGCGGCCAGCTCATCGTCTTCGACAAGCTCGCCCGCGACCTGGTCCGCCACATCCTGCTGCCGGTGCCGACCGCCCTCGGCAAGGGGGTTCTCGTCTCCCCGACGGTGTACGGCAATGTGATGCTCGGCCCCACCGCCGAGGACCTCGGCGACAAGCGCGCCACCGACTCCACGGCCGAGGGGCTCGCGGGGCTGCTGCGGGAGGGGGAGCGGATCGTGCCACGGTTGCCGGACGAGGAGATCACCGCCGTCTACGCCGGACTGCGCGCCGCCACCGGCCAGGAGGACTACCGCATCCGCGCCCACCCCGGGCAGCGCTGTCTCACCGTCGGCGGAATCCGCTCCACCGGTCTGACCGCTTCGATGGCCATCGCCGCCCATGTGCTGGAGCTGCTGAGGGAGTCCGGGTTCGACCCCGGGCCCGCGCACCCGTGGGAGCCGGTCCGCATGCCCAACCTCGGGGAGGCGTTCCCGCGCCCCTATCAGCGCCCGGAGCTGATCGCCCGGGACCCCGAGTACGGCACGCTGGTCTGCCACTGCGAACGGGTCTCGCGCGGCGAGATCCGCGACGCGCTCGCCGCCACCATCCCGCCGCGCTCCGTGGACGGCCTCCGCCGCCGCACCCGCGCCCGCGCGGGCCGCTGCCAGGGGTTCTACTGCGGCCCGGCGGTCGACGAGCTGCTGGCGGCGGGGCCACCGGGGGAGCCGGGCGGATGAACGCCCCGCCGGGGCGGGTGCCCGCCCGGTGCCGCGTACCGCTTGTCAGGGGTACGTGGTGGGTGGTGTGCGTCCGGTGGGCCGGGCGCGGGGTTCCCGGGGTGGGCCCGGGGGCGGGTGGGCGATTGCTCCGGGCGGGCACCCACACGGCGGTGAGGACCCCCGGGGCGGCGCGGCGCGGCGCCGGGTGCCGGGGCCCGGCGCGCGGGCGGAGAGCGGACGGATGGACGGATCGGTGCGGGACTCCTCCCGTGGCCGGGCGACGAGTGGGAGGCACGGGGTGGGCGGGGTGGAGCGGACCGGTGGATCGGCCCGGACCAGGGGCGAGGTCGTCGAGCGGAGTGTCGATGTCCTGGTCGTCGGCGCCGGGCCCGCCGGCCTCGGCGCCGCGACCCGGCTCGCACGCGCCGGAGCCGGGCGGATCGAGGTGCTCGAACGCGAGCGGCAGCCCGGGGGCATCCCCCGGCACTGCTTCCACGGCGGCTTCGACGGCCGCCACGGCCCCGCGTACGCCCGCGGGATGGCCGACGACGCGGTGTCCGCCGGGGCCGCGCTGCGGACCGGCGTCACCGTCACCGGCTGGGCGGGCCCCACCACCCTGGAGACCACCGGCCCCCGGGGCATCGAGCGCGTCACCGCCCGCGCCGTCCTCCTCGCCACCGGGGCCCGCGAACGGCCCCGCGCCGCCCGGCTGATCCCCGGCACCCGGCCCGCCGGCGTCCTCACCACCGGCGAACTCCAGCAGGCCGTCCATCTGTACGGCCGGCGGATCGGCACCCGCGCCGTCGTCGTGGGCGCCGGCCCCCTCGCGCACCACGCCGTGCTCACCCTGCGCGCCGGGGGAGCCGAGACCGTCGCGCTGGTCACCGACCGCCCTCCGCCGCCGCTGCCGGGCGCGCTGCGGCGCACCGTCCCCGTGCTCCACCGCACCACCGTCACCGCTCTCACCGGCCACGGCCGGCTCACCGGGGTGCGCGTGCGCCACCGGGACGGCCGGGCCACCACCCTCGCCTGCGACACCGTCGTCCTCACCGGCGACTGGATACCCGATCACGAACTCGCCCGGCGCGGCGGTGTCACGCTCGATCCGGCCACCCGGGGGCCCGCCGTCGACACCGGCTGCCGCACCACCGTCCCGGGGGTCCTCGCCGCCGGGAACCTGCTCCGGGGCGGCGAGCGCGCCGTCCTCGCGGCGGCCGAGGGGCGGGCCGCCGCCGTACAGGTGCTCGGCCATCTCGCGGGCGAGCCCTGGCCCGGCCCGGGGCTGCCCGTGGAAGCCGCCCACCCCCTCCTGTGGGTCTCCCCGAACCGTGTCCACCCGGACGGCCCCGCGCCCCCGCACAACCGGTTCCTGCTGCGCGCCGCCGAGGCCCTCGCGCCGCCCCGGCTCACCGTCCGCCAGGACGGGCTCCTCCTCCACCGGCAGCTCCTGCCCCGCCCGGTGCTCCCCGGGCGCCCGCTCCCGCTCTCCGCGCGCTGGACGAGGAACGCCGACCCGGACGGGGGCCCGGTCCGGATCACCCTCTGACCACCCCGGATCTCCGTGTCCGAAACCCGCCGGAACGGCGTCGCGGCAGCGCCGATACTGGAGGTATGACCACGCAGGACAGCAGATACGAGGCAGTGCGCAGCCGGGACGCCCGGTTCGATGGGGTCTTCTTCTTCGCCGTCTCCACCACCGGGATCTACTGCCGGCCGAGCTGCCCCGCCGTCACCCCCCGACGCCACAACGTCACCTTCCACCGCACGGCCGCCGCCGCCCAGAGCGCCGGCTACCGCGCCTGCCGCCGCTGCCGCCCCGACGCCGTCCCCGGCTCCGCCGAGTGGAACGCCCGCGCCGATGTCGTCGGCCGGGCGATGCGGCTGATCGGCGACGGGGTGGTGGACCGGGAGGGCGTCGGCGGGCTCGCCGGCCGGCTCGGCTACAGCACCCGCCAGCTCCAGCGCCAGCTCAACGCCGAACTCGGCGCGGGGCCCATCGCGCTCGCCCGCGCCCAGCGCGGCCACACCGCGCGCGTACTGCTCCAGAGCACCACGCTCCAGGCCGCCGAGATCGCCTTCGCCTCCGGGTTCGCGAGCGTGCGGCAGTTCAACGACACCATCCGCGCCATCTACGCGGCCACCCCCAGCGAACTGCGCGCCGCCCGCCCCGGCGGGCGGACCCCCGCCGCCCGCGTCGGCCCGGTCACCCCGGAGCACGGCCGCACCGGGGTGCCGCTGCGCCTCGCCTTCCGGGGCGTCTGCGCCACCGCCGAAATCTTCGACCACCTCGCCGAGCGCGCCCTGGCCGGAGTCGAGGAGATCACCGGGGAGCGCGGCCGGCGCGTCTACCGCCGCACCCTGCGGCTGCCCGGCGGCCCCGGGATCGCCGAGGTCACCGAGGAGACCGGCGCGGGCTGGCTCGACTGCCGGCTGCACCTGACCGATCTGCGCGATCTGACCACCGCCACCCAGCGCGTCCGCCGCCTCTTCGACCTGGACGCCGACCCGGAGGCCGTCGACGGACTCCTCGCCCGCGACCCCGCGCTTGCTTTGCTGGTGGCTGCCTGTCCCGGACTGCGCGCCCCCGGCACCACCGACCCGGAGGAGCTGGCCGCACGGGCCGTCGTCGGCGACGGCCTCCCCGTCCGGGCCGGCCGCGCGCTCGGCGACGAGCTGATCGCGGCCCTGGGGCAGCCCCTGTGCCGGCCCAGCGGCGGCCTCACCCATCTCTTCCCCGAGCCGGACACCCTGGCCGGGGCCGCCCTGGAGGGCCTCGGCCTCCCCGGGGACCGGATCACCGCCCTGCGCACCCTGGCCGGCGCCCTCGCGGAGGGCACCCTCACCCTCGACCCCGGCGCCGACCGCGACGCCACCGAGGACGCGCTGCGGAACCTCCCCGGGATCGGCCCCCGCCCGGCCGCGCTGATCCGGATGCGCGCCCTCGGCGACCCCGACGTCCTGCTCGCCGACGACCCCGCCGTCCGCGCCGGACTGCGCCGCACCGGCGCCGGCCCGGCGGGGCCGGCCGGTGAGAAGTGGCGTCCGTGGCGCAGCTACGCCACCCATCATCTGGGTCGTCTCTTGCGGATCGTGCCGGGCTCGTGAGCCCTGGCACCGCGCCCCGCCGCGTTGTCGTCGGTCGCCGGTGCTCCGCGTGGGCTCCCTCCTCCGCCTCGCGATCCACGGCACCGGACCCCGCTCAAGATCGCCTTCGCCCCGGGCGACCCTGCCGAACCCGCCCCCCTCCAGGACGTCGTGCGCGCCATCGCCGCCACGGAACTGGCGGCGGCGGGCGGCCCGGACGTGCTCCTGGGCCACGCGGTCATGCTGGAGACCTGGATGCTGGAGAACGACCTCGCGTCCGCCGAGCCGGACGAGGCCGACCGGGCGTCGTCGCTGGCGCTGCTGGAGGCGTTCGCCGAGGGGGACGGCGGGTACTACGCTCCGCTTCTGGACGGACTCCGGTAGCGGCGGACCCGCCCGGAGGCCGCCGGGCCCCGGGCCGTCGCGGGGACCGGCCCGGCCGGTCGCCGCCGGAGGCCGCCGGGTTCCGGGAGGGCGGTCCCGGACCGTCGCGCGCCGAGGGTCCGGCCCCCGGGGCCGCTCACCGCCCGCGAGGTGCGGCCCGGGCCACCCCCATCCGCCCGGCGACCGGCCCGGGGGCTCTGTCCGGGCCGCCGCCCCGGTGGCACGCGGCGGCGGCGCGCCCACCGGTCGCGGAGGCGCCCCGCCGGGTCAGGCGATGGACGCCGAGACGATCGCGGAGACCGCGATGTTGCAGGAGGCCGTCACCCACACCGCCGGGTGCGGCTCCGGCTCCACCAGGGTCGCGCCCAGCTTCCCCGGCGTGACCAGATCCACCACCAGGAACGCCACGGCCATCATCACCAGGCCGAGGACACCGAAGGCGGCCGTGGAGACCAGGCCCTTGCCGAAGTCGTCGTAGGTGGTCCAGATCGAGGTGAAGACGATCCCGCCGATGCCCAGCAGCGCCGAGCTGAGAAGCAGCGCGGCGTTGCGGTTGCGGTCCTCCCATATCTGCCGGCCGAGCTTGCCGGGGGTGAGCAGGTCGATCAGGACCATGCCGAGGATCAGAAGGACCAGACCGAGGGCGCCGTAGGCGCCGGCCCGGCCAAGTCCATTGACGATGTCGCTCATTGAGGGGACGGTCTCCGAGTTCATGAGGTGATACCGGTTCAAGGGCGCGCAAAATCTACCGCACGCCCCCTGGTGTGGCGCACGGGCCCCGCGGGACGGACGGGGGCCGGTGCGGGGTCCGTTCCGTGTGATGCCCCGGACCGGTGGGGGAGCGGGCCCACGAGGGAGCCGATCACACACCCCACCGCCGCGGGGCGGGGACGGAGGGGCCGGCCGCTGCGACCGGCCGGGTCCCCCGCCGTGCCCGCACCCGGCGGGTGCGGCTACGCCTCGGCGTCGGCCGCCCTGAGGAGCCCGGCGATGTCGATCCTCTTCATGCCGAGCATCGCCCGCATGGCCCGCTGGGCCCGGTCCTGGTCCGGGTCGGCGAGCAGCTCACCGAGCACGGTGGGGGCGACCTGCCAGGACAGTCCGTACCGGTCCTTCAGCCAGCCGCAGGGGCCCTCCTCGCCGCCGTCGGAGAGGCTGTACCAGTAGTGGTCGACCTCGTCCTGGCCGGCGCAGTTGATCATGAGTGAGATCGCCTCGGTGAAGGTGAACTCGGGCCCGCCATTGATCGCGGTGTACGGCTGGCCGTCGAGGACGAACTCGACCGTCAGCACGGTGCCCGCGGGGCGCGGGCCCGCCTCGCCGTAGTGGGTGATGTTCGTGATCCCGGAGTTCGGGAAGACCGAGACATAGAACGTCGCGGCTTCCTCGCCCTGGGTGTCGAACCAGAGGTTGGGAGTGACGGTGGGCATGGGATTCTCCTCGTCGACTGCGCTGCGGTCGCTCTCCGCCTTCTCTGTTCGGACCGGGAGGGCGCCCGGAACTCATCGCTGCCCCGGCCGCGCGGTTCCCGCGCACCGGGACCCGTCCCGTTCACCCGTCCGCGCGGCGGCCACCCACGGTGACCGGGGCGCCGCTATCCGCTCTCCACCACGCGGTTCTCCCACGCCCACGCGGCGATCTCCAGCCGGTTGCGCGTTCCGAGCTTCGCCTGGATGCCGGACACATGGCTCTTCACGGTGCTCAGCGAGATGAAGAGTTCCGAGGCGATCTCCAGGTTGGTGCGGCCCCGGGCGATGGACCGCACCACCTCGGACTCGCGTTCCGACAGCGGCGACCGCTGAGGGGCCCGGGGCGCCCCGGCGGAGATCACCTGGCGCAGCAGCCGGAGTGTGATCGACGGCGAGACCAGCGCCTCCCCGTTGTGGGCGGCGCGGACCGCCTCCACCAGGAGGGCCGGTCCGGCGTCCTTCAGGACGAACCCCACCGCCCCGCCCCGCAGCGCCCCGTACACGTACTCGTCCGTGTCGAAGGTGGTGACCACGACGACCCGGAGGGGGTCGGCCACCCCCTGGCCGGCCAGCAGCCGGGTGACCTCGATGCCGTCCAGCTTCGGCATCCTGATGTCGACCAGACACACATCGGGCCGCAGCCGCCGGGCCAGGGAGACCGTCTCCGCTCCGTCCGCGGCCTCGCCGACGACGACGATGTCGGACTCCTCCTCCAGGATCAGCCGCAGACCGCGGCGGATCATGGACTGGTCGTCGGCTATCAGCACCTTGATGGTCATCCGGGCTCCCTGGGGGGACGGGCACAACGGGCCGCACGGACCGGCCCGTTCCGGGTCGGGGCCGGTCGACCGTACCACCGGGGTCACGGCCGTGCCCGGAGTGCGGCCCCCGCCTCCCACGGCCCCGGTCCACCGGCGCGGAACCCCGCCCGGGCCCCTGTCCGGGACCCTCCCCGAGTACGGTTCCCCCGGCGCTCTTCCGTACTTCTGACCGGTGTGCGACGGGTCCGCGCTCCCTAGCCTCATCCGCATGAACACAGCGGAGCGGCCGGTCCGACCGGCACGGACGAGGTTCAACGCCGGGCTCGGTGCCGTACTCGCCCTGGGGATCGCCGCCACGGCGTATCTGCTCCTGGACAGCCGGAGCGGCGCCTCCTGGGTCCCCGGCTCCGCCGTCTCGGTGGTGGTGGGCGCACTCGCGCTGCTGCGCGAGCGGAACAGGGCGCTCACCGCGCTCGCCGGCCTGGCCGTGACGGCCATGGCGCTCGCGCTGGGCGCGGCCACCGGCGACCGTCTGCCGCAGGAGCCCGCGCCCGCCACGGTGCTGGGGCTGTCCGTGCTCGTCGGTTCGGCGGTACGGGCGCTGCCGCCGGGCCCGGCCGCCGCGATCGCCGTCTGCGGCACCGGAGTGACCGGGTGGGCCGGAGCCGGGGGCTGGACCGCCGTGACGGTCATCGCCGTCGCGGGGCTGGCCGCCGCCCTGGTCACCGGGCCGGTGCTGCGCCTCCTCGACCGCCGGCCGCGCGCCGGCCGCGCCGCGCCGCAGGGGTCCTGGGGAGCCCCGCCGCATCGGTAGGCCGGGCGGGGGCCCGCCGGACCCGGCGGAACCCTCGCAACTGCCGGACCCGGCCCGGCCCGCCGCCCGGTCCGCCGCCCGGTCCGCCACCCCGCCCGACGGTCCGGACCGGCCGCGCGGGCTCGCTAGCCTGGTCGGCATGATCACTCCGGAACGATGGGTCAGGGCCCTGCCCGCCGCCGCGCTCGGCTCCGTCTTCCTGCTGGTGATCTCGGTCCAGGCGCTCGCCATCGCGCAGACCTGGGGCGGCCTGTTCTGGGTGCCCGGCGCGGCGACCGGAGCGCTGGTGTGCGCCCTCGCGCTGATACGCCACCGGAAGCGGACCCGGACGGCGGTCGCGGGCCTGGCCGTCGCCGCGCTGGCCGTCCTCGTCCCGATGCTGCCCGGCACCCGGCTTCCCGCCGGACTCGGACCCTCGACGGCCCTGGGCCTCGCGGTGCTCATCGCCTCCGCGGTCAGGGCACTGCCGGCGGAGCGGGCCGCGGGCATCGCGGGCGGCGGAACAGTGGTGGTCGCCGCCCAGTTCGCCGCCCGGCCGCTGTCGGCCGTCCCGTTCATCGCCGGCGCGGTCCTCCTCGCCGCCCTCGGGGCGGGACTGTCGCTGCGGATGCTCGACAACCGGGCCAGGGCCGCCGAGGAGCGGCTGCGCCGTGCCGAACGGCTCGACCTGGCACGTGAGTTGCACGATGTGGTGGCTCACCACATCACCGGGATGCTGATCCAGGCCCAGGCCGCCCGGATCGTCGCGCGGCGGAGCCCGGAGCGGATACCCGAATCGCTGGCCGATATCGAGGCCGCCGGCGCCGAGGCCATGGCCGCGATGCGCCGCGTCGTCGGCCTGCTGCGCGACACCGGGGCCACCGACGGCGCCGATGCCACCGCGCCCGCCTCGCCCGGGCCGGAGTCGCTGAGTGCCCTGGTGGAGCGGTTCGGACGGCAGGGCCCGGCGGTGCGACTGAGCGTGCCCGGCGACGGCGACCCATGGCCACCGGAGGTGACCAGCACCGTGTACCGCGTCGTCCAGGAGGCGCTGACGAACGTCCTGCGCCACGCGCGGCACACCCGGTCGGTCGAGATCACCGTCGGACGGGCGCCCGGAGCCGTCACCGTGGAAGTCGTCGACGACGCCCCGCCGCGCTCCGTCCTGCCCCGCCCCCGCGCCGGTTACGGGCTGATCGGTATGCGCGAGCGGGTCGAGACACTCGGCGGCTCGCTCGTCGCCGGCCCCCGGCCCGGCGGCGGCTGGGCCGTGCGGGCGACCCTGCCCCTGCACCTCCCCACCGGGCGGCCCGGCTGACCGGCTGACCGCCGGACCGCCGGACCCGCCGGGAATCCCGGTGCGGGACCGAACCGGTCAGAGGGACGGCCCCCGGCGGCGGGAGCCGTGCTTTCGGCCGATGCCGGGACGCGGGCGCGATTCCAGGATGGTCGGCATGGCACAAGCAACCTCCCCTCCGGTCCTGCGCGCCGAGAGGCTGACCAAGACATACGGCCGCCGCGGCCGGCCCGCCCTCCACGAGGTCGACCTCACCGTCCCCGCCGGCCGGGTCATCGGCCTCGTCGGCCCGAACGGGGCCGGCAAGTCCACGCTGCTGCACCTGGCCTGCGGACTGATCGAACCCACGGCCGGCTCGCTGACCGTGCTGGGATCACGCCCGGCGGCGAGCGCCGCGCATCTGGCCCGCGTCGGCTTCGTCGCGCAGAACACACCGGTGTACGGCTCGTTCACCGTGGGCGAGCACCTCGGCCTCGGCGCCAGGATGAACCCCTCCTGGGACCCGTCCCTCGCCGAGCGGCGCATCCGCCGGGCGGGACTGGACCCCGCGCAGAAGGCGGGGCAGCTCTCGGGCGGCCAGCGGGCACAGCTCGCGCTGGCCATCGCGGCGGCCAAGCGGCCCGAACTGCTGATCCTCGACGAACCGGCGGCGGCGCTGGACCCGCTGGCCCGCCGGGGATTTCTGCTGAACCTGATGGAATCCGTACGCGAACTCGGCGCCGGCGCCGTGCTCTCCTCCCATCTGCTGGGCGACATCGAACAGGTCTGTGACCACCTCATCGTGCTCTGCGGCGCACGGGTGCAGCTCGCCGGCGACACCCGGGACCTGCTGGCCGGGCACACCCGGCTGGTCGCGCCGGCCGGCGCGCCGATACGGCCGCCCGCCGGGACCGAGGTGATCCAAACCGGGCAGAGCGGCGGGCGCAGCACGGCGCTGGTCCGCACCGACACCCCGCACGCGGCGCTGCCGTACCCGGCCGAGCCCGTCTCGCTGGAGGAGCTCGTCCTCGCCCATATGACCCGGGCGGCGGCCGGCGACCGAGCCGGACGGACCGGGAGCACCACCGGGGAGGGCCCGCGATGATGTGGCTGAGCTGGCGGCAGTTCCGCCTCCAGGCACTGGCCGGCGCCGGGGCGCTGCTGGTCATCGCCGCGTATCTGCTGTACACCGGTATGGAGATCCGCGACGGCTACGAGGTCTACCGGGCCCACTGCCAGGACCGGGACGGGGCCGGCTGCGCCCGGGCGAAGGCCGGGTTCCGCGGCGCCCATCAGAACACGCTGCTGTTCCTCGCGACCGGACTCGCCCTGATCCCCGCCGTCCTCGGCACCTTCTGGGGCGCGCCCCTGGTCGCCCGCGAGCTGGAGAACGGCACCCACCGGCTGGTGTGGAACCAGAGCGTCACCCGAACGCGCTGGCTGCTCGGCAAGGTGCTGCTCGCCGTTTCGGCGGCCATGGTGCTGACGGGTGTCGCGTCCGCCTGTCTCACCTGGGCCGCCGCCCCCTTCGACGAGGTCGTCAAGGAGCGGTTCGACACCCTGGTGTTCGGCGCGCGGAACATCGCGCCGATCGGCCACGCCGCGCTGGCCGTCACCCTGGGCACCACCATCGGTCTTCTGCTGCGCCGCACCCTGCCCGCGATGGCCGTGACGCTCGTCGGCTTCATCGCCTTCCAGTTCTTCTTCCCCAACGTGGTGCGGCCCGGTCTCATGCCGCCGGAGAGGGCCACGCTGCCGATGACGGTCGAAGTCATCAACGGGGCACGGAGTCTGGGCAGTATCGGCGGGGGAGCCGTCATCGGAGGGGTGACCGTCCCGGGCGAGCCCGACGCGTGGATCGCCGAGACCGGCCCGCTCCGCACCGCGGACGGGAAGCCCCTGGGCGGTGCCGAGTTCAACGCCTGTCTCGACAGCCCGCCCAGCACCGGCACGGGCGGCACCTTCGGCGACACGGCGGCGTGCCTGGCCGAGCGGGATCTGCGGGTCGATGTCCTCTACCACCCCGGCAGCCGTTACTGGGCGTTCCAGTGGCTGGAGACCGCGATCCATCTGCTGCTCAGCGGGGTGCTCCTCGCGGTGTCCCTCCGGCGGATCGGCCGCCGGGCGGGGTGAGCCGGTGTGGGGGGCACCCGCGCGGGCCATGCCCTCGGCGACGCCGGCACCCACCGGCGCCGCCGTACCCCGTCCGCTACGGGGCCGGGTGGAGCGGCGCCTCGTACCGGCCGGACGCGAGCATCCAGGCCACATACGCGCCGGGCATGTCGACGATGGTGGCGACGACCCGCCGGACCCCGTCCGGGTCGGTGCGCGGCGCGAGGTCCGCCGCCCGGGCGAGACAGGCGTCCGCGGCCGCCGCCAGATCGTGCGACCGGCGGGTGATGAGCGCACGGACCTGCTCCACGGCGGCGTGCCGTCCGGCGCCCGTGGCGTGTTCGAGGACGGTGACGTAGTTGGTGGTCTCGCCGTTGGCGGCCTCCCGGTCCAGCGACAGCAGATCGTTGCACCAGGCGCCGATGTCGCTGGAGGCCGCGCACAGCTCGGTCCAGTGCGGGTCACCGGCCAGCTCCGGGGGGATCTCGGTCCGGTGGGCGACCTCCACCAGGTCGTACAGGAACATGGCGTTGTCGTTCCGGCGCAGCGCGGGGTACTGCTCGGGGGTCGGCAGGGTGCCGCCGGCGCGGTGGGCGGCCTGGGCGATGAAGGCGTCGCGGTGGTCGTGGATGTGCGCCAGGAAGCGGCGGGACCACGCCGGGGACATCCGCCCGGCGGTACGGGGCCAGAGCGCGGCCGCCGCGGTGACCGCGGGGGAGGCTCCGGCGGGGGCGGGACGGCCCGCCATCACGGCGGTGATGGCGTCGTAGCCGGCGGCGACGGATGCGGCGGACCGGCCCATGGCCCCCTGGTCCTGTTCGTCGTCGAGGTGGAAGAGCCACACGGTCCACTCGGCGAAGAGTTCCACCCCGGCGGGGGCGGCGTCGGGCAGGACACGGGCCGCCGCGAGGTGGTACCCGGCGGAGTCGAGCCGGGCCATGTCGCGGCCGTCCGACGCCAGGCCGGTGTGGACCGCCCAGGCCATCAGGTGCCGGCCGATGTGGTCGGCGGCGGGGTGGACCCGGTCGGGGACGCGTATACCGAAGACGGAGGGGGGCTGGGTCATGGAGGGGCCTCGCTGCGGGGTGGGTGGTGGGATGCGAAGCCCTCAGTACACCGGAAGTCGCGCCGCGCGCCAGACCGGCGATCACTTTCGGCCCGCGCGCCCCTGACGGGCCCGGCACTCGCGGACTGCCCCGCCCGCCGGGCGCCTGAGCACGGCCCCCTGTGCGACAGCTGCCCGCAAGCTGCGGGCCCCGGTCGGGGGCCGGCCCCCGAGCCCCCGCTCCTCAATCGCCGGAGGGGCTGGGGTGGTGCTGCTCGATCGCGGGAGAGGCTGAGCAAACCCGGCCTGTCCGGCGTTTGAGGACGGACGCCGCACCACGGGTGGCCCGAGCACACCCGGCCTGTCCGGCGTTTGAGGGCGGACGCCGCACCACGGGTGCCCCGAGCACACCCGGCCCGTCCGGCGTTTGAGGACGGACCCCGCACCACGGGTGCCCCGAGCACACCCAGCCTGTCCGGCGTTTGAGGACGGACCCTGTGCGACAGGTGCCCGCACGCTGCGGGTCGCGGTCGGGGGCCGGCCCCCGAACCCCCGCTCCTCAATCGCCGGAGGGGCTGGGTGGTGCGGCTCAGCCGCTGGAGGGGCTGGGGTCGTGCTGCTCGATCGCGGGAGGGGCTGGGGTGGTGCGGCTCAATCGCGGGAGGGGCTGGGGTCGTGCTGCTCGATCGCGGGACGGGCTGGGGCGGTGCGGCCCAATCGCCGACGAGGCTGGGTGTTGTGCCTCGGCATAACGCAGGGGTGGACCACCCAGCCTGTCCGGGAGCATCTCCCGCGCCCCCGTGCCCCGGGGCAACCCCAGCCCGCCCGGGCGCGGCCGGGCCCGCGTGCCGTGTGGGCCCCTGTGGTCACCGTTCGAAGCGCGGCAGCGCACACCCCTCTCGCGCCTTCGCGTACAGCGCGATCCTGCGGTGCCGCACCTGCACCTCCCCGAGGCAGGTCGCGTCATTGTTCTCGATCATCCTGCGGGACGCCCCGTTCGCCGCGTCGGGTTCGTACACCACGGCATTGCACCGCGGGTCGCGCAGGAAGAACTCATCGGTGACCTCCCCGATGATCCGGCTGCCGAGCCCCCGCCCGGTGTCGGCGAGGTCGGCGATGGCCAGATGCATGCTCAGGTCGTGCGCCGAGGACCGGTAGTGGTGCCCGACGATGTCCTGCGCCATCCGGTAGAACTCCATGTAGGCGATGGGCCGGCCGGCGCTCTCCACGATGATCGGCCGTGAGTAGCCGGTGGCGAGCTGGGCGTCGATGTGCGACTGCCAGCGCTCCAGCGGCCAGTCGTACTCCCACCCCTTCGCCGTGTGGGGGCGGTTCATCCACTCCCGGATCATCGGCACATCGGGGCCGTCCGCCCGCACCTCCCGGTACCGCAGCTCCCCCCGGGTGAAGCCGGTCGGCGGGGCGGGCACGTCCAGCCAGGAGGCGGGCAGCCCGTCCGTGACGTAGCGGGGCAGGACCGGATAGGTCTCGGTCGGATTCAACGTGACACTCCACAGGTGGTAGGGCTGTGCCGGGTGGGGCCGGCGGCGGTGCCGGCTCAGGAGGAGGCGCTCGGGCATGCCCGCGTGGGCCGCCGTCCGGGTGTCCGTGTGGGCTGGGGACACGGCGGCGGGCCCGCCGAGCGGGCGGTACGGCACCGAGCAGGGGGCGAGCCCCGGCGAAGGGGACTCGCGGCCTCGGGGATTGTTCCAGCCGAGGGACCGCGACGACAAGGAGATCACCGTCACCCACCCTGCCGCGAGCGACCCTACGCCAAGTGGTGCGCCCGGCGCGCGAGTTCCCGGTGACACGCGTCACACCAGGGGTTCCAGGGGGTCGGACCGGTGTGTAATATTGGAGATCAACTTAGGTAAGCCTTGCCAAACTTTCGAGCCGCGCATAACGTTCAGGCCACGTCGGCCCGACAGAGTGGAGCCGATGCCGGACGGACGCCCCACGCGTCGCATCCCCAACCCACAACACCCAGCGGGTCCCCTGCTGTCCAAGGGACCGGACCATGGCACCCGCCCGCAACGAACCTGGGGAACGCCGCGGAGAGAGGCACGTCCGTGCCACTTGACCAGCGCGGGAACGAAGGTGGCCACCCACCGCCCCCGCATCACGAGTCGGAAAGGTGATGTCAGTCTTGAGATCACACATCCTGGGACGCATCGACCTGGACACCACACTCCTGTCCAGGGATCTCGAATACCTCGCCTCCCTGCCCCGCGGGGAGGAGGGCTACGACGAGTTCAGCAACGGGTACTGGAAAAACCTGCCCCTGTGGAACAGCACCGGCGACTCCGGCGACGACCTCTACCGCGACACCGACACCGCCGCCCAGCTCACCGAGCACGGCAAGAACTGCTCGTATCTGCGCGAACTGGTGGAGACCACCTTCAACACCGACCACATCACGATGGTGCGCACCCGCAACCTCGTGGACGCGGTCGTCATCCCCCACCGGGACTTCGTGGAGCTGGACCGCGAGGCCGACCAGTACTTCCGGGTGCTGATGTTCCTGGAGGAGAACCCGGCGGCCCTGCACTCCAACGACGACACGGTCATCAACATGCGCCCGGGCGAGATCTGGTTCCTCGACGCGGGCTCGGTCCACGCGGCGGCCAACTTCTCCCCGGACAGCCGGCAGATGCTCTGTGTGGACTTCGCCTTCGACGGCGCCTACGAGGAGAAGGACGTCTTCCGCGACCTCTCCCGCTACCGGCCCTCGACCGACGCGCGGATCATCGAGCGCCCCGCCCTGCCCGCGGCCCGGCTGGACGCCATCAAGGGCCTCGGACAGGTCGTCGACCGCTCGAACTTCAAGGAGTTCCTCTTCCTCCTCTCCAAGGTCCACTTCCGCTACGACGTGCCCGCGGAGGCCACCTACGAGTGGCTGGCCGACATCGCGGCGACCTCGGGCGACGAGCTTCTCGTCGGCAAGGCGAAGGAGCTGCGCGACTACGCCATCGGCGCCCGCGCGCTGAGCGAGCGCTTCACCGTGAACTCCTGGGGGTGAGCCCCGGCCACGGGCACCGGCCGTCCCGGCACCGGCGGACCGCGCGACCGCGCGCCGCCGGCGCCGGACGGCGGCCCCGTGGCCCGGACGGTGTGCGAGAGCGGGACAGGACGGCCCCGGGCGGGGCCGGAGGAACGGGCGGCGCACGGACCGCACCGGTGCGGTGGGCGCACCGGACGAGACGGCGCCGACCACGAGAAAAGCGACCGAGAACAGCCGCCGGCCAGGCCGGCCGGCGACAGGGGGAGGGCACATGGGCACGGGCAACCCGGCCAGAGGCAGAGACGACCACCAGCGGCGGCTCGCGGCACTGCGCAAGCGCATCGCCGCCGGCGGACTGGCGGGCCCGGCGGGCGGGGACGGCGACAGCGCGCCCGCTCCCGGCCGGGCGGCGGCCCCCGGCGCGCCGGCCCCGGCCGGCACCGCCCAGCAGCGGCTCTGGCTCCAGCACGCCAGCGACCCCACCGGCGCCGCGCTGAACGTCGGCTCCGCGCTCCGCCTCGAAGGACCGCTCGACCTCCCCGCCCTCGCCGCCGCCCTCCGCACGGTCCTCGCCCACCACGAGATCCTGCGCACCCGGTACTCGCTCACCGAGGCGGGCGAACTGCTCGCCGTCCCCGACCTGCCCGACACCCTCGCGCTCACCGAGGTGGACGCCCGCGGCGCGGACATCGACGCCCTGGTGCGGGAGGGCCTGCGCACCCCCTTCGACCTGGAGACCGGCCATCCGCTGCGGGTCACCGTGTACGCCGAGGGCCCCGGCCGGCACACCCTGCTGCTGGTGGTGCACCACATCGCCTGGGACGACGCCTGCTGGCAGATCTTCTTCGAGGACCTCGCCGCGGCCTACCGGGGAGCGGCGCCCGCGCCCACCACCCCGTACCCGCGCGCCGTCCGCGCCGTGGAGCGGGAGTCCCGGGCCGCGCTGCCCGCCCTGCGCCGGCACTGGGCGAAGACCCTGGCGGACGCCTCGGGCGGCGCGGGGCTCGACCGCCGCACCACCGCCGACCAGCAGACCGCCGAGGCCGGGGCCGTGGAGGTCGCCCTCGGCGCCGAGCGGTCCGCCGCGCTGGACGCGCTCGCCCGCGCCGAGGGCACCACCCCCTTCACGGTCCTCCTCACCTCCTTCGCCGCCGCCCTGCGCCGGCACACCGGCAGCGAACACGCCCTGATCAGCACCCCCGTGCTCCGCCGGGACAGCGGACACACCACCCGTACGCTCGGCTACTTCGGCAATGTGCTCCTCCTCGCCGTCGGCACCGACCCGCGCCGCACCTTCCGGGACGCGCTCGGCTCCGTGGGCCGGGTCGTCGCGGCGGCACTGGACCACCAGGACCTGGAGTACGACGAGGCCATCAGACTGCTCGGCGCGTCCGGCCGGGTCCAGCCGGTGGAGGTCAGCTTCGGCATCGAGGGGGCCGCGGTTCCCCTGCGGCTCCCCGGGATCGAGGTGCGGCCCCTGACCGCCCGTACCGGCATCGCCCAGTCCCCGCTGTCGGTGATGGCCCGTCAGGAGCCGGACGGCGGCTGGGTGATCCGCTTCGAGCACATACCCGAGGCGATCGGCGAGCCGACCGCGCGGTCCCTGGTCGAGTCGGTCCGCCGCACCCTGCTCGCCGGGCTGAGCACCCCGGACGCCCCCCTCGGCGACCAGGCCCTGGTCACCGACGAGGAGTACGCCACCATCCTCGCCCACGGCACGGCCCGGGCCCTCGACGCACCGGCCCCCGGTGTGGTGGAGCGGTTCGAGCGGCAGGCCGCGTCGCGGCCGGACGCGGTGGCGCTGCGCGGCGCCGAGGGCCGCATGACCTACGGCGAGCTGAACCACCGCGCCAACGCGGTGGCCCGCTGGATCGCCGCGCAGGGCATCGGCCCCGAGGACGTCGTCGCCTGCGCGCTGGAGCGCTCCTTCACGGCGGTGACCACCGCCCTCGGCGTGCTGAAGTCCGGCGCGGTCCTCTTCCCGCTCGACACCGCCCACCCCGAGGAGCGGCTGACCGCGCTGCTCGCCGACGCGGGCCCGCGCCATCTGTTCACCTCGGCGGCGACCGACACGGCGATCCCGCCGACCACGGTGCCCCGCACGGTGGTGACCGGACCCGGCTTCGTCGCCCAGGTGTCCGCGCTGGCCGGCGCGGGCGACCTCACCGACCGGGACCGGGTGCGCCCGCTGCGCCGGGACAACCTCGCGTACATCATCTACACCTCGGGCTCCACCGGCCGCCCCAAGGGCGTCGGCACCAGCCACGGCGCGCTCGGCGACCATCTCGCCTGGCTGCTCTCCCACTTCGCCGCCACCCATGACGACCTCCGCGACGTCCGCTGGCTGCAACTCGCCTCGCCCGCCTTCGACGTCTCCATCGGCGAGCTCTTCGGCCCGCTGGCCGCCGGCGGCCAGGTCCTGGTGGCCCGCCCCGACGCCGAGCGCGACCTCGACGCCCTCTTCGCGGAGCTGACGGAGCTGGACGCCACCATCGTCCACGCCGTGCCGAGCTTCCTGCACTATCTGGCCGCCGCCGCGCCGGGCGTCCGGCTGCCCGCGCTCCGCTGGCTGCCCGTCGGCGGCGAGGCGCTCCCCGGAGACCTCGCGGACCGGGTGCGCAGCCGCTTCGGGAGCACCGGCCGGGTGACCCTGGCCAACTTCTACGGCCCCACCGAGACCACCCAGTCCGTGACCGGCCACCCCGTCACCGCCCCGCAGGGGCACCGGATCGTCCCCATCGGCACCCCGAAGTGGGGCAACACCGCCCTGATCCTCGACGCCGATCTGCGGGTCGCGCCCCTCGGCGAGGTGGGGGAGCTGTACATCGAGGGCACCTCGCTGGCGCGCGGCTACCTCGGCCGCGCCGCCCTGACCGCCGAGCGGTTCGTGCCGAGCCCGCTGACCCCCGGGGCCCGGCTCTACCGCACGGGCGATCTGGCCCGCTTCACCGACGGCGGCGAACTGGAGTTCGCCGGCCGCGCCGACGACCAGGTGAAGATCCGGGGCTTCCGGGTGGAGCCCGGGGAGATCGAGGCCGTGCTCCGCGCCGACCGGCAGGTCGGACAGGCCGTGGTCGTGCCCCGCGAGGACGACGGCACGGGCAGCAGGCTGGTCGCCTATCTGACCCCCGCCGACGGCGGGGAACTCGACGCCGAAGCGGTCCGGGAGCGCCTCGCGGCGACCCTGCCCGCGCACATGGTGCCCAGCGCCCTGGTCGTCCTCGACGCCCTGCCGCTGACCCCGGCGGGCAAGACCGACCGCCGGGCACTGCCCGACGCGCCCGCCGCCGGGGGAGCGGCCTTCCGGCCGGTCCGCGAGGGCGCCGAGCGGCGGATCGCGGACCTCTTCGCCGAACTGCTGACGCGCGGCCCGGACACCGTGTCCGGGAGCGCCGAGTCCGGGAGCGCCACCGCCGGCGGCGCCACTGCCGACAGCGTCCCGGCGGTCGGCGGCCGGCGCATCGGCGCGGACACCTCGTTCTTCGAACTGGGCGGCCACTCCCTGCTGCTGACCCGGCTCCTCTCCCGCATCCGCCGCGACCTGGGCGTGCGCGTCGGCGTCCGGGACGCCTTCACCCAGGCCACCCCCGCGGCCCTCGCCCGGCTGGTGACGGCCGGCTCCGCCGCCCCCGCGCCCCGCGCCACCGCCTTCGGCCCCCGGCCCGCCGAGCCGCCGCTGGCCCCCGCCCAGCAGCGCATCTGGTTCGTCGACCGGATCGAGGAGGCCGGCACCACCTACAACGTCCCCCTCGCGCTGGAGATCGAAGGACCGCTCGACGAACGGCTGCTCCAGCGGGCGCTGGAGGAGGTCCTGCGGCGCCACGAGGCCCTGCGGACCGTCTTCCCCGACCGGGAGGGCGTCAGCCACCAGCGCGTCCTCGACGACCACCGCGTCGAGCTGCCGCTGACCACCCTCACCCCCGACGAGATCCCCGGCGCCCTCGCCGCTGCCGCCGAGCACCCCTTCGACCTCGCCCGCGAACGGCCCTTCCGCGCCGCCCTGCTGCGCACCGGCCCCGAGCGGCACGTCCTCGCGCTCCTCGTCCACCACATCATCTGCGACGAGGTCTCCGCCGGTGTGCTCGTGGCGGACGTGACCCGGGCGTACGAGGCACTGCGCGGCGGCGCCGGCGCGGACGGGAGCCCCGTGCTCCCGCCGCTGCCCGTCGGATACGCGGACTACGCGGTGTGGCAGAACGCCTGGCTCACCGGCGCCGGCCGCACCGCGCCCGAGGGCCACAAGGACCCGGAGACCCTGCGCGCCCACTGGCGCACCGCGCTCGCGGATCTGCCCCAGGACACCTCCGTCCTGCTCGGCCGGACCCGCCCGGCACAGCCCGACAGCGCGGGCGGCGTCGTCCCCCTCGCCGTCGACGAGCGGACCCGCACCGCCGTGGAGAAGCTGGCGGAGCGCACCGGGGCCACCCCCTTCATCGTGCTCCAGAGCGCCGTCGCCGTGCTGCTGGGCCTGCGGGGCGCGGGGGAGGACATCCCCCTCGGCACCCCGGTGGCCAACCGGCCCGACGAGGAGCTGGACGAGGTCGTCGGGCTCTTCGTCAACCTCCTCGTGGTCCGCAACGACCTCTCCGGCAACCCCACCCTGGAAGAGGTCGTCACCCGCGCCAAGGCGCGCGCGGTCGACGCCTACGACCATGCCGAGCTGCCCTTCGAGCAGGTCGTGGACGCCGTCGGCGTGGAGCGCTCGCTCAGCGTCAGCCCCCTCTTCCAGGTCCTGGTCCAGCTGCGCGACGAGGAGGCCCTGCACCGGCGCACGGAGGGCCTGGACTGGCGGCTGATCCCGCAGTACACCGCCACCGCCAAGTACGACCTGTCGGTGAACTTCGAGCCCGACTCGGCCACCGGCGGCTGGGGCGGCGAGCTGATCTACCGCCGTGACCTGTACGACGCCGAGACGGTGGCCCGGCTCGCCGAGGGCCTCGGGCTGGTGCTCGGTGCCCTCGCGGACCGCCCCGGCCGGCGGCTGCACGAGCTGGACCTGGTCCCCGCGCGGGAGCGGGAGCTGGTGCTCGACCGGTGGAGCCGCGGCCCGCGCGCCGTCCCCGGCCGGGCCGAGACCCTGCCGGAGCTGATCGAGCGCGGCCGGAGCCGGCTCCGGGAGCCCGGGTTCGCCGCGCGGACCGCCGTGGACTGCGCGGGCGAGACCATCGGCTACGGAGCGCTGCACGAGCGGAGCGACCGGCTGGCCCGGCTCCTCATCGAACGCGGCGCGGGACCCGAGCGGTTCGTGGCCATCGCCGTACCCCGCTCGGTGGACATGGTCGTGGCGCTGCTCGCCGTGGTGAAGACGGGCGCCGCCTACCTCCCCCTCGACATGCGGCTGCCCGCCGACCGGCTCGCCTTCATGATCGAGGACGCGGCGCCGGTGGCCGTGGTGACCCGCTCGGACGCCCCGGTCGAGCTGCCCGGCTCGGCGGCCTCGCCCCGGCTGGCGCTGGACGCGCCCGAAGTCGTCGCGGCGCTCGCCGCGCAGCCCGCCGAGCGGCTGCCGGAGGAGACCGCCCGCCGGGCGCGCGGCGAGAACATCGCGTACTTCCTCTACACCTCGGGCTCCACCGGCGTGCCCAAGGGAGTCATCGGCACCCACCGCGCCTTCGCGGCCCGGCTGACCTGGCAGCCGCTGCGCTACCCGATCGCCTCGCCCGATGTCCGGCTCTGCCAGGGCTGGCTGAGCTTCCACGACGGCGGCTGCGAGATCCTCGCCGGTGTCGTCGCGGGCGCCGAACTCCTCCTCGCGGACGAGAACGAGGCCCGGGACGTGGGCAGTCTGGTCCGGCTGATCGAGGAGAACCCGGTCGGCCAGGTCACCGCCGTGCCCACGGCGATCAACGCCCTGCTCGGCGCGTCGCCCGACGCGGTGCGCTCGGTGCCGCGCTGGGTGACCAGCGGTGAACCGATGACCGGACCGCTGCTGGAGCGGCTGCGCGCCGCCGCGCCCGACAGCGAGATCATCAACAACTACGGCGCCACCGAACTCAGCGGCGGCGTGGTGCGCGGCCGGCTCCACGAGGAGGGGCTGCACCTGGGCACGCCCGTCGACGGCTCCCGGGTGCTGGTCCTCGACGCCCGGCTCAACCTCTGCCCGGTGGGCGTGCCCGGCGAGGTGTACGCGGCGGGCCACCAGGTGGCCCGCGGCTACTGGCGCCGCCCCGGGCTGACCGCCGAGCGCTTTCTGCCCAACCCGTACGCCACCCGCCCCGGCGAACTGCTCTACCGCACCGGCGACCGGGCGATGTGGAGCGCCGACGGCCGGCTGGTCTTCGGCGGGCGCACCGACCACCAGGTGAAGCTGCGCGGCATCCGCGTCGAACTCGGCGAGATCGAGACGGCGCTGCGGTCGGTGCCCGGGGTCGCGCTGGCCGCCGCCCGCACCCACGAGGCGCACGGCTCCACCACCCTCGCCGGATATCTCACCCTCGCCGACCCGTCGGCCGACCCCGACGCCGTGGTCGCCTCGGTGCGGGAGAGGCTGGCGCGGGAACTGCCCTCGTACCTCCACCCATCGGTGATCACCGTGCTGGACGCGATGCCGCTCACCGGGTCGGGGAAGCTGAACCGGCCCGCGCTGCCGGAGCCCCGGGTGCGCGCCGACAGCGCGCACGAACCCCCGGTGGGCGAGACCGAGCGGACGGTCGCCGCCCTCTTCGAGGACGTGCTCGACGCCCGGGACGTGGGCCGCACCGACGGCTTCTTCGCGCTGGGCGGCGACAGCATCATCTCGGTGCAGCTCGCCAGCCGGGCCAGGTCCCGGGGGCTGCCGCTGACCGCGCAGATGGTGTTCGAGCACCCCACCGTCGGCGAGATGGCCGCGGCCTGCGACCGGGCGGCGGCCGACGCCGCCCGCGCCGGGGAGCGGCCCGCGGCCGGGGCGCCCGTGTCGGCGACCGAGGCGTCCGGGCTCGACAAGGACACCCTTCAGGCCCTGCTGGGCAGTTGGGGGCGCGGCTGACATGCCGTTCCCCCGAGGGCCGGTGATCCCGCCGGCCCCCCGGCGCGCGACCGCGCGCCCGCACCCCTCCCCATTCGAAGAACATCCGACAGAAGCCTGGAGCACTGAATCGATGGAGCCGCTCTCCCTGGAGGAAGCCCGACGTCGCTTCGGCACCGGCCACCGCGACCCGCACGGGCTGCTCGGTGTCGTCGGGGCCGGACCGAAGGCGCTGGCCACGGCCGCGAAGAGCCAGGTCCTGCGTGAACTGGGTCTGCCCGCGCCGCGCGTGGTGGTCGTGGAGCCCCACGGTGTGGGCGCCAACTGGACCCCGGTCGGCGGGCGCACCAACGGCCGCCCCCGGCTCTCCACCAGCCCCGAGAAGGACCTCGGATTCCCCTACGCCTCGGAGGTGTACGGGCCGCTGGCGGCCGAGGTCAACGCCCGGATGCAGCAGTTCAGCTGGGCCGGTTACCTGGTCTCCCGGGGCGAGTACGCCACCTGGGTGGACAGCGGCAGGCCCGGCCCCCGCCACGCCACCTGGGCCGCCTATCTGCGCTGGGCCGCCGATCTGATGGACTTCGCCCTGGTGCGCGGCCGGGTCTGCGGTCTGGAGATCGCCGGCGACCGCTGGGAGGTCGCCGTCGAGGGCGACGGCGGCGGTGAGGCCGTGCTCCTCCTGGACCAGATGATGATCAGCGGCCCGGGCCCTCACGACGGGCTGCTCCCGGGTGACGCCACCCGCAGCGTCGAGGAGTTCTGGCGCCTGGGCCTCGGCACCGACGCGGCCGAGCCGGACGTGGCCGTGGTCGGCGGCGGCGAGACCGCCGCGACCATCGTCGAGTACCTGATGCGGCAGCACGGCGGCGCCACGACGGTGATCAGCCCGCAGCCGGTGGTCTACAGCCGGGGCGAGGGCTACTTCGAGAACGCGCTCTACTCCAGCCCCGAGCGGTGGCGCGAACTCTCCGAGAAGGACCGCAGGGACGTCATCGCGCGGACCGACCGGGGGGTCTTCTCGCCCCGCGCCATCGAGGCGATCACCACCGACGCCCGGGTGGAGCACCAGCAGGGCACCGTGGTCTCCGTCGACCGCGTCGGCGGCTCGACCGAACTGGTGCTCAGCAACCCCGGCCGCGCGGACCGCGCGCTCCGCTTCGACGTCGTCATCGACGCCACCGGGGCCCGCCCCGACTGGTTCCTCGACCTGCTCGGACCCGTGGCCCGCAAGGCCCTGTTCCGGGCCGTCGGCGACACCACCGACGGCGTGCGGGCCATCGAGCGCCGGATCGGCCCGGACCTCGCCCTGGACGGTGTCACCCCCCGGCTGCTGCTGCCGACCCTCGCGGGGTACGAGCAGGGGCCCGGCTTCGCCAACCTCAGCTCGCTGGGGCTGCTCTCCGACCGGGTGCTCGGCATCACGCTCGGCGCCACCCCCGGATCGGTCGCCGCCGTCCTCGGGGACCGGGACCGCGCGGTCGTCTCCGGAGCCGCGCTCGGCGGCGGTGAGGCATGAGCGACCGCGGTACGCAGGGCGACATCGCCGTCGTCGGGCTGGCCTGCCGGGTCCCGGGCGCCGAGTCGCCCGAGGAGCTGTGGCGGCTGCTGCTCGACGGCCGGCGGGCCGACGGGCGGGCACCCGACGGCCGGTTCGACCCGGACGCGATCCCGGCCGGGCTGCTGTCGCGGTCGGTGCGCGGCTCCTACCTGGAGGACGCGGCGCGCTTCGACGCCGAGGTGTTCGGGGTGTCGCGGCGCGAGGCGACGACGATGGACCCGCACCAGCGGTGGGCGCTCGAACTGGGCTGGGCCGCCCTGGAGGACGCCGGGCGGGTGCCCGGCGCCGCGCGTGACGCGGAGGTCGGCGTCTTCGCCGGCTCGATGGGCGCGGACTGGGCGATGGAGCACGCGGCCGGCCGGCTGGGGCCGATCGGCCCCTCGTCCCTCGCGGGCTGGGCGCCCTCGGCCATGGCGAACCGGATCAGCCATCTGCTGGGGCTGCGCGGTCCGAGTCTGGTCGTCGACACCGGCCAGTCCTCCTCGCTGGTCGCCGTGCACCAGGCGGTGCTGGCCCTGCGCGCGGGCGACTGCTCGGCCGCGCTGGTCGTCGGCGTCAATCTGAACCTCTCCACCGAGGCGGCCACGGCGACCGCGTCCTTCGGCGGACAGTCCCCCTCCGGTTCCGCCACCCTCTTCGAGGACGGCGCGGACGGCTATGTCCGGGGCGAGGGCGGCGCCGCCGTCGTGCTGCGTCCGCTGGCCGATGCCGTACGGGCCGGGGACCGCGTCCACGCGGTCCTGCGCGGCACCGCCGTCACCCACGGCGGCGCGGGGGAGGCCCTGGTCGTCCCCTCCGCCGAGGGACAGGCGAGGGCGCTGCTGCGGGCCTGCGCGAGCGCGGGCGCCGACCCGGCCGAGCTGGGGTTCGTGGAACTGCACGGCACCGGGACCCCGGTCGGGGACCGGGTGGAGGCCGATGCCTTGTTGCGGGTGTTCGGCGAGGGTTCTCCCGAGCGCTCCGGAGACAGCCGTGACGAAGGCGGCCCGGCGCGGCTCCTGGTGGGCTCGGTCAAGACGACCACGGGCCATCTGGAGGGCGCGGCCGGTCTGCTCGGCCTGGTGAAGGCCGTGCTGGTCGCACGGCACGGAACCGTCCCCGGCACGGCCGGGCACCGGGGCGGCGCGCAGGCACGCCGGCTCGCCGCCGCCGGCATCGGGGTGCCCGCGCGGGCGGTCCCGCTGCGCGACGGCGCCCTGGTGGGCGTCGGCTCGGTGGGCATGGGCGGCACCAACTGCCATGTGGTGCTCGCCGCACCTCCGGTGGCCCCCCGGGCGGGCGGGCACGGCGCGCCCACCGCCGTTCCGGTGGACGCGCCGGGGTCCGGGAGTGTGTCCCGGGCGGCCGTCGGCGTGGTCGGTGGGCTCGCGGCGGGGGCCGGTCCGGATGGCTCCGCGCTGTCGGCTGTCGCGGCTGCGGCCGTCCCCGCCGTGCCGGTGCCCGTCGTCCTGTCCGCCGGCAGCGCGGAATCCCTGCGGCTGGGCGCCGAGGCGCTCGCGGAGTGGGCGTCGGCACCGGACGCCTGCGCGGACGCCGGCGAACTGGCCGCGTTCGCCCGGACGCTCGCCACCCGGCGGGCCCGGCTGCCGCGACGCGCGGGCTTCACCGCCGCGAGCGCGGACGAGCTGCGGGAGCGGCTGCGCACCGTCGCCGAGGGCGGCCGGGACCGGGCGATCCGGCACGGCGCGGGCTCCCGCGCCCACACCGCCTTCCTCTTCCCGGGCCAGGGCAGCCAGCGCCCCGGAATGACCGCGGCCCTCCACGACGGCCTGGTCACCTTCGGACGCCACTTCCGGGCGATCGCGTCCGACGTCGACGCCCACGCGGAGCTGCCGCTCCACCGGGTGCTGGCCGCCCCGGCTCCGGGGAGCGGCACCGCCGACGCGCCGGTGCACGCCACCCAGCACGCCCAGATCGCCCTGTTCACGACGGGCGTCGCCCTGTACCGCACCGTGACGGACCTGGGGATCGTCCCGGATGTGGTCCTCGGCCACTCGGTGGGCGAGCTGGCGGCCGCCCACGTGGCGGGCGTACTGACGCTCTCCGACGCGATCCGGCTCGTGCTCGCCCGGGGCGCCGCGATGGCCCAGGCCGACCCCGGCGGGGTGATGGTGGCGGTGGAGGCGGGCGAGCACGAGGTCCGCGCGGTCGCCGCCGGGCACCCGGGATCGGATGTCGCCGCCGTGAACGGCCCCGCGGGCACCGTGCTCTCCGGCGACCGCGCGGCGACGCTCGCCTGCGCCGGGGAACTGCGCGGGCGCGGTCGCCGCACCAAGGTGCTGAAGGTCTCCCACGCCTTCCACTCCCACCACATGGACCCGGTGCTGGAGGAGTTCCGCGCGGTCGCCGAGACCGTCGACTACGGCCGCCCCTCCCTCCCCGTGCTCTCCAATGTGAGCGGCGCTCTCGCCACCGGCGGCGATCTGCGCACCGCCGACTACTGGGTGGACCACATCCGGCGCACCGTCCGCTTCGGCGACTGCCTGGAGCGCCTGGCGGAATCCGGCACCTCGCTCCTCCTGGAACTCGGCCCCGGCGGCGCCCTGGGCGCGATGGGCCGCGGCGCCCTCCGCACCCCCGACGGCGCGGCCCCGGAGGCCGCCTCCCTCCTCGGGGACGGCCCGGACGAGTACCGGGCGTTCCTCGACGCGGTGGTGCTCGCCCACGCCCAGGGCCATGACATCGACTGGCGGTCGCTGCCCGGGTTCGCACAGGGCCCGTGGACGCCGCTGCCGACCCACAGGTTCACGGGCCGGCGGTACTGGCCCGGCACG
The DNA here is from genome assembly GCF_053594535.1 of Streptomyces sp. NPDC001889. NCBI lineage: Bacteria > Bacillati > Actinomycetota > Actinomycetes > Kitasatosporales > Streptomycetaceae > Streptomyces > Streptomyces sp. NPDC001889. Next base: position 204,703 of record NZ_JBSFER010000002.1, read on the forward strand.
GACACCACCGCCGGACCCCCTGCCGCAGGCCCCACCGGACCCGCCGCCGGACCGGTCCGCACCCCCGCCGCCCCCGGCCCGTCCACCGCGGCTCCGTCCGCCCCGGCCCGCCCCGCCCCGGCACCCTCCGGCGGCGACACCCTCGGGCTCGTCCTCGCGACCGTCGCCGAGGTGCTGGGCATCCGCCCCGCGCACGCCGTCAACGCCACCGACACCCTCGCCGACCTCGGCATGACCTCCCTCCTCGGACTGGAGCTGCGGGCCGAACTCACCGCGCGCACCGGCCGCGAGCTGCCCGCCTCGCTCGTCTACGACCACCCGACCCCCGCCGCCCTCGCCGCCCGGCTGGCCGGCCCGGACCGGCCCTTCACCGCGCCGGACCCCATCGAGCCCCGGCCCGAGCCCCGGCCCGGGCCCGGCGAGCCGAGGCCGGGGCGGACCGCCGCCGGCGAGGACCCCGTGGTGATCGCGGCCATGGCCTGCCGCTACCCGGGCGGGGTCTCCTCCCCCGAGCAGCTGTGGGAGCTCGCGCTCTCCGGCCGGGAGGCCCTGGGCGGCTTCCCCGACGACCGAGGTCCCGCCTGGGCCGTACCGGGACCCCACCCCCGCCACGGCGGATTCCTCGCGGACGCCGCCGGATTCGACGCGGCCCACTTCGGGATCTCCCCCCGGGAGGCCCGCGCCATGGACCCGCAGCAGCGCATCGCCCTGGAGCTGTGCTGGGAGGCCCTCGAACGGGCCGGCTGCGACCCCCGGTCCCTGCACGGGCAGGAGGTCGGCGTCTTCCTCGGCGCCATGGCCGGCGACTACGCCACCGCCGCCCGCGAGGCCGGCGACGATCTCGGCGGCCATGAGCTGACCGGCGCGTCCAACGCCGTCCTCTCCGGCCGGGTCGCCTATCAGCTCGGCCTCACCGGACCGGCGCTCACCGTCGACACCGCCTGCTCCTCCTCGCTGGTCGCCATCCATCTCGCCGCCGCCTCGCTGCTGCGCGGCGAGTGCGGACTGGCGCTCGCCGGAGGTGTCACCGTGATGTCGACACCCAAGATGTTCCAGGAGTTCCAGCGCCTGGGCGGCCTCGCCGCCGACGGCCGCTGCCGCCCGTTCTCCGCGGCGGCCGACGGAACGGTGTGGAGCGAGGGCGCCGGTGTCGTCGTCGTGGCCCGCCGCTCCGAGGCACACCGCCGGGGCCTGCGGATTCTCGCCACCGTGCGCGGCAGCGCGGTCAACCAGGACGGCGCGAGCAACGGACTGACCGCGCCCAGCGGCGGCGCCCAGCGCCGGGTCATCGCCCGGGCGCTCGCCGACGCCGGGCTGCGCCCCGGCGACGTGGACGTCGTGGAGGCGCACGGCACCGGCACCGTCCTGGGCGACTCGGTGGAGGCCCAGGCCGTCATCGACACCTACGGCGCGCGCGACCCCTCGGCCGCGCCCGTCCTCCTCGGCTCCCTCAAGTCGGTCATCGGGCACACCCAGGCCGCGGCCGGCGTCGGCGGTCTGATCGCCATGGTGGCCTCCCTGCACGGGGAGCGGCTGCCGGCGACCCGGTACACGGACACCCCGACGCCGAAGGTCGACTGGCCCGACAGCGTACGGCTGCTGGAGCGGCCGGCGGCCTGGCCGCGCGGGGCACGGGCGCGCCGGGCCGCGATCTCCTCGTTCGGCATGAGCGGCACCAACGCGCATCTGCTGATCGAGGAGGCCGAGCCCGTGAGCCCGCCCCCGCCCGCCCGGGAGCCGGTGCCCGCGCTGCCGTTCGTCGTCTCGGCGGGGGACCGCGCCGCGCTGCGCGACCAGTTGGGGCGCGTCGGCGCCGCGCTGGCCCGGGACCCGGGCACGGCGCCCGCGCTCCCGGCCGCCGCGCTGACGCTGGCGACGGGCCGGGCCGCCCTCCCGTACCGCGCGTCCGTCGTCGCGGAGGACCGGGCCGGGCTGCTCGCCGGGCTCGCCGCCGCGCGGCGCGGAGAGGCCGGCGACCGGGTGGCGTTCGGGGAGGCGCGCGGCGACTGCGCCGTGGCCTTCGTCTTCCCCGGCCAGGGCTCGCAGTGGTCCGGCATGGGCCGGCGGCTGCTCGCCGAGTCACGGGTGTTCGCCCGGAGCGTCGCCGCCTCGGCGGAGGCCTTCGCGCCGTATGTCGACTTCTCCGTTCCCGGTCTGCTGCGCGGCGACGACCCCGAGGGACACGGCAGGACCCTGGAGGGTATCCAGGTCTCGCTGTTCGCGACGATGGCGGGACTGGCGGATCTGTGGCGCTCCACGGGAGTCGTCCCCGACCTGGTCATCGGACACTCGCAGGGCGAGGTGGCCGCCGCGTACGCGGCGGGGGCGCTCGATCTCGCGGACGCGGCCCGGGTGGTCGCCGTCAGGGCCCGGCTCCTCTCCCGGCTCTCGGGCAGCGGCGCGATGGCCGTGGTCGGACTCGACGAGGCCGCGGCCCGCGACGAGCTGGCGCGGGACCCGTCGCCCGCCGGCCGGGTCGAGGTCGCGGCCGTCAACGGGCCCGGCAGCACGGTGGTGTCGGGCCCGGCCGGGGCCGTCCGCGCGCTGGTCGACCGCCTGGCGGCGGCGGGGGTGCGGACCGCGACCGTCGCCGTGGACTACGCCTCCCACTCCGCCATGGTCCAGCCCGTCGAGACCGAGCTGACGGCCGCGCTCGCGGACCTCTCGCCCCGGACGGCGCACACCCCGTTCTTCTCCACCGCGCGGGCCGGCCGGCTCACCGGCCCGGAGCTGGACGGCGCCTACTGGTACGAGAACCTCCGCGGCGAGGTGCGGTTCGCCCGCTCGGTGGCGGCGGTGGCGGGCTCGCGGCGGACGGCGTTCGTCGAGATCAGCCCGCACGAGGTGCTGACCTCGCCGATCACGGCCACCCTGGACGGGCTCGCGGACGGCGCGGACACGATCGTGCTGGGCAGTCTGCGGCGCGACCACGGCTCGTACGGCGACTTCCTCTCCTCGGTCGCCCTGGCCTGGACCCGGGGGGTGCCGGTCCGCTGGACGCCGGAGACCTTCGGCGGGCCCGCCGGGGAACCGGCCGATCTCCCGACCACCCCGTTCGCGCACCGCCGGTTCTGGATTCACCCCGCCGCGCCCGCGCCCGCACCGGCTCCTGCCCCCGTTCCCGTACCCGCTCCGCGAGCGGCGGACCCGGCACCGGCGGCAGGCGAAACACCGGAACCGGCACCGGCGCCGAGTCCCGACACGGCGGTCCTGGCGGCGGTGGCCCGGGTGCTGCACCTGGCGCCCGCCGACGCCGACGAGCGCGGCCACCACACCTTCACCGAGCTGGGACTCGACTCGCTCACCACGGTCGACCTGCGGCGCAGGCTCCGGGACTCGCTCGGGGTGACCGTCCCGGTCAAGGTCTTCGCCACCCACAACACCCCGCTGTCACTGACGCGCTGGGTCCGACAGGCGCTCGGCGCCACCCCCGAGGCACCGGGCGGCGCGTCAGCCGCCCCGCCCGCACCGCGCATTCCCCACCACCGCACCGCGACAACGGTCACCGCAAGCAGCGAGGAGCACGGCCATGAGTGAACAGGGACGGCGCTGGAGCGCCTTCACCGAGGCCGACGCGGCCTTCACCGACGCCCTGCTGCCCGGTCTGATCACCGGCCTCGGCGCACACGGGCTGATGGAACTGGAGGGCGGGAACAGTCCGGTGCTCGGCCTGTTCCGCGAGGCGAAGGGGCCGGGGCTGCTGATCCCCGAGCGGCACGGCGGCCACGGCCTCGACTGCCGGTCCGCGCTGCGGGTCCAGTCGGCGCTGGCGACCCTCTCCCCCTCCCTCGGCGTGGGCACGATGATGCACCACCTCGCGGTGGTCTCCTTCGTGGAGTACCTCCGCGTCCATGTCGGCGACGACGCCCCCCAGTGGGCCCTGCTCGCCTCCGTCGCGGCCCACGACCACCTCCTCGCCTCGGCCTCGTCCGAGGCCCGCCGGGGCTCGGACGCGCTGGTCCCGCGCACCACCGCCACCCTCCAGGAGGACGGCGGCTATGTGCTCGAAGGGTCGAAGAAGCCGTGCAGCCTGGCCCGCTCCATGTCGATCCTGACCAGCAGCGTGCTGGTGCGGTCCGGTGACGAGCGGGACGGCACGGTCGCCCTCGCCGTCATCCCGGCGGCCATCGAGGGCGTCTCGGTACGCCCCTTCTGGCGCAGCCCGGTGCTCGCGGCGGCGGAGAGCGACGAGGTCGTGCTCGACCGGGTGCGCGTCCCCGCCGAGATGGTGGTTCCCGGCGGCCGGCCCGAGCGGGGCATGGACGAGTTGCAGGTGCGCGCCTGGACCTGGTTCGAGGTGCTGGCCTGCGGCACCTACCTCGGCACCGCCCAGTCGCTCTTCGACCGGGCGGCCCACGCGCCCCGGGTGGAGCGGCGCGCGCTGGGCGAACTCGCCGCCGAACTGTTCGTCTGCCGCAGCGCCTGTGAGCGCGCCGCGGCCACCTTCGACGCGGGCGGCGCGGCCGACGAGGCCATGACCGAGGCGCTGATGGCCCGGCTGTACGTGGAGGCGCGGCTGCCGGACCTCTGCGCCCGGCTGGCCGGGCTCCTCGGCGGCCTCGCCTTCGTCACCGGGCCGGAACCGGCGTATCTGCTGTCCGCCTCCCGGGCGCTGGCGTTCCATCCACCGCGGGGGGTGTCCAGCGCCGAGTCGCTGGGCGCGCGGTTCACCGGTGCCCCGCTCGATCTCTCGATCTTCTGAGGAGCAGGTTCGTGTCACGGAATCGTACGGAGGCGGTCTGAGCATGGGGACTCCAGTGGCCCATATCGTGCTGCGGGTGCGGGGTGCCGTACCCGCACACCGATGGGTGGAGGCGGCAGGGCTCGTCCGTCATGAACCCCCCGGCCGGGACGGCGCGCCCGGCACCGCCGACGCGGTGGATCTCACCGGCCTCGGCGAGGCGGCGGCGCTCGCCGCGTTCCGCGAGGTCCAGGCAGCGCAGTGGCACGGCGTCCTCGCCGGCGACGGCGGCTGGACCCTGCGGGTGGCGCGGCTGCCCGAACCCGCCGACGGCCGGGGCGAGCTGCACCTCGTCTCGGTGGCGGCCCCGCGCGGCCCGGGCCGGGCGGCCCTCCCCCACGGGATCGCTCGGGAGCTGTGCGCCCGGGTGGCGTCCGCCGGCGGGCCGTCCCGCTCCTCCGGCGCGCCGTCCCGCTCCTCCGGCGCGCCGGACACCTCCACGGCCGGGGCCCTCCGCTACCCCCTCCGCCGCAGCGTCGAGGTGACGCTGTCGGCGGCGGTGCCGGAGCCGGAGGTGGCGCACTGGCTGCGGTCGCTGATGCCGTCGGTGACCCCGGGAGAGGTCCGCGTCCTCCTGGGCGGCGACCCGGAGCCCCCGGTCCCGGACCCGTCGGGCGGCTCCCTGCTCCTCGACCGGGCCTGGGTGCGGGACCTCCCGGCCGGTGCCGCGGGACCCGGCACCGAGGTCCGGATCACCGAGCACAGCGAGGACCCGAGACACGCCTACCCGCTGGCGGTCGAGCGGCGCGCCGACGGGGTCGCCGTGGTCGACCACGATGTGCGGTCCATCGACCCGGCGGACCTGGAGCGGTTCACGGACCGGCTGACCCGGGGCGAGCGCGCCCCCGCACCCGCGTCCATCCCGCTGCCCGAGCGCGTCGCCCACCGGTTCGCCCACGCCCCGGCCGCGCCCGCGGTGCTCGCCGGGGAGACCTCTGTCGACTACCGGACCCTGGACGAGCGCTCCGCCGCCGTCGCCGAACTGCTGCGCAAGCACGGGTGCGGCCGGGGCAGCACGGTCGGCATCGCCCTGCCCCGCTCCGTCGACGCCATCGCCGCGATGGTCGCGGTGCTGCGCGTGGGCGGCGCCTATCTGCCGCTGGACATCGCCTACCCGCGCGCCCGGCTGGCCTTCATGGCCGCCGACTCCGGTGTGGACACGGTCATCGGCGACGCCGGCACCCTCGCGCCCTACGCGGACGCGGAGACCACCCGGGCCATCGACATCGCCGACGCGGACGGACTGCCGGGCGACCCGGAGTGGGCCCCCGCCGGCCCCGACGACGCGCTGTACGTCCTCTACACCTCCGGCTCCACCGGCACCCCCAAGGCCGTCGTGCACACGGTCGGCGCCATCGGCAACCTGGTGGACTGGCACACCCGTACCGCCACCGCCGAGAGCGACCCGCGCGTCCTCCAGTTCGCGAGCCTGAACTTCGACGTCGCCAGCCAGGAGATCCTCACCGCGCTGGCCGCCGGCAAGTGCCTGGTCCTCCCGCGCGACGAGGAGCGCACCGACCCCGAGGCGCTGGTCGCGCTGATGGCCCGGCAGCGGGTCACCGAGTTCTTCTGCCCGCAGGTGATGCTCCAGGAGATGTGCCGGGCGTCGGCCGAGACCGGCACCGTCCTGCCGGAGCTGCGCCATGTCTACCAGTCCGGCGAACCGCTGGTGATGAACGACTGGATCGGCCGCTTCCTCGACCGGCACCCGCGCACCACCCTGCACAACCACTACGGGCCCACCGAGACCCATGTCATCACGGCCCTCCCGCTGCCCCGGCGCGGCCGGGGCCACGCCAAGGGCCCGGTCGCCCTCGGACCGCTCCTGGACACCTGCCGGGCGTACGTTCTCGACGAGCGGCTGCGCCCGGTGGAGCCCGGCGGGGTCGGCGAGCTGTACGCGGCGGCCACCCAGCTCTCCCGGGGCTATCTGCGGCGCCCCGGGCTGACGTCCGAGCGCTATGTCGCCGACCCCTTCGGCGCGCCGGGCGCCCGGATGTACCGGACGGGCGACCGGGTGCGGCTGCTCCCGGACGGCGGGCTCGCCTATGTGACGCGCGGCGACGCGCAGACGAAGATCCGGGGCCACCGGGTCGAGCCGGACGAGATCACCGCCCGGCTGCTGGACGAGCGGGAGGTCGCCAACGCGACGACGGTCACCCGGCGCGACTCCTCCGGCGCCAATGTCCTCGTCGCCTATGTGGTGCCGCGCACCGCCGACGGCTCGCTCCCCGCCCGGCTGCGCGAGCGCCTCGGCGAGACGCTCCCCGACTACATGGTGCCGGCCTCGGTGGTCCTGCTGGACGCCCTGCCGCTGACCCCCAGCGGCAAGGTGGACAAGGCCGCCCTCCCCGAGCACACCACCGCCGCCACCCGGGCGCCCGGCGTGCGGAGGACCGGCCCGCGGGCCGAGCTGGCCGCCATCTGGACGGAGGTCCTCGGGGTCGCCGAGGTCGCCGACGAGGACGACTTCTTCCAGGTCGGGGGGAGTTCCCTCACCGCGATCCAGGTGGTGTCGGCGGTGCGGCGCCGGCTCGGCATCCGGCTGAACGTGCCCGATGTCGCCGAGCACCCCCGCTTCGACGCGCTCGCGGCCCGGGTCGCCGCCCGGGTCGCGGTCCCCGCCGCCCCGGACACCGAGCCGGCCCTGCGGCCCCGGCCGGACCAGCGGTACGAGCCCTTCGACCTCCTCGACCAGCAGCAGGCGTATCTCGTCGGGCGCGGCGGCGACATCGAGGGCGGCGGGGTGGCCTGCCACCTCTATCTGGAGTACGAGGGCGCGGAGGCGGCCCCGGGCTCCGGCCGCGCGGACTCCGGCATCCGGATCGAGGAGGTCCAGGACGCGCTGCGGCAGTTGATCGACCGGCACGACACGCTCCGGACGGTCTTCGACGAACAGACCATGACCCAGCGCGTGCTGCCCGCCGCTGACGTACCGCCGTACGTCTGCGAGGTCGTCGACGCGGTGGCCGATCCCGGCGCCGCGCCGGCCGTCCGCGACCGGCTCTCCCACGAGAGCCGGCCCCCGGGTGTCTTCCCGCTGTTCAACGTGGTGTTCGTGCGGCTGCCCGAGGGCGTGCTGCGGATGTGCGTCAGCATCGACGCGCTGCTCGCGGACGCCCGGGGCATCCAGGTGATCTTCGACGACTGGTCCGCCGCGCTCCGCGGCGAACTGGTCCCCGCCCCCGGCGCCCCCACCTTCCGCGACTATGTGGCGGCGGTGGGCCGGCTGCGCGAGCAGCCCGAGTTCCGGCGGGCGGCCGACTACTGGCGGGGCAGGATCGACACCCTGCCCGCCGGGCCCCGGCTGCCGCTTGTCCGGGACCCCGCGACGGTGGCCGCGCCGGTCTTCGTCAACCGGCGCCACACCCTCGCGCCCGAGCGCTGGGCCCGGATCCGCGCGGACGCCGCGCAGCGGGGACTCACCCCCACGGCCGTCGTGCTCGGCGCCTACGCCTGGGCCCTCGCCCAGTGGTCGGACGCGCCCCGGTTCCTGCTCAATGTGCCGAGCATGAGCCGCCACCCGGTCCACCCCGGGGTCGACTCCATCGTCGGCGAGTGCGCCTCCTTCACCCTGCTGGAGGTGGACACCGGCGGCACCGGCTCCTTCGAGGGGCTGGCCGCGCGCGTGCAGCGGCGGCTGCTCAGCGATCTGGACCACCGCCACTTCAGCGGGATGGACGTCACCCGGGAGCTGATCCGCCGCAACGGCGGTGTCACCGAGGCGCTCGCGCCCGTGGTGATGACCAGCGAACTCGGTGTCGGCGACGGCGTGGACGAGATCTTCGACGGGCGGCTGCGCGAGACCTACGCGCTCAGCCAGACCCCCCAGGTGTGGATGGACCTGCTGCTGCGGGAGCGCGCCGGGGCCCTGGTGCTCAACTGGGACGTGGTGGAGGAGCTGTTCCCGAGGACCCTGGTGGACGGGGTGTTCCGGCTGCTCGTGAGCCAGTTGGAGGCCCTCGGCGACTCCGGGTCCCGCTGGTCCGAGCCCCCGGTGGCCGCGGTCTCCCCGGCCGTGGCCCGGGAGCGCGGCACCGGCCCCGGGCGCACCGCGCCGGGCGCCCCGCCGCACACGGTGATCCGGGAGCACGCCCTCCGCGACCCCGGCGCCCCCGCCCTGGTGGACGGCGGACGGACCGTGACCCGGGGCGAGCTGGCGGCGGCCGCCCGCGCGGTCGCGCTGGCCGTGACGGACGCGCTCGCCGGCCCCACCGGCCCCACCGGCGAGACCCGCGAGACCCGCGAGACCGACGAGATCCCCCCGACGGGCGAGACCGACCGGCCCGTCGCGGTCCTGACGGCGCGCGGCCCGCGGCAGTACGCGGCCTGTCTCGGCGTGCTGGAGGCCGGCCGGCCGTATCTGCCGCTCGACCCCGAGGCCCCGCCGGAGCGCATCGCCACCGTGCTGCGCCACGCGGGCGTACGCGTGGTGGTCACCGACGGGACCAGCCGGGCGCTCGTCCCGGACGAGGACCTGCCCGGAGTGGCCGTCGTCACCCCGGCACAACCGGCGGCGGCCGACGACTCCTGGCGCGCCCCCTGGCCCGGCGGCCCGTCCGGCCGGCCCGGCTCCGCGTGGGCCTACGTGCTCTTCACCTCCGGCTCCACCGGCGAGCCCAAGGGGGTGCCGATCACCCTGGACGGTCTCGCCAACTGTGTGGACCACACCATCGAGCGCTTCGGTCTCACCGAGGCGGACACCTCGCTGGCCGTGGCCTCGCTCCACCACGATCTGTCGCTGTTCGACCTGTTCGTGATGCTCGGCGCGGGCGGCACGGTCGTCGTCGCCGGGCGCGGAGCGGCGGCCGACGCCCAGGAGTGGGCGGACGCGGTCGTCCGGCACTCCGTCACCGCCGTGTGCGCCGCGCCGGCCGTGGTGGAGATGCTGCTCGACGGCGCCCCGGGACCGTCCGCGCTGCCGTCGCTGCGCCGGGTGCTCACCGGCGGCGACTGGGTCCCGCTGCCGCTGCTCGACCGGCTGCGGTCGGCCGCCCCCGGGGTCGAGCCCGTGAGCATCGGCGGCCCCACCGAGACCACCGGCTGGAACATCGTCCACGAGACCGACGGCCCGGACGCCGTCGGCGCCGACTGGGCGACCGTCCCGTACGGCCGGCCCATCCCCGCCACCCGCTACCGGGTGGTGGACGGCGACTTCCGGGACCGGCCCGCGTGGGCCACCGGGGAACTGGTCGTCTCCGGGGTCGGGGTGACACCCGGCTATCTCACCGCCGGCCGCATCTCCCGGGACCGCCACCACACGGACCCGGACACCGGTGAGGTGTTCTTCCGCACCGGCGACCTCGGGCGGTACCGCGACGGGCTCATCGAGTTCATCGGCCGCGCCGACGACCAGGTGCAGATCCGCGGCCACCGGGTGGAGCCCGGCGAGGTGACCGCCTTCCTCAACGGCCTCCCCGGAGTGCGCCGATCGGCGGTCCTCCCGGTGCCCGGACCCGGCCACGGCACGGTGCGCGCACTCGTGGCCTTCGTGGTCCTCGACCACGGCACCGACCCCCGGGCGGTGCGGGAACGGGCCATGACCGGGCTCGCCCCCGCGCTGCGCCCCCACCGCCTGATCGCCGTCGACACCCTGCCCACCAGCCGCAACGGCAAGGTGGACCGGGCCGCGCTGCTGCGCGCGTACGAGAGCGAGCACGCCGGCGGCCCCGGCGACGACGGCGACGGCGGGGAGCGCGCGGACCGGACCGTACCCGCGAACGCGCTGGAGTGGCTGGTCTGCGAGGTGTGGGCACGCGCTCTGGAGGTGGAGCGGGTGCTGCCCGATGACAACTTCTTCCTGCTGGGCGGCGATTCCCTGTTCGTCTCCCGGGTGGTGCTGGACCTGCGGGAGATCCTCCCGGGGGCCCGGATCAGACCCGGGGGTGTCTTCTCCACCCGCAGCGCCGCCGAGTTCGCGGCCCTGCTCCGCGGCACCGGCGCGGACGGCGCCCGGCTGGAGGAGATCGCCGCGATGTACCGCGAGGTCACCGAGTTGAGCGAGGACGATCTCGACGCCTATCTGGAGGGTGAGGGCGATGACCGGGAGTGAACGCGCCGCCGGGCGGCCGGAGCCGTGTGTCCGGGGCACCGGCCCGGGCACCGGCCGCACCGCCCTGATCACCGGCGCCAGCTCGGGCCTGGGCGCCGCCTTCGCGGACCGGCTCGCCCGGCGCGGGTACTCCCTCGTCCTGGTCGCCCGCGACCAGGACCGGCTCACGGCCGTGGCGGACCGGGTGACCGGGCGGTACGGGGTCCGCTGCGAGGTGCTCCCCGCCGATCTGGCGTCCGCCGCCGGCCGGGGGACCGTCACGGCCCGGATCGAGGAGGGCGTGCACTTCCTGGTGAACGCCGCCGGGTTCGGGGTCTCCGGCGCCTTCTGGTCCGTGGACCGCGCCGAGCTGGACGACCAGCTCGCCGTGAATGTCGCCGGCACCCAGGAGTTCACCCACGCCGCCGTCGCCACGATGCTCGCGGGCGACGGGGGAACGGTGGTCAACCTCTCCTCCATCACCGGACTCGTGCCGGGGCGCGGATCGACCTATGCCGCCTCCAAGGCATGGATTCTCTACTTCTCGCAGGGGCTCAGCCATGCCCTGCGCGGCACCAATACCCGGGTCGTGGTCCTGGCCCCGGGATTCGTCCGCACCGAATTCCACGCACGGGCCGGTATCGACGTGCGCACGGTCGGCGACGGCTGGTGGCTGGAGCCCCACGACGTGGTCGACCGGTGCCTCGCGGACATCCGCAGAGGAAAGACGTTCTCGCTCCCCGGGATGCGCAACAAGGTGTTCATCGCCACGGTCTCCCGGTTGCCGAGGGCGCTCGCCCAGCAGGTGAACCGAATGCTCGGTAACGCCGGCGCGCGAGCGTAGGACAAGAAGAAGAAACAGCGAAAGAAGAAGAACCATGAGAAAGCGTCGTGTCCTTGTCGCAGCGGCCCTGGTGGCGCCGCTGCTCCTCGGCGGCTGCGGAACATCGTCGGAGAAGGACGGGTCGGACGGCGGTTCCGGCGGGGAGAAGGCCCCCGCCGGGAAGACGACCCGCTCCGTCACCCACGCGCTCGGCACCCTGAACGTGCCGACCGCGCCCAAGTCCGTGGTCGCGCTCGACGAGGTCGCCGGGCTCACCCTCGTCTCGCTCGGCATCAAGCCCAAGGTCGTCTACAAGGCGAGCGCCCAGCCGCGCGCCCAGGAGATCCTTGAGGCCGAGGGCGTCGAACTGCGCGACATCACCGTCGGAACCGTCCCCTCCATGGAGAAGCTCACCGCCGACGGACCCGATCTGCTGGTCGGCACCGGGGCGGCCGGGCCCGCCGGAGTCGGCTACAAGAAGCTCGTCAAGCTGGCGCCGACGGTCGTGCTGCCCATCGAGGGCACCTGGCGCGACATCGTCACCGAGACGGCGGGCTACTTCGGCCAGGAGGAGACCGGCAAGCGGCAGATCGCGGCGACCGAGGCGCTGCTGAAGAAGCCGGCGGAGACCAACAAGGCCGCGAAGGGCGACCAGACGCTCTCCCTGCTCGGCAACTCCTTCGGGCAGAACGACTTCACCATGCCGCCGCACGTGCCCATCTCCACCCTCATCGAGGAGGCCGGGTTCACCCGGCCCGAGTTCCAGCGGCGCGAGGTGAAGGGGTACTCGGTGCCGCTCTCCTCGGAGTTCCTGCCCGAGCAGGACGCCGAGCTGATCGTCATCCCCAAGGGCGCCTACTACGACCCGGCCGCCCTCCAGAAGAAGGCGCCCTTCAAGAAGCTCACGGGCAAGGTCGTCATCCCGGACGCCGACGTCTGGTACGGCATGTCCGGCTTCGCCTTCTACGCGTCCGCCAACGACCTGAACACCCTCGCCTCCGGCCAGGGCGAACTGGCGTCGCGGAAGACCGTCCAGAAGGTCTGGCAGACGTATCTGTCCGAGACCAGGAAGTAGTTCCCGCCACGGTGCCCCGGCACGTGCCGGGGCACCGCGGCCCGTCGAGACCAACCCATGACCGGTCAGGAGAAGTGGTGGCAGAGGGGAAAGGAACCGCGATGCCGATGTGGCTCATCGCGCTGTTCCTGTCGATATTCACGTTCTACACGGACGATCATGTGATCGCGGGGATACTCCCCGAGCTGGCCGAAGGGCTCTCGGTCTCCGAGGCCGTCGCCGGTCAGCTCGTCACGGTGTTCTCGCTGACCATCGCGATCGTCACCCCCCTGGCAGGACTCCTGCTGTCCCATGTCGCCCGGCGCGCGGTGGTGCTGAGCGCCCTGGCCGTCTTCACCGCGGCCAATCTCTGCGCCACCGCCGTCGACTCGTACGCCGTGATGGTGGGGCTGCGGATCGTCGCCGCCCTGGCCGCCGCGGCGGCGACCCCGCTGATCTTCGCGAGCACCGCCGAACTGGCTCCCCCGGAGCGCCGGGGCCGGTATCTCTCGGTCCTGGCCATCGGGGTCACCGGCTCCATCGCCTTCGGGGTGCCGCTGGGCAGCTGGATCGGCACCAGCCTCAACTGGCAGTCCACCTTCGGCGCGATGGCGGTCCTGGGCGTGGTGAGCCTGGTGCTCGTCGCGCTCTTCCTGCCCGCGACCGAGCCGTCGGTCCCGCTGCCGCTGCGGCAGCAGATCCGCTCGCTCTCCGCCCGGCCCATCTCCCTCGCCCTCACCGGCGGCGCGCTCGCCATCATGGGCTCGATCATGCTGCTGACGTATCTCGTGCCCTATCTGGAGGGTGTGCTGACCGCGGGCGACGGCGTGCGGAGCCTGGTCTTCTCGGTCCTCGGCATCGCCGGCACCGCCGGAGTCCTCGCCGGCGGATACGCCACCGACCGGCTCGGCGCCGACCGCACCATCCGGCTGGGGCTCGGCTCCTTCATCGCCGTGGTGCTCGCGCTGGCGGCCCTGTGGTGGCTGCGTCCCGTGTCCCTCTGGGTCTTCCTGCCGCTGGTGGCCCTGTGGGGTGCCCTGGCCCATCTCAGCTCGCCCGCCGTCCAGACCCGGCTGCACCAGGTCGCCGGCGATCTCACCGCCCAGGCCCTGGCCCTCAACACCAGCTTCGGCTACCTCGGCATCGCGCTCGGCGGGGCGCTGGGCGGGGTCATCGTCGCCGAGGCCGGCGCCGGCTGGCTCCCGGTCGCCACCGCCGTCACCTCCGTCCTCGCGCTGGGTCTCATCACCCTCGCGTTCCGCCCGCCGAACCCCACCGCCGCGTCGCGCGGCGCCGAACAGGAACAAGGAGCGCCCCAGTGACCCCGGCCACCACCGAACCCGACACCCGCGCCACCGGGGACGGCCCCGGCACGCCCGCCGCCCGCCCGGGGGACGCCCCTCCCGCGCCACCCCGGCCGCCCGCCGACGCGCCCGCCACCCTGGGCGCGCTGCTGCGCCCGGTGCGCGGCGCGCTCGCCGGCAGCGCCGCGCTCGCGGCCGTCGCCGCGTTCGCCGGGGTCGTGCCGCTGATCGCCCTGGTGGAGCTGGCCGGTGTGCTGCTGCCCGGAGTGAGCGGCGGCGCCGTGGACGAGGGCGCGGCCTGGGGCTGGGCCGGGATCGCGGCCGGCGCGCTGGCGCTCCGGCTGGTCCTGATGCTCGCCGCGTCGACCCTCTCCCACCTCGCGGACGTGGCCCTCGGCGCCTCGGTCCGCCGCTCGGTGGTGCGCCGGCTCGGCCGGGTGCCGCTGGGCTGGTTCACCGAGCGCAACTCGGGCCTGGTGAAGAAGGCCGTCCAGGACGACGTCGGCGCGCTGCACCACCTGGTGGCGCACTCGGTCACCGAACTGACCACGGCCGTCGTGGTCCCCCTCACCATCGTCGGCTATCTGCTGCTGACCGACCCGCTGATGACCCTCGTCACCCTGCTGCCGGTCGCGGCGGGCATGCTCGGGCTGAGGATCGCCACCCGTGGCACCACCGAGAAGATGGTGGAGTATGCCGGGTCCCTCGGCCGTCTCGGCTCGGTGACCGTGGGCTTCGTCGACGGCATCACCGAGGTCAAGTCGTTCGGCACCATCGGGCGCGCCCACCGGGCCTACCGGGAGGCCGCGGAGGACTTCGACGGCAAGCACTACGCGTGGATGCGGTCGAGTTCGGCGGGCGCCACCTTCATGGAGCTGGCCCTGTCCCCGATGACCCTGCTGCTGACCACGGTCGTGGCGGGCGCGGGGCTGCTGAGGGCCGGCCTGCTCGACGGGCCGCTGGAGCTGCTGCCGTTCATCGTCCTCGGGCTCGCCATCCCCGCGCCCGTGCTGGCGGTGGGCTTCAACTACCACGCGCTGCTGGCCGCCCGGGGCGCGGCCGACCGGGTCCGGCAGATCCTCGCCGAGCCCGAGCTGCCCTCGGTGGCGCACGGGCCGGGGCTCTCCGCCTCCGGCTCCACGATCCGGTTCGAGTCGGTCGACTTCTCCTACGGCGAGACCGCCGCGCTGCGCGGCATCGATCTCACCCTCGCGCCGGGCACCATGACCGCCCTGGTCGGCCCGTCCGGCTCCGGCAAGTCGACCCTCGCCAAGCTGCTGGCGCGCTTCCACGACCCGGTGTCCGGCCGGGTCACCGTCGACGGCACCGATCTGCGCCGGCTGCCCTTCGCCGAGCTGTACCGGCACGTCGGCTTCGTGTTCCAGGACACCACCCCGCTGCGGGTGTCCCTGCGCGACAACATCCGCCTCGCCCGGCCCGACGCCACCGACGAGGAGGTCATGCGCGCCGCCCGCGCCGCGCACATCGCGGATGTGATCGAACGGCTGCCCGAGGGGCTCGACTCGGTCATCGGCACGGACGCCACCCTCTCGGGCGGCGAGTGCCAGCGCGTCGCCATCGCCCGGGCGATCCTGGCCGACCGGCCCGTCCTCATCCTCGACGAGGCGACCTCGGCCGTCGACCCCGACAGCGAGGCCGTCATCCAGCGGGCGCTGAACGCCCTGGCCGCCGACCGGACGGTGCTGGTGGTGGCGCACCGGCTGCACACCGTCCGCCACGCCGACACGATCGTCGTCCTCGACGGCGGCCGGATCGCGGCGCGGGGCACCCATGACGAACTGCTGAGCGGCGGCGGCCTCTACCCGGCGCTCTGGGCGGCCCACAACGGCGGGGAGGCGAGCGCGTCCGGCACCGGGCCCGCCGCCCCCGGCGCCGCTCCCCGCCCGCCGGCGGGCCCCGCGCGCGAGCCCGCGCCGGAGTCCGGTGCCGGCCCCGTGCCGGAACCCGGCCACGACGACCGCGGCGACCGCCGGGAAGGACCCGCACCACGATGATCCGCGATCTGCACACCCTGCTCGACGACACCGGACGCCGCCGGCTCCGCGCGCTGCTGGCGCGGATCACCGCCGCCGCCGTCCTCCAGGCCCTCGCCGGCTGCACCCTGATCCCGCTGCTCAGCGCCGTGTTCGAGGAGGACTGGGAGCGCACCTGGACCTGGGCGGGAGTCCTCGCGGGACTCGTCCTCGTCCACCATCTGCTGATCCTCCACAACCACTCCCGCTCCGGCGAGCTGTCCAGCCGGCTGCTGCGGCTGCTCCACACCCGGCTCGGCGAGACCCTGACCGCCATCCCGCTCGGCTGGTTCGGCGCGGGCCGTTCCGCGAGCGTCAACCGGCTGGCGACCAAGACGGCCCTCGATGTGGCCACCGCGCCCGCGCATCTGATCGCCCCGGTCGTCACCGCGTTCGTGACACCCGCCACGATCATCGCCGTCACCCTCGCCGTGCGCTGGGAGATCGGCCTCGCGCTGCTGGCCGGCGCACCCCTGCCGCTCCTCGCCTACCGGCTCTACCTGCGGGTGATCGAGCGTGTCGAGGGCGACTGGGAGGCCGGGACCAACCGGGCCTCCGCGCACGTCCTGGAGTACGCCACCCAGCAGCCGGTGCTGCGCGCCTGCGGCCGCACCCTGGAGGACGGCAGCCCGCTGGCCGACGCCTTCGCCGAACAGGACGCCCAGGCGCGCCGGATGGTGCTCGGCAACTCCGCCGCCAGCGCGCCGCTGTTCCTCGCCCTCCAGGCGGTGCTCACCGCCGTCCTCGCCCTGGTGGTGCACCTCGCCCTCGGGGGCGGCGCGGACCTCGCGGTGCTGCTGGCCGTGATGGTGCTCGCGGTGCGGTTCGTGGAGCCGCTCACCGCCGTCGCGGAGATCGCCGGCGGACTGCGGATCGCGGCGGTCGGGATGCGCCGGTTCCGGGACCTGCTGGCCGTGGAGCCGCTGCCGGAGCCCGCCGAGGCCGCCGAGGCGGGCGCGCCGACGGTCGAGTTCCGCGAGGTGACCTTCGGATACGAGCCCGGCCGGCCGGTCCTCGGCCCGCTCTCCTTCAGCGCCGCCCCCGGCACACTGACCGCGCTGGTCGGACCCTCCGGGGCGGGCAAGTCCACGGTCCTCTCCCTGATCGCCCGGTTCCACGACCTCGCGCCCGGCGACGGCGCGGTGCTGGTCGGCGGCCGGGACATCCGCGAACTGGGCACCGAGGCGCTGATGCGCCAGATCTCCCTGGTCTCGCAGGACCCGTACCTCTTCGAGGACACCATCGAGAACAACATCCTGCTGGCCCGGCCCGGCGCGAGCCGGGAGGAGCTGGAGCGGGTCGCCCGGCTGGCCCGGGTCGACGAGATCGTCGGCCGGCTGCCCGACGGCTGGGGGACCCGGGTCGGCGAGGGCGGCTCCACCCTCTCGGGCGGCGAGAAGCAGCGCGTGTCGATCGCCCGCGCCCTGCTGAAGGACGCCCCGATCGTGCTGCTCGACGAGGTGACCTCCTCGCTCGACGCGGAGAACGAGCGGCTGGTTCAGCAGGCCATCGCGCGACTGGCCGAGGACCGCACGGTCCTCGTCGTCGCGCACCGCCTCCAGACCGTGCGCGGCGCCGACCGCGTCATCGTCCTGGACGGCGGACGGGTGACCGAGTCGGGCACCCACACCGAACTGCTGGAACTCGACGGCACCTACCGCCGCTTCGTCCGGCTCCGCGAACAGGCGGACTCCTGGAGGCTCACCCCTCGCTGACCCCGTTGACCCCACCGACCCCACTGCCCCCACCAGCCCCACCGACCGGCCGGCCCCCGGCCCCGCACACCCCCGCACCCACCTCACCCAGGGAGAACACACCATGTCCACCAACCCCTTCGACGACGAGAACGGCCGGTTCCACGCGGTGGTCAACGCCGAGGAGCAGTACGCCCTGTGGCCCGCCTTCCGCGAGATCCCGCCCGGCTGGCGCTCCGTGTTCGGCGAGGCCTCGCGCGCCGAGGTCGTCCAGTACATCGAGGAGAACTGGACCGACATGCGCCCGCTGAGCCTGCGCGAGGCCATGGCCGCGGACGCCTCGGCCCACTGACCGCCCGGGCCGGCCGCCCCACCGCGGCCGGCCCGCACCGAGAGACGCGTACCCGCACATGAACGACCGATCGTCAGCGAGAGGTGAGGAACACCCGGTGGCCCCCAGAGGCAAGCAGGACATCGCCCACGTCCTGGCACTGGGCCCCCTCCAACGGGGGCTGTATTCGCTCAACAGGATGCTCCACAGCACACCGCAGAGCCCACCGGGAACCCCCGGGGAGCCCCGGCGGGCACCGGAGCCGGGGGCGGAGCCGGGGGCGGAACCGGACGGTGCGGCGGACATCTACGCCATCGCCGTCCTGACCGACTTCCACGGACCGCTCGACCCCGGGCGGCTGCGGCGCGCCCTCACCGCGGTGCTGGCCCGCCACCCCCACCTCCTCGCCCGGTTCTGGGACGAGGGGCTGCCGCACCCCGTGCAACTGGTCCCGGCCACCGCGGACTTCCCCTGGCGGGAGATGGAGTCGACCCCCGAGGACTTCCAGGCGTATGTGCGCACCGCGCAGTACGAGCCCTTCGACCTGGCCGAGGGGCCCCCGCTGCGCGCCACCCTGGCCGCGCTGGGACCCGGTCACCACCGGCTGCTGGTCGTCTTCCACCACATCGTCGTCGACGGCTGGTCGGTGCCCCTGTTCTGGCGGGAGCTGGCCGACCGGTACGAGGAGGACGGCCCCGGGCCGGTCGAGCCCTCGCCCGCCTACCCCGAGTACATCGGCTGGCTCCAGCGGCAGGACCGGCAGGGGTCGCTGCGCCGCTGGCGGGAGATGCTCGCCGGGGTGGACGAACCCACCGTGGTCGCGAGCACGGCGCCCCCGGGCGCCGCCCCGCTGCCCCGGCTGACCATGCGCTCCCTGGAGGGGCCGGCGCTCGACGCGCTGCTCGCCCGGGTCCGCTCGCTCAACCTCACGCTGAACACCGTCGCCCAGGTCGCCTGGGCGGTGCTGCTGCACCGGCTGACGGGCCGGGAGGACACCACCTTCGGGGTGACGGTCTCCGGGCGCCCGGAGGAGGTCCCGGGCATCGAGTCGTCCATCGGCCTGTTCATCAACACCGTCCCCGCGCGGATCGAACTGCGTGCGGACGAGCCGCTCGACGCGCTCTGCCGGCGTGTGCAGCGGGACGCCGCCGAGCAGCGCGCCCACGGGTATGTGGGGCTCGGCGAGATCCAGCGGGAGGCCGGCGCGGGCGACCTCTTCGACACCATGATGATCTTCCACAACACGCCGAAGGGAACGGCCAGGGAGACCCTGGACCTCGGCGACGGCGTGACGATGTCGCCCGTCCTCATGGACAGCTACACCCACTACCCGCTGACGGTGGTCCCGTTCCTGCTCGACGGACGGCTGTACGTCAATGTGGACCATGTCGACGCCCTGCTCGGCGGCCTGGACGCGGGGCGGCTCGCCGAGCGGTTCCTGCGCCTGGTCCAGGAGATCGCCCGCGACCCCGGGCGCACCCACCTCGGCCTGGACGCCCTGCTGCCCCACGAGGCGGCGGAGCTGAGGGCCCTGTCCGGCGGGGACACCGCGCCGGCGGACGGCACCGCGCCGGCGGACGGCACCGCGCCGGCGGACGGCACCGCGCCGGCGGACGGCACCGGCCGGCCGGCCGGACCGGCCGACCACGGGGTGCACCGGCTCTTCGAGCGGGCCGCCGACCGGCACCCCCGGCGCACCGCCGTCGTCGACGCCGCCGGGGAACTCGACTACGGGACCCTGGACCGCTGGGCGAACACCGTCGCCCACCGGCTCCGCGCCCTCGGCGTCGGACCGGAGACCCGGGTCGCGGTCGCGCTGCCGCGGACACGCGCGTTCTTCGCGGCCCTGCTCGCCGTGCTGAAGGCCGGCGGCACCCTCGTACCGCTCGATCTCTCCGCGCCGAGGGAGCGCAACACCACCATCGCCGAACTGGCCGGCGCCCGGGTGCTCATCGCCGAGCCCGGGGACCAGGACTGGTGGCGGGGCGAGCGCTGCGCGACCGGTGAGGCCCCCGCCGCCGGCGACGACGGGGCCGGGACCCGCCGGCCGGCCGGCACCACCGCGGCCGACCAGGCGGTGCACACCGTCTTCACCTCCGGCTCCACCGGGGAGCCGAAGGGCGTCATCGCCACCCACCGGGGCCTGCTGGCCCTTCTGGAGGCGCACCGGCGGGAGATCTGGGCCCCCGTCACCGGCGACGGCGAGCGGGTGCTGCGGGTCGGCCACGGCTGGTCGTTCGCGTTCGACGCCAGCTGGCAGCCGCAGCTCGCCCTGCTCGGCGGCCACACCGTCGTCCTGCTCGACGAGGAGGACCAGCGCGACCCGTACCGGCTGGTGCGCAGGGTCCGGGACGACCGGGTGGACATGCTGGACACCTCGCCGTCCATGCTGGGCCGGCTCGCCGAGGCGGGACTGATCGAGGGCGACCGCTGCCCGCTGACCATCCTGGCCCTCGGCGGCGAGGACATACCCCGCAGCGCCTGGGATGTCCTGGCCGGGCTCAAGGGCACCCGGGTGCACAACTTCTACGGCCCGACCGAGATCACCGTGGAGGCCGTCAACGCGCTCGTGGTCGCCGGCGAGGAGCCGCAGATCGGCAGCGCGGCGCCCGGGTCGACGGCCCAGGTGCTCGGCCCGGACCTGCGGCCCGTGCCGGTCGGGGTCCGCGGGGAGCTGTACCTCGGCGGGCTCCAGGTGGCGCGCGGCTACCAGGCACGGCCCGCCCTCACCGCCGAACGGTTCGTCCCCGACCCGGTCACCGGGGAGCGGCTCTACCGCACCGGCGACGTGGTCCGGCGCAACGCGGCGGGCCGGCTGGTCTTCCTCGGCCGGGCCGACGACCAGGTGAAGATCCGCGGCTACCGGATCGAACTCGCCGAGATCGTGGCCGCGCTGGAGACCCGCTCCGATGTGGCCCGCGCGGTCGTGGTGGCCCAGCCGGGAGCGGGGGGACGCGTCCTGGTCGCCTATGTGGTCGCCACCGAGCAGGTGCGCTCCGCCGGCCGCCGGCTCGACCCGGTGGAACTGAGGGAGGACCTGGCCGGGCGCATTCCGCACTACATGGTGCCGGCCCGCTGGGTGGAGCTGGACGCCATCCCGCTGACCGTCAACGGCAAGGCGGATCTGCGCGCCCTGCCGCGCCCCACGGGGAGCGGGGAGTCCTCCGGCGCGTCCCGCCCGCCGGCGACCGCCGCGGAGGAGACGGTGCTCCGGGCGGCCCGCGCCCTGCTGGACGAGCCGCACCTCGGCGTCGACGACGACATGTTCCACCGGGGGATGGACAGCATCGCCACCATCACGCTCGTGGGCGAGCTGCGCCGCGCCGGGATGCACTGCACCCCCCGGACGATCGCCGTCCACCGCACCCCCGCCGAGGTCGCCCGCGCGATCGCCGGCGCGCCCGGTCCGTCCGGGGGCACGGCGGCCGGCGAGGAGGCCGGGGAGACCCGGGTGCGGACCCCCGCGCTGGAGTGGATGCGGCGCCTGGGCACCTACCGGCGCTTCGCCCAGTCACAGCTGATCTCGCTGCCCCGGGGCATCACCGATGCCGAGGCCCACCGGGTGGTGGAACGGGTGCGCGCCGCCCATCCGCAGCTCACCGCCCGCACCGTGCGCGAACCGGACGGCCGGCTCGCCCTGGTCCCGGCCGGGCCGGACGCGGTGCCCGCCGTGCTGGTCGTGGAGGAGTGTCCGCGGCTGACCCCCCGGGCGGTCCTGGAGAGCGCCCACCGCGTCTGGGAGCGGCTCGACCCGGACAACGGCGCGATGATGGTGGGCGCCCTCCTGCGGGAGACGGGGACCGGGACGGCCCGGCTCTTCCTCGCCGTGCACCACGCGGTGGTCGACATCGTCTCCTGGCACGTCCTGCTGGAGGACCTCGCCGCCGCCCACGCGTCCCCCGGCACCCCTCCGCTCGCCGAGGGCACCACCATGGCCCAGTGGTCCCGGGCGCTGGCCGCCCGGGCCGAAGGGCCCGAGCCGCGCGCCCAGCTGGACCACTGGCGCGCCGTGGCACGGGAGAGCGAGCGGGCGCCGAGCATCGCCCGCCGGACCGCCGACCCCGCGGTGCACACCCGGGGACGGCTGGTGTCGCACCGGGTGACGGCCGACGCCGCCACCACCGGCGCGCTGATCCGCTCCGCGCGCACCACACCCGAGAACGCGCTGCTCACGGCCGTGGCCCTGGCGGAGGCCGGCTGGCGGGCGCGTCACGGGCACCCGCCGGACAGCGGGGTCACCGTGGTCCGGGAGGGACACGGCAGACGGGACGACCTGGTCGGCCCTTTCCTCGAAGCCGCCGGCGGACCCGTGGACACCTCGCGGACCGTGGGCTGGTTCAACGTCTTCCACCCCGTCGCCCTCGACACGGGCACGGCCGGTCCCCGGCTCACCCCCCAGGGGGCGCTGGAGGACCGGGGGGCGGCGCTCGCCCTGCTGGAGAAGGTGGGCGGGGAGCTGGCGGCGGTGCCGCACGGCGGGTTCGACCACGGTCTGCTCGGCGAGCCGGCCGCGGCGCGTGCCGAGGTGTTCTTCAGCTATCTGGGCCGGCTCGACCAGGTCGTCGGCGACGACCCGGGCCGCCCGTGGACGCTGGTCGTCGACGACGCGGTGCGGGAGGTCTTCCCGCAGGACAGCGAACCGGACGCGGCCCAGCCGTATCCGCTGGAGCTGATCTGCGCCGTCCACCCCGGTCCCGGGGGCCCGGTGGTGGAGGCGCTCTGGCGGTACGACCCCGGTGTCTGCGACCCGGGGGACATCCAGGAACTGGCCGCCCTGTGGCTCACGGCGCTCACGGCGCTCGCCGCGGCGGTCGAGGGCAACGAGAGGACAGGCGCGTGACCCGGACCATCGAGATCGGTGGCATCACCCTCGCGTACGAGGAGTTCGGCGGCGGGGACCCGGTCGTCCTCGTCATGGGCGCCGGCTCGCCGGGCCGGGTGTGGCGCCCCCACCAGGTGCCCGCGCTGGTCGCGGCCGGGCTGCGCGTGATCGTCTTCGACCCCCGGGGCGTGGGCGGCAGCTCCCCCTGCCCCGAGGGCTTCACCCTGGACGACCTCACCGACGACCTGGCCGGCCTGGTCGAGAAGGTGGCCGGGGGACCCGCCCATGTGGTGGGCACCTCGCTCGGCGCCCGGACCGCCCAGCAACTGGCGCTGACCCGGCCCGACCTGGTCGACCGGCTGGCCCTGCTGGCGACCCGGGGCCGCACGGACGCGGCGCTCTCGGTCTTCTCGCAGGCCCAGATCGCCCTGCACGACCACCGCGTGGCCCTCCCCGAGGAGGTGCGGGCCGCGCTGGGCGCGCTGGCCAATCTCTCGCCCGCCAGCCTGCGGGACGAGATCGAGGCCGAGGACTGGCTCGCCATCCTCGCCATGGCACCGGCCACCCCGTCGGCCGGAGTCCGGGAGCAGTTCGTCGCCGCGCTCACCGGATTCCCGCCGAGCGTCTCCGCGTTCGCCGCCATCACCGCGCCGACCCTGGTGGTCTCCTTCGCCGACGACCGGCTCTCCCCGCCGCATCTGGGCCGGGAGATGGCCGACGCCATTCCGGGCGCCCGCTCGGAGACCGTGGCCGGCGCCGGGCACTTCGGCTATCTGGAGCGGCCCGCCGAGGTGAACCGGCTCCTGGTGGAGTTCCTCACCGGAGCCTGAGCCGGCCGGGAGGCGCCGGGGTCCCCGGACCGCCGCATCTCCGCCCCGCCGGACCGGGCCCTGTCCTCGCACACCGCGCCGGACAGGGCCCGGCCCATGAGCCGGGGGAGCCGCCCGTGTCCCATGTCACGGTCCGGGATGTGAGCGGTACTGTCCGAACCCGGACGATCCCTCTAGGCTGACGGACGCAGCTGGTTCGCCCTGCCCGCCAGGCAGGCGCGTCGCAAGAGGGAACCCGGTGGGAATCCGGGACTGCCCCGCAGCGGTGAGCGGGAACGACCGCCGTCATGAGCACTGGAGCCGGGAAACGGTTCTGGGAAGCGACGGCCAGTAGGTGTCCACCGGGAGACCGGCGGACGCGCCCGCGAGTCCGAAGACCTGCCCGCTGTCCGCGCACGGCCCCCGCCGGCGCGGCCATCCCGGTGACCTCGTGGGCGGGTCGGCGACCAGAGCAGGCGGACCGGCGCGCCCCGTGCGCGCCGTGGACCCGTCCGTTGTGGCACCCCCTTCGCGCTCTCGTCCCGTCCCGGGATTCAACGAGACATCTCGCGAAGGAGAGTTCCGTGACAGCGCAGTCCGCAGCCGCGGCAGCACGGGCCACCGTGTACGGCTACCCCCGCCAGGGACAGAACCGGGAACTGAAGAAGGCCATCGAGGGGTACTGGAAGGGCCGCGTCACCGCCGACGCCCTCCGGGAGACCGCGGCGGGCCTCCGCCGGACCAACTGGCGGCAGCTCGCCGACGCCGGTGTCCACGAGGTGCCGACCGGTGACTTCTCCTACTACGACCACATGCTGGACACCAGTGTCATGGTCGGCGCTGTTCCCGAGCGGCACCGCGACGCCGTCGCGGCGCACCCCCTCGACGGCTACTTCGCCATGGCGCGCGGCACCCAGGACGTCGCGCCCCTGGAGATGACCAAGTGGTTCGACACCAACTACCACTACCTGGTCCCCGAACTCGGCCCCGGCACCGTCTTCACCGCCGACTCCGCCAAGCAGGTGGCCGAGGTGAAGGAGGCCCTCGCCCTCGGCCACCGCCCCCGCCCGGTCCTCGTCGGACCGGTCACCTATCTCCTGCTGGCCAAGCCCGCCCCCGGGGTGGCGGCGGACTTCGACCCGCTGACCCTCCTCGACCGGCTGCTGCCGGTGTACGCCGAGGTCCTCGCCGACCTGCGCGCCGCCGGCGCCGAGTGGGCACAGCTCGACGAGCCCGCGCTGGTCCAGGACCGCACCCCGGCCGAGCTGAACGCCGCCGCCCGCGCCTACCGCGACCTCGGCGCGCTCGCCGACCGCCCCAGGCTGCTGGTCGCGTCCTACTTCGACCGCCTCGGCGAGGCGCTGCCCGTTCTCGCCAAGGCCCCCGTCGACGGCCTCGCCCTCGACTTCACCGAGCGCGCCGCCGGCAATCTCGCCGACCTCGCCGCCATCGGCGGACTGCGCGACAAGCGGCTGGTCGCCGGTGTCGTCAACGGCCGCAACATCTGGATCAACGACTACGAGAAGTCCCTGGCCACCCTCGGCACGCTCCTCGGCCTCGCCGACCGGGTCGACGTGGCCACCTCCTGCTCACTCCTCCACGTCCCGCTGGACGCCGCCGCCGAACGCGACATCGACCCGCAGATCGCCCGCTGGCTCGCCTTCGCGAAGCAGAAGACGGCCGAGATCGTCACCCTCGCGCGCGGCCTCTCCCAGGGCACCGGCGCCATCGCCGGCGAACTCAGCGCCAACCGGGCCGACCTGGCCTCCCGCGCCGGTTCCGCCCTCACCCACGACCCGGCGGTACGGGCCCGTACCGCCGCCGTCACCGACGCGGACGGCCGCCGCTCCCAGCCGTACCCCGAACGGACCGCCGCCCAGCGCGCCCGCCTCGGCCTGCCGCTGCTGCCCACCACCACCATCGGCTCGTTCCCGCAGACCGCCGAATTGCGCACCGCCCGCGCCGATCTGCGCGCCGGGCGCATCGACACCGCCGGCTACGAGGAGCGCATCAGGGACGAGATCCGCGATGTCCTCGCCTTCCAGGAGAAGGCCGGGATCGACGTGCTGGTGCACGGCGAGCCCGAGCGCAACGACATGGTGCAGTACTTCGCCGAGCAGCTCACCGGCTATCTGGCCACCCAGCACGGCTGGGTCCAGTCCTACGGCACCCGCTATGTCCGCCCGCCGGTCCTCGCCGGGGACATCTCCCGCCCCGACCCGATGACCGTCCGCTGGACCTCCTGGGCCCAGTCGCTCACCGAACGGCCCGTCAAGGGCATGCTCACCGGGCCGGTGACCATGCTCGCCTGGTCCTTCGTCCGCGACGACCAGCCGCTCGGCGACACCGCCCGGCAGGTCGCGCTCGCCCTGCGCGACGAGGTCGGCGACCTGGAGGCCGCGGGCACCTCCGTCATCCAGGTCGACGAGCCCGCCCTGCGCGAGACCCTCCCGCTGCGCGCCGCCGACCACGCCGGCTACCTCGCCTGGGCCACCGAGTCCTTCCGCCTCACGACCAGCGGCGTACGGCCGGGCACCCAGATCCACACCCATATGTGCTACGCCGAGTTCGGCGACATCGTCCAGGCCATCGACGACCTCGACGCCGATGTCATCAGCCTGGAGGCCGCCCGCTCCCATATGCAGGTCGCCCGGGAACTCGCCGAGCACGGCTATCCGCGCGAGGCCGGGCCCGGGGTCTACGACATCCACTCCCCGCGCGTCCCCAGCGCCGAGGAGGCCGCCGCTCTGCTGCGCGAGGGCCTTGAGGCCATCCCCGCCGAGCGGCTCTGGGTCAACCCCGACTGCGG
The DNA here is from genome assembly GCF_053594535.1 of Streptomyces sp. NPDC001889. NCBI lineage: Bacteria > Bacillati > Actinomycetota > Actinomycetes > Kitasatosporales > Streptomycetaceae > Streptomyces > Streptomyces sp. NPDC001889. The sequence continues at coordinate 231,154 of NZ_JBSFER010000002.1, forward strand.
CCTCAAGACCCGCGGCTGGCCCGAGACCCGCGCCTCCCTGGAGAATCTGGTCGCCGCCGCCCGCGAAGTCCGCTCAGGGCTGACCACCGGGGGCGCCTGACCGCGCCGGGCCGGGACGGGCCCCCGGGTCCGTCCCGGCCCGGGGCCCGTCCCGCTCCGCGGGCTCCTGGGACTCCCCGGCCCCCTGGGGCGCGGCGAAGCGGACCGGGGCCTGGAAGCGCGCCTTCCGGGCGGCTCTGCGCAGAACCGTCAGCACCGCGGGGCCCGCCAGGATGACGCAGAGGAAGGTGGTGACGGCGCGCCCCGTGTCCCAGCCCAGGGAGGTGGCGATGTCGAAGGCGATGTAGCGCTGCCACTGCTCGGTGAAGGGCAGCCCGGGGAGATACGCGATGGAGCTGTCCGGGTCCAGCGAGAACGGCCAGAAGGAGAGGTTGAGCAGAAAGCCGAAGAGATAGCCGGAGAACGAGCCGTAGACGGCGAGCAGCACGATCTCACGGCGGCCGGTGGCCCGGGGAAGGAGCCCGGCGAGCATGCCGACGAAGGCGCAGCCGAACATCTGGTACGGCATCCACGGCCCCACCCCGCCGGTGATCAGGGCGGACGCGAACAGCGAGGTGCAGCCGAGGGTGAAGCCGAACCCGGGGCCGTAGACCCGTCCCGCCAGGACCAGGAGGAAGAACACCGTCTCGATGCCCGCGGTCCCCGCGCCCAGCGGCCTCAGCGCCGCGTTGACGGCGGAGAGGACCCCCAGCATGGCCAGGGCCTTCGAGCTGATCCCGCCCTCCGCGATCTCCGAGACCACCACGCACAGGACCAGCACGAGCAGCACTCCGAAGATCAGCGGCGGCGCGTAGTGCGAGGCGAACGTTCCGGGGGCGACGAGGAACGGCCAGAAGAAGGCGACGACTCCGAGGAGGGCCGCCATGGCGATCACGACCGCGGCGCGCGGGCCGACGCGGATCGCCGTCGCGGCGCGGGGGAGCGCGGGGAGCGTCATGAGCCCGCCCCGCCGCCCGGGAGCACCGAGGCGGCCTGGGCCACCGTGAGATACGGCAGCGGCGCCAGGATCTTCGCGACCTGCGGGGCGAAGACGGGCGAGGCGACGATGACCTCGGTGGTCGGACCGTCCGCCACGACATCGCCCTCGGCCAGCACCACGACCCGGTCGGCGGCCCGGGCGACGAACTCGACATCGTGGGTGGAGATCACCACCGCCCGCCCCTCGGCCGCGAGGCCGTCGACGATCCGGATCAGCTCCGCCTTGGCCCGGTAGTCGAGCCCGCGCGTCGGCTCGTCCAGCAGCACGACCCGGGGGGCGGCGGCGAGCTGGATCGCCAGCACCAGGGCCAGCTTCTGCCCCTCGGAGAGATCCCGGGGATGGGTGGTGCCGTCGATCCCGGGCGCGAGCCGGTCCAGGACCGCCCGGGCGCCGGGGCCCGGCCGGCCGGTCAGGGACTCCCGGTCGGCCTGGTCGAGTTCCTGCCCGACGCTCTCCAGATACAGCAGATCGGTGGGTGTCTGCGGTACGAGGCCGACGAGCCGGCGCGCGTCGGCCGGGGGGAGTCCGCGCGGATCGGCCCGCTTCCCGGTCACCGCCGACACGACCTCGACGGTCCCCGCCGCCCGGGGGCCCGAGCCCTGGAGCGCCCACAGCAGGGAGGACTTCCCGGAGCCGTTGCGGCCCATCAGCGCGGTGACGCGGCCGCCGTGCAGGTCGAGATCCACCTCGCGGACCGCCGGAACGCGCCGGTGGCTCACGGTGATCCCGCGCGCCGTCAGCAGCGGCGGCCCCCCGGCCGCAGCGGGCGCCACCGGCGGCCGGGCCGGGGGCGGGGGCACGGGGGCGAGCCGGGTGCGCAGCGGGGCCGCCGCCCGGCGGGCGTCCCGGATGGAGAGCGGCAGCGGGGACCAGCCCGCCGCCCGGCCCAGCTCCACGATCGGCGGCGCGATGGAGGACGTGCGGAAGACCTCGGCGGGCGTCCCGGACACCACCCGGCCGGCGCCCGGAAGATGGATGACCCGGTCGGCGTACTGCACGACCCGTTCGAGGCGGTGCTCCGCGACGAGGACGGTCACGCCGAGGTCGTGGACGAGCCGGGTCACGGCGGAGAGCACCTCCTCCGCCGCCGACGGGTCGAGGGCCGAGGTGGGTTCGTCGAGGACCAGGACACGGGGATGGGCGGTGAGCACCGAGCCGATGGCCACGCGCTGCTGCTGGCCGCCGGAGAGTTCGTACAGGGCGCGGTGGCGCAGATCGGCGAGGCCCAGCAGGTCGAGCGTCTCCTCGACGCGCTTGCGCATGGTGGCCGGCGGGACGGCCAACTGCTCCATGGCGTAGGCGAGTTCCTCCTCCACGGTGTCGGTGACGAAGCCGTCCAGGGGGTCCTGGCCCACCACCCCGACCACATCGGCGAGTTCACGCGGCGGATGGCCGGCCGTGTCGCGGCCGTCGACGGTGACCCGCCCGTACAGGGTGCCGCCGGTGAAGTGCGGCACCAGACCGTTGACGGCGCCCAGGAGGGTCGACTTGCCCACACCGGTGTGCCCGACGACCAGGCAGAGTTCCCCCTCGTCCACCGTCAGGTCGACATCGCGCAGAACGGGTTCCGCCCGGTCCTCGTACTGGACGCTGACCCGGTCGAAGGTGATCATGTGGCGGCCTCGGTGCGCTGGGGCGGTACGGGCGGGGGGACGGGCGCCGGGGCGGGTGCCGTCGGCGGGGGCGCGAGGAATCCGGCGGCCCCGGCGAGCAGGATCGCGGCGGTCGGCACCAGCGGGAGCGTGGGCCAGCTCAGCGGATGGATGGACGGGTTGAGTTCGGCGGCGTCGAAACCCGTGTTGCCGAAGAGGACGACCGCCGAGAGCACCCCGCAGCCGGCGACCGCCCACTCGGCGAGGCGCCAGGGGTCCGGGCGGTAGGTGGTGCGGGTGACCCGCCGGCCGCCGAGGCGCAGCCCGGCGACACAGAGCAGCGCCCCGGCCGCCATCGCGGGCAGCCCGAGGAGCCGGGGCGCGGTGGCGTCCAGCAGGCCGTACGCCCCGGCGCACAGCCCGCACATCCCGGACAGCATCAGCGCCCCGGTGAGCCGCCGCGAGGCCCGGGTGGCCGTGCCCGCCCGGCCGTAGCCGCGCGAGTCCATGGCGGCGGCCAGCCGCAGGGAGCGTTCGAGCGCGTCCTCCAGCACCGGCACGACGATCCCGCGCAGGGCGCGGAGCCCCCTGGTCCGCCCGGCGCGCAGCCGCCGCGCCCGGTGCACGCGCTGGACGCTCTGCACGAGCTGCGGGGCGACGCTGAGCGAGACGGTGACGGCGGCCCCCAGCTCGTACAGCGCCCCGGGCAGCACCCGCAGGGCGCGCTTGGGGTTGGCGAGCGTGTTGGCCGCGCCGACGCAGCACAGCATGCAGGCGATCCGCAGCCCGTCGGTGGCGGCGGAGAGCAGCGCCTCCAGCGAGACGGGGCCGCCGATCTCGATGCCGGCGTACCAGTCGGGCGTCGGGACGCGCGGGAGGGAGAAGAGGAAGTGGTCGCGCGGGGTGATGCCGGTGGCGAACACGGCGCGGAACACCACCCGGATCGCCACCACGATCAGCGCGAGCCAGAGGTAGTACGTGAACCCCCGGGCCCAGGGGGCCTCGGTGCGGCGCGCGGTGATCACATAGCCGAGGACGGCGAGGACGAGGAACAGCAGCAGCGGATTGTTGGTGCGGCTGACGGCGGTGGCGAGGGCGAGGGCCCAGATCCACCAGGCCACGGGGTGGAGGGTGCGGGGCAGCCGCCGTCCGCCCGCGTCCGGCTGCGGGGCGGTGGCGGGCGGGCGGGTGACGGGGGCGGCCATCGGCGCTAGCCGGCGCGGCGGCGGCGTCTGGCCGCGACCACGGCGGCGCCGGCGACGGCGAGGATCAGTCCGCCGGCGGCGAGCACGGGGAGGAACGACCCCGAGTCGTGCCCGGCGTCCCCCGCCGGGGCGGCGTCGACGATCTCGGCGGCCTCCGTCACGGTGCCGCTCCCGGGCGCGGTGGCGGGGGGCCGCGAGGAGGACGGCGGTGCGCTCGGGGGGACCGGCGCGGACGTCCGGGAGGAGGGCTTCCTCTTCGGCGGGGCGGAGGCCGTCACCGGCGGGGTGGCGGTGGGCCGCGTCCGGGTGGGAGCGGGGGCGGGGACGGCCGTCCGGGTCGGGGCGGGACCGGTGCCGGTCCCGGGCGGCGGGTCCGTCCTCTCCGTGGGCCGGGAGCCGGCGGGCGCCCCGCCCCCGGTGGGCCGGGTGTTGCGGGCGCGCAGCTGGTCGGGGGTGACGCTCGGACGGCCCGTGGTGCCTTCGAGGTCGGTGCCGCCGAAGATCCAGAGATCGACGCTGCCGGGCTTCGGCCTGTAGAGCATCGCGCCCAGCCGGCTGTACTCCCAGGTGTTCTCCCCGGCGTCGGCGTGCCAGTACGACCAGTAGGCGGACGCGGGCGGGGTCAGTACGCAGTCGTCCTGCTCGGGCGGCGGGAACTGCTTGCCGCCGCGGTGGCCGCTGTACCCGATCCGGCAGATGAACGCCGGACCGTCGTGGCCCGTGCCGGTGGTCCGCCAGCCGCCCTGGTTGAGGAGTTCGTGGCCGGTCGTCGGCGTGGTGCCGCACGAGCGGTGGATCGGACCGCCCCAGGTGCTGAAGTCGACGGCCAGGACGGCGCCGGAGGTGGTGGTGCACCGGCCCATGGGCTGCGGGGCGGCGGAGGCGGGGCCGGTGGTCGCGCCCAGGGCCGCGCCCACCAGGCCCAGGGCGACGGCCGGCCGGGCCGTGCGGGCGGCGAACCCTCTCATGACGGGCTCCCTTCCCGGGTGCGGCGGCGGTCGCGGAACACCGCGGTCAGGGCGAGGCCCGTCAGGACCAGCGCGGCGGAGCCGGCCGCGAGCGAGGCCGCCGGGACGCCGGTGGAGGCCAGTTCACCGCCGGAGCCGTGGGCCCGGTCGCCGCCGGTGTCCGTGCCGGCGGTGCCGTCCGCTCCGTCCGTACCGTCCGTGACGATGTCGGGGGTGGACGACGAGGACGGCGAGGGGCTCGGCGAGGGGGTGGGCGCGGGCGCGGGCTGCGGGCTCGTACCGCTCAGATCGCGGGTCAGCGTCCCGAAGGAGACACCGGTGCTGCCCCCCACGGCCTGGGTCGAGGCGCGCAGATCGGAGCCGCGCTGGCCCTCCTTCGCGACATTGAAGCCGCCGTCGCCGTTCTGCCGCGCGGCCAGGAACTTCCGCGCCTTGGCGATCTGCTTGCCGTACCGGGGGGCGTCCAGCGACAGGCCCTGCACCGCGAGGGCGGCGGAGTTCACGGAGTTCCCGGCGGCACCGGGGAAGCCGCCATCGGCGAACTGCCGGGTCGCGATCCACGCGAGGGCCCGGTCGACGGCCCTGTCGGTCCCCGGCTCCCCGACGAGGTCCAGGGCCATGGCGGCGATGGCCGTGGAGTCCACGTCGGAGTCGCCGGTGGAGGGGACGAGGCTGGGCCAGGCGCCGGAGGAGTGCTGAAGGCTCCCCAGGTAGGCGACGGGGGCCGCCGCCGCGCTCTTCTCACCGGCCCTGAGCTGCGCGATGACCGCGAGCGACTGGGCGAAGACGGAGGGCGCCCAGGTGTAGGCGCCCCGCGCGGGACAGCTGCGGTCCGGGGCGGCGCTGGGCCGGGCGCAGACGGCCTTCGCGAGCCCCGCGATCAGATCCTCGCCGGCGAAGTCGCGCGGGTCGCGGCCGACGGCCTGGGCGAGCACGGCGGTCTTGCCGATGTAGCCGCCGCCGGCGTACGCGGTGCCCAGCTTGGTCCAGTCGTGGACGGTGCGGCCCTCGCCGTCCTCGCCGCCGCCGTCCAGGAAGTCGACGACGCCCCGCAGCTTGCCGTTGTCGAGACCGGTCGCGGCGAGCGCGTAGGCGCCGTCGATGGTGAGGCCGAAGTCCGCCCGCGCGGGGGCGCCGCCGGTGCCGTAGAACCGCCCCTGCCGGAGGTTGGCCGCGCCGGTCAGATAGGCGACCCCCTTCTTCAGGTCGGGTCCCTCGCCGTCGCCGGCCGGCGGCTCGGTCGGGGGCCCGGTCGGGGGCTTGGCCGGGCGGGGCTCCGTGGTCAGCCGGGCGAGACTGGTGTCCTTCCCGGCGAGGACGGCGACCGAGGTCGCGTAGACGGACGCGTCCGTCGCGTCCTCATCGAACCTGAAGCCCCCATCGGGGAGTTGCTGCCGGGAGAGCCAGGAGACGGCGGCGTCGGCACGGACGGTGTCGCCGAGGGCCCGCAGCGCCTGGGCGGCGTACGCGGTGGAGATCACATGGCCCGTGGTGCTCCCGGTCCAGCCGGGGAAGGCGCCGCTGGGGAACTGGCTCTTCCGCAGATAGGTGCGCGCCTTGCCCAGCTGCCCCGGGTGACCGCCGGCCTTGCGCAGCGCCAGGACGGCCGCACCCGTGCTGAGGAGATCGCCGTCGCAGACGGTGTGGCCGAGGCTCGCGGCGAAACCGCCGCTCCGGCACTGGGCCCGGGTCAGCCGGGTCACCGCGTGGGCCGGGGGCCGTTCACCGCCCCGCAGCAGCGCCAGCAGCGCCAGCGCCTGCGCCTCGGTGTACGTCGCGTTGCGGAAGTCGCCCCGGGCGGTGCACCCGGGAACGTGGACACCGGAGTCCGAACCGGTCGGACAGACATGGTCGGCGAGACCGGTGAGCAGATCGTGCCCGCCGACATCGCGCGGGTCCTTCTCGGTGCTGGTGGCGACCAGCGCGAGACGGGCCGCCGCCGCCGCGTCCGGGGCCGCGTCCGTCCCCTCCGGGTAGGCGTAGGCCGTCGCCCGGGAGCCGAGGAAGGCGGCGATCCGGTCCACGGTGCGGCTCCGGCCGTCCGCCGCGGCGAGCGCGTACGCGGCCTCGGTGGTCAGCAGATGGTTGGGGGTTTCGCCGCCGTCGTCCACCACCCGGTCGCCGCGGGTCAGCTTGCCCCGCACCCAGGAGGCGGCCTTGGCGATGTTCACCTCACCCGGCGGAACGGCGGGGGCCTCGGGGTCGGGAGCCGGTGGCAGGCCCTCCGCGCGGACCTCGTCGGGGCTGAAGTCCGGCTTGCCGGTGCTGCCGCCGACGTCGGTGCCGCCGTAGACCCACGCGTCCACGTCGCCCGGCTTCGGCCGGCGGTCCATCGCCCCGTGATGGCTGTAGCTCCACTCCGATGCGTCCCGCGAGGCGACCCAGTACGACCAGTACGCGGTGGCCTGCGGGGTGAGCACGCAGTCCTCGGTCGCCGGAGTCGGGTACTGCCTGCCGGAGTCGAACGAGCCGTGACCGATCCGGCAGATGAACGCGGGGCCGTCGTGACCGGTCCCGGCGGTGGTGAAACCGGCCTCGCGCAGCAGCTCGTAGCCGGTGGTGGGGGTGGTGTCGCAGCCGCGCGCGACACCGCCGCCGAAGGGGCCGAAGTCCACCGCGACGATGGCGCCCCGGGTGGCCGTGCACCGGTTGACCGGATCGGCCGCGGCCGGGGGAGCGGCGGCCAGGGACACACCCGTGCCCGCGAGCAGGACCACCGCCGTCACCAGCGCGGCCGGGCCCGCCCACCGTCTCCGTACGCCTGTCCCCACCACGGCCCCTCGTGTCCTCCGGGCGGCAGGGCGTGGCGGAGGGGCTCCGTCCGCTTCGAGTTCGAGCGGGGCACGGGGAGAGCCGGTCGACCACGCCGTAGTCCGCGACGGCGCTTCTCGCTGGAATCAGTCCTTCAGGCAATCCGGCTCGCCCGGCTGCTGCCGGGCCCACGGTTGCGGGTCAGCGCCGGAATTCGACCGGCTTTCCCTGAAGTTGAGTCTGTATCAGCGGGATTGGAACACGCGGACGAAGACAGCGTCAAGGTGACCTGAATCCCACCCGCGCGGTCCGGGGCCGCTGTGCTTCCCGCTCTGGTGGCCGGGTGGTCTCTCCGGTAGCGTCCAGGGCTGCCACATGGGGGAATCCGGTGCGAATCCGGGGCTGACGCGCAGCGGTGTGGGACGGCACGAGGGCCGTACCGAGCCCGAATGCCCATGCGGTGAAGCAGCATTCGACGCCGTACCACGCGCTTGGACGACGGCCCCGCACCCCCCGGCCGGGAGGGCTCCCTTCGGCATGGGTGCCGCCGGAGTCCCTGTCATCACAGGAGTGGCCCCCATGTCCCGTCCTCCGACCTCCCGACGCCTCGCCCTGGCGATCCCCGCCGCGCTCGGGGCCTTCGCCCTGACCGTGCTCCCCGCGTCCGCGACCTCGTCCCCCGCGCAGATCGCCACCTCGAAGACGAACGGTGTCGCCTACCTCAAGTCCCTTCAGGCCGCGGACGGTTCCTACGCCGGGTCCGGCCTCTCCAGCGAGTGGGCCTTCGGCGCCTTCGCCGCGGCCGGCACCGCCGTCGCCGATGTCGCCCCCGGCGGCGACACCACCAAGAACGCCCGCACCGTCTACCGGAACCTGCTCTCCACCGCGGCCTGGCCCTCCGCCACCCCGGTCGTCACGGACTACGAGCGCGCCACGCTGAACGCCTACGCCGCGGGCATCGACCCGGCCCGGGTCTCCCCGTCCCGCAATCTCATCGCGGACATCTACGGCTACTGGCAGACCGCCGAGGCTGGCTACTTCGGCCCCTCGGGCAACTTCAACGGCACGGTCTTCGCCGCGCTCGCCCTCAACGGGGCCAGGACGCAGAGCGGCGCCCAGCGCGTCCCCCAGGCCCTCGCCGACCGGATAACCACCCGGGTCCGGGCCAACCAGCACAACGACGGCGGCTGGGACTACCAGAAGGCCGAGGGCAACCCGACCCGTCTCAACGCACCCAGCGACGTGGACATGACCGGCGCCGCCATGGCGGCCCTGTGCACCGCCGGAGTCCCGAACACGGACGCCGACATCGTGCAGGCCAAGGCGTTCCTCAAGACCAGACTGCTCCCCGCGAACGGGGCCTTCGACTCCCTGTACGGCGCCAACACCAACTCCAACGGCTGGGCCGTCGCCGGGCTCAACGCCTGTGGCATCAACCCGCAGACCGGCGACTTCCTCACCTCGATGGGCAGGACCCCGGTCGACTTCCTCATCGCCAACCAGTACAACCCCGGCGGCGGCTTCAAGTACAAGCCGACCGACACCACGCCCTCCGCCTACTCCTCCGTCGACGCCCTGCGCGCCGTCGCGGGCGGCGGCTTCACCGCCGCCCCGCCCACGCCGGTCACGGCGGGCGCGCCGCGATGGGTGGCGGCGAGCGCCTTCACCCCGGGGACGGCCACCGAACTCGCCCTCACCGTCGACGACGGCGCGGGGGCGCTCAAGGTCTGCTCCGTGGCCCTCACGCCCACCGGCGCCACGACCACCCTCGGAAACGTGCTGGACGCCGCCGCTTCGGCGGCGACACCGGCCGGCTGTGTGACCGCCGTGACGCCCTCGTCGGGCACCGGCGCGATCACCGCGCTCAACGGCAAGGCCAACAGCGGCTCCGGCACCTGGAAGGTGAGCACGGACGGCTCGGCCCTCGCCGCCGCCTCCCGCGCCCGGGTGATCAACGTCGGGGACACGATCGCCCTGCGCTGGGGAGCCTGACCGCCGGCCCGGCGGGGGCCCGTGAACCGAACGGGTTCACGGGCCCCCGCCGGGGGCGCCGGATCGGCGGACGGATCAGAAGCCGGTCCAGGTGAACGACACCCGGTCCCCGGTCCGGATCTTGAACTGGCAGCCCCCGACCGGGGTCGGGGTGCCGTTCACCGCGATGCTCCAGTAGGCACTGCCGCCGCCGCTGACGCCCTTGATCGTCTCGACGAAGAAGTCCTCGAACGAGGGGTACCAGGCGCCGTCCCAGGTGAAGTGGTGCTTGCGCGCCGCGTCGTCGAGGGCGGCGGTGGGCGTGGGAACCGCCGTCGGATGGGCTCCGCCGTTGGTGCCGTCGCACGCGTGGGTGCCACCGGTGGCGGTGGTGACGTCATGGCCCTTGGTTCTGACTCTCCCCTGGAAGAGCACCCCGTCGGGGCCGGTGACGGTCAGCCGCACCTTGACCGGGGCGTTGGTCGTGGTGGGCGCGTGGTGGGCGGTGGCGGTGGCGGGAGCGGTGGTGAGGGCGAGACCGAGGGCCGCGGCGGCGACGGCGGTACGGCGAATCAGGGTGGGGCGGCGCATGAACTGCCTTCCTGGCGTGGTCCTGGCGGTCCGCGCGGCACACCGGGGGCCCGGCTCGGGATGTGCGGGAGCCCCTCGCGGCTGTGGTCCGGCGCCGGACTCCCACCGGCTTCCCCGGGCCGTGCACACGCGCGACCGCGGCCCTGATGAGGACCAGGGCTGCCGCATGGTACGCCGCCCCGCGCCGGCCGCGCCATGGGACGCGTCCGGCGCCGCGCCGCCCAACGGCGGTGCCGTCACTCCTCGTTGACCGCGCGGGCGGCAGCCGGCCGGGGCAGCGTCCCGGAGGCCCCGGAGGACCCCGGCCGGGCGGGGCGGCACCGGCCGCTCAGAGACCCAGCCCGCTCAACCGGTCCTCGTACGCGATGGCGACGTCCTCCGGGTCCTCCGCCGGCGCCTCCCACAGGGCCTCCAGCTCCGCCTTCACGGTCGCGGGCAGGGCCTCCCAGCGCTCCGTCCACGAGTCGGCGTTCGGCACCCAGTAGCCGACGACCTTGAAACGGCCGGAGGGCAGCGACAGGGTCTTGCGGAGGTGCTTGCGCACGGAGCGCAGGGCGGTGGTCTCGCCCGCCGTCCAGAGGTAGGTCCCCGTCAGATCGCTGTCCTCGGGCAGTGCCGTGGTGACCAGCTCCGCGAGCCGGCTCGGGGAGTGCCCGTTGCCGCCGTAGGTCCAGGTGACCTTGGTGCCCGGGTGGGTCGGGAGGGGCTGTACGGACGCCTCGTCCGGGACTTCGAGGATCACCCTGGTGGCGACGGAGTCCGGGGTGTTCTCCAGAATCCGGGCGACGGCGGGCAGCCCGGTCTGGTCCGCGATCAGGATCTGGCGGGCCAGGTCGGCGGGCGGGTCGTAGAGCGCGGTGGGGGAGTTGAGACCCACCGGGTCACCGGGGCGGGCCGCCGCGGCCCAGGTGGCCGCCACCCCGTGGTCGTGCAGGACGAAGTCGATATCGATCTCGGCGCGTTCGGGCCGCACCGCGCGGATGGTGTAGGTCCGCATCGGGGCGGTCGGGCGGCCCTCGGGGGTCTCCCAGCTCCCGTCCGCCGCGACCGGCAGGGAGAGGTCGAGCCGGTCGGGTCCGTGCGGGAAGAACAGCCGGACGTACTCGTCGCCGACGCCCGTGGAGACGAAGTCCGGCAGATCCCCGCCGGTCAGGGTCACCCGGACCATGGTCGCGGTGAGGGGCGTGACCCGGGCCACGGTGGCGCGGTAGATCTCCATGGTTCAGTGCTCCTTGTCGGTTGCCGCGCCGCTGCCGGGCACCGGCGCGCTGTTCTGGTCGGCGTGGGGTTCCGGCTCTGCCCGCGCGCCGTCGGCGCGGCGGACGCGGCCGGTGTGGTTGGTGTGTTCTCTGTGGTCGGTGTGGCTGGTGTGGTCGGTGTGGTCGGTGTGGTCGGTGTACGCCCGCCACAGTGCCGCGTACTCGCCCCCCGAGGCCAGCAGCGCCCGGTGGGTGCCCTGCTCGGCCACCCGGCCGTCCTTGAGGAGGACGACGAGGTCGCAGCCGAGCGCCTGCTCCAGCCGGTGGGCGACGATCACACTCGTCCGGTCGCGGGTGACCCGTTCGAGAGCGGCGCCGAGGGCCGCCCGGCTCTCGGGGCCCGACTCCGCGGTGGGCTCGTCGAGGACGAGGACGGGAGGGTCCGCCAGCAGCGCGCGGGCCAGCGCCAGATGCTGGACCGCCCCGTCGTCCAGGGCCGCGCCGTCCGGACCGCCGATGACCGCGTCGAGCCCCCGGCCCGGCTCCAGCGCCCAGTCGGCCCCCGTCTCCCGCAGCGCCGCGACCAGTTCGGCGTCGGTGGCGCCCGGCCTGGCCAGCCGGAGGTTGTCGGCGAGCGTGCCGCCGAAGAGATGGATCTCCTGGGTGACGAGATACCGGGGCCCGTCCTCCGGCTCCGCGCCGACCGTGATCCGCCCCCGGTCCGGCCGCCCCACCCCGGCGACGAGCCGCGCCAGGGTGCTCTTGCCCGAACCGCTGGCGCCGACCAGGGCGACGGTCGCGCCGCCGGGCACGGTGAGGGTGATGTCGCGCAGCGCCGCGCGGGCCGCGCCGCCATAGGTGAGGGAGACCCCGGTGACGGCGATCGCCGGGGCCGGCCGCGCCCGGGGCGCGGACCGAGGGTCCGCGCCCCCGGGCCGGGCGAGGTCCGTGACCCCGACCAGCCGGGCCAGGCCCACCGTCGCGCGCTGGATGTCGTCGAGACTGGTCAGCAGCAGCCCCACCGGCCCGAACAGCCGGTGGAAGTAGAGGGCCGCCGCCGTGGCCGTCCCCAGGGTGATGGCACCCCGGCCGAGCAGCGCGTACCCGGTGGCCAGGACGGCCGCCAGGCCCAGGAACTCGGCGGTGTTCAGCAGACCGAAGAAGCCGTTGCGCAGCCGCACCCCGTCCCGCTGCCGCGCGATGGCCCGCTCGCCGCGCTCGTCCAGCTCCGCCAGATGCGTCCCCTGGGTGCGGTACGCCCGGATGGTCTCGGCGCCCCGCACCGCCTCGATCACGGTCTGCCCGCGCGCGGACTCCAGCCGCCGGATGTCCCCGTACACCCGGTGCGAACGGGCGAGGAAGCGGCGGGTGGCGTACCAGTGGAGCGGGAGGCAGACCAGCCCCGCGAGGGCCAGCCGGGGGTCGAGGACGGCGAGGCCCGCCACGGTCAGGACGATGGTGAGGCCCGCGCCGGTGATGTCGGGCAGCACCCCCGACGCGGCCTCGGAGACGGCCTCGACATCGCCCGTGACCCGGGAGACCGCGTCGGAGCTGCCGGTGGATTCCAGGGTGTCGGCGGGCAGCCGTACCGCCGCGTCGAAGACCTCCTCGCGGAGACCGGCCAGGGTGTCCTGGACCAGGCCGACCAGCATCCGGCCGCCGAGGAGGGTGAGCACGGCACCGGTCAGCGAGACGCCGGCGAGGGCCGCGCCGAGGGCGGTCACCCGGCCGCGCCCCGACTGGTCGACGACCGCGTCGACCACCGCGCCGAGCAGCGGCGGGGCGGTCAGCGACACGGCCGTGCCCGCCAGCAGGGCGAGCAGGGTCACCGTCAGCCGCCCGCGCCGGCGGGACAGCCGGCGGACCACCTCGCGGCGGGTACGGCCCGGGGTGGCGACGGGGAGCCGGGGGCGGCCCGTCGCGGGGTCGGGGGCGGGCGTGGTCACGGGAGGACTCCGTTCGGTTCGTGGTCCCGGGGGCCTTCGGCGCCGGGGTCCGCGCCGCCGGCGCCGGCCGTCTCCCCGAGGTCGATCACCCGGTCGCAGGCGGAGAGCAGAATGCGGCTCGATGTGATGACGACGGTGGTGCCCGGGCCCGGGAGTCCGCCCAGTCCGTGGGCGATCCGCCGCTCGGTCACCGGGTCGACCGCCGTCGTCGGCTCGTCCAGAACGACCACGGGGGTCCCCGCGTGCAGCGCCCGGGCGAGCAGCAGCCGCTGCCGCTGGCCGCCGGAGAGCCTGCGGCCCCGCTCGCCGATGTCCGCCTCCTCGCCGCCGATGTGCTCCAGTACGTCGTCCAGCGCCGCGGCCCGGATCACCCGGGGGTCGGGGGTGCCGCCCGGCGGGGTGAGATTGGCGCGCAGGGTGCCGGAGAAGAGGGTGCCCTGATGGGGCGGGGCCGCGATATGGGCGCGGACCGCCTCGGGGCCGAGGTCCGCCGCGTCGACCCCGTCGATCAGCAGCTCGCCCCGGACCGGCGGGACCCGGCAGGCCAGCCGGTCGCTGAGGCCGCGCGCGTGCGCGGGGTGCCGGGGCACCACTCCGACCAGCGCGCCGGGCACCAGCTCGACGGGTGCGGCGAGCCCGGGCGGGTGCCAGACGGTACGCGGGCGGGGGAGGGCGCCGCCGGTGCGCGGGCCGGGTACGGACGCGCCGCCCCGCGCCGGCGGTTCGATCAGCCGGGGTCCGGCCAGCAGATCACCGATCCGCCGGGCGGAGGCCCGCTTGTGCGCCCAGTTGGAGGCGAAGGTTCCGATGTGCGCGAGAGCGCCCTGGAGGAACTGGGCGAGGCCGAGCACGGTCACGAGCTGCCCGATGGTGAGCTGCCCGTCCAGGGCCAGCAGGCCCGACGCGGTGGCCAGCCCGGCGAGGAAGACCCCGGAGAGCAGCTGGCTGAGGGCCGAGTAGCCGAGGACGGCGCGCGCGGCGGCGACCGCGCCCCGCTTGGACGCGTCGCTCGCGGCCCGGTAGCGGTCGGCGGCCTCCGCCTGGGCGTGCATCCCGGCCAGCACCCGCAGCCCGCCGATCATGTCCGTGGCGACCTCCCCGGCACGGGCGGCGGAGCCCTGTTCGGCCAGGCCCCGGGCCTCCAGCGGCATCGCGAGCCGCCGCATCAGCAGCAGGACCAGCACCGTGCTGACGATCACCCCGAGCGCGAGCGGGACGGAGATGAGCAGCAGCGCTGCGGAGGCGGTGAGGATCGCGGTGACCGTGGCGGCCTGCTCGACCACGCTCCAGGAGACCCCCGCGACCCGGTAGGTGTCGGAGGTGACCAGGGACAGGGCCTCGCCGGGACCGGGGCGCCGGCGCAGCCCGTGGGGGTCGAGCAGCCGGGCCATGGCGAGCCGGCGCAGCGCGTGCTCCGCGTAGCCGTAGACGCCGACCATCGCCGTCGAGGCCCGCTGGTACGACAGCGACAGGACCAGGAACACCCCGCCGAGCACCGCGAGCCAGCGGAGCAGGGCGGCCGGGTCGCCGGGCTCCAGCGCCCGGTCGATGACGACGCCGATGAGGATCGGCACCAGCGCCTCGCAGAGCTGGTGGAGCATGAACGCGAGGGTGGTCAGTCCGAGGCGCGGCCCGCGTCCGCCGCGCAGCAGCGCGATCCTGAAGAGCTGTCCGGGTCCGGCTCCGGCCGGTGCCCGGCTCACGGGGCGGTCTCCCGCCGGCGGGCCAGCGGGACCACCATCGGGGTGCCGGTCTCCGGGTCGGGCACCACCCGGCAGGGCAGCTCGAACACCTCCTGGACCAGACCGGCCGTCATGACCTCGGCCGGCGGGCCCTCCGCGACCACCCGGCCGTCCCGCATGGCGATGAGATGGGTCGCGTACCGGGCGGCGTGGTTGAGGTCGTGCAGGACCGCGACGAGGGTGCGGCCCGAGCGGTGCAGATCCGTGAAGAGCTCCAGCAGCTCGATCTGGTGGGCGATGTCGAGGAAGGTCGTCGGCTCGTCGAGGAGCAGGACCGGGGTCTCCTGGGCGAGCACCATGGCGACCCAGACGCGCTGGCGCTGCCCGCCGGAGAGTTCGTCGACGAGCCGTCCGGAGAGTCCGGTGACGGAGGTCGCCGCCATCGCGGCGGCCACCGCGCGCTCGTCGTCGGCCGTCCACTGCCGGGTCATCCTCTGGTGCGGATAGCGGCCCCGGGCGACCAGCTCGGCGACGCCGATGCCGTCGGGGGAGAGCGAGGTCTGCGGCAGCAGCCCGAGGCGGCGCGCCACCTCCCTGGAGCGGTAGTCGGCGATGGACCGGCCGTCCAGCAGGACCTGCCCGGCGGTGGGCGCCAGCAGCCGGGCGACCGCGCGCAGCAGGGTGGACTTGCCGCAGGCGTTGGGACCGATGACGGCGGTGAAGGAGCCCTCCGGTATCGCCAGGTCCAGATGTTCGGAGACCGGCCGCCGGGCGTAGCCGAAGGTCGCGTCCCGCACCTCCAGCCTGGCGGGCGGCGCGGGCGGCGCCTTCACGGGGGCGGGGCGGTGCGGCCCGGGGCGGTCGGTCTTCGGCGGCATCAGGGGTCCTCGGGAGGGCGGCGGGGCGGGGTTCATCGGCGGGTCGCGTACTGGCGGGCGAGCAGCCAGGCGAGATAGGCCCCGCCGACGCAGACGGTCACCACCCCCACCGGGAGATCGAGCCGCTGGGCGGTGAAGTCGGCGGCGGTCAGCACCAGCGCCCCGGTGAGCGCGGCGGGCAGGACGCGCAGCGTGGTGGAGCCCCTGGTCAGCCGCTGGGCGATCTGCGGGGCGGCCAGCGCGATGAACGCGATCGGGCCGACGGCGGCGGTCACCAGCGCGGTGAGCGCGACCCCGACGACGGTCCCCGCGAGCCGGGCGCGCCGCGAGCGCACGCCGAGGGCCACCGCCGCGTCGTCGCCCATCTCCAGCTGGACCAGCGGCCGGACGACGGCGACGGAGCAGAGCAGCAGGACGGCGAAGACGGCGGCGGTGGGCCCCAGCTCCCCGAACCCCAGTCCGCTGAGCGACCCCGCCGCCCAGGTCGCCGCCAGCATCGCCTGCTGCGGGCTGACGGAGAGCAGCAGCATCGAGGTCAGCGAGCTGAGACCGGCGCCGACGGCGATTCCGACGATGATGAGCCGGAACGGGTGCAGCCCCTGGCGGTAGGCCAGCAGATACACCACCACGGCGGCGACGGCCCCGCCGGTCAGCGAGCCGGCGGCGATCGCCGGGTGGTTGGCGGTGCCGAGGAAGAGCATCACGGCGCTGGCCCCGGCGTACGAGCCGGAGGAGAAGCCGATGATGTCCGGCGAGCCGAGCGGGTTCCTGGTCAGGGACTGGAAGATCGCTCCGCTGATGGCCAGCGCGGCGCCGCAGACCAGCGCGAGGAGCAGCCTCGGCAGCCGCCAGTCCACCACGATGAGCCGGGCGCGGCGGTCCGACTCCGGGTCCACGAGCGCGGTGACGACCTGGGCGGGGGTCAGCGGGATGGAGCCGGTGCCGAGGGTCAGGACACCGAGGACCAGGGTGGCGGCGGCGAGCACGGCACAGACCAGGACCGTGCGGCGGTCCACGCGCAGTGCGGTGCCCAGCCGCCGGAAGGTCCAGAAGGGACGCCCGAAGTCGACGCGCGCGGGGGGCTCCCCGGCGGCCGGGGCCTGTCCGGGGGCCGGGGTGGCGGTGGAGGGCACGGCGGGTCCGGCTCTCCGGGTCGAGGGGGTGTTCACAGTCCGCTCACATTCCGGCGCCGGACGAGCGCGATCAGGACGGGGGCGCCCACCAGCGCGGTGACCAGGCCCACCCGCAGCTCCCCGGACGGCAGGACCACCCGGCCGACGATGTCGGCGGCCAGCAGGAAGGCGGGGGCGACCACGAGGGTGAGCGGGAGAATCCAGCGCTGGTCGGGTCCGGTGAACCAGCGCACCACATGCGGCACCATCAGCCCGACGAAGGCGATGGGACCGGCGACGGCGACCCCGGTTCCGGCGAGCAGGGTGACGGCGAGGACGACACACGCCCGGGTCGTGCCGAGGCGCACCCCCAGGGCGCGGGCGCTGTCGTCGCCGAGCGCGAGGGCGTTGAGGGCGCGGGCGCTGAGGAGGCCGAGGACGATTCCGGCACCGATGAGGGGGAGGGCGACGGGGAGGATGTCGAGTCCGCGCCCGCCGATGGAGCCGACACCCCAGAAGCGCATGATGTCGAGCGTGGCCAGGCTCTTGAGGGTGAGGGCGGAGGTCAGCCCGCTGAACACGGCCGTGAGCGCCACTCCGGCGAGAGTGATTTTCACCGGGGTCGCGCGGTCGGAACCGAGCGAGCCGAGGGTGTAGACGATCACGGTCAGCGCGAAGGCCCCGGCGAGCGCGAACCACACGAACCGGGCCGGGTCGGTGATCCCGAGCACACCGACGGCGAAGGTCACGGCGAACCCCGCGCCCGCGTTGACACCGAGGACACCGGGGTCGGCGAGCGGGTTGCGGGTGAACGCCTGGATGAGCGCCCCGCACAGTCCGAGGGCGGCTCCCACCACCAGTCCGATCACCGTGCGCGGCAGCCGCAGCTCGCGGACCATCGCGTGTTCGTCGAGGGACCCGTCGAAGTGGAACAGGGCGTCCCACACGGTGCCGGGGGCGATCGCGCGGGCGCCGACCATCAGGCTGAGAACGCTCATGGCGAGGAGCAGCGCGAGGGCGGTGAGCAGCACCAGGAGGCGGTGCCGGTGACGCGGGACCAGGCCCGTACCGGAGTACGGGCCTGGCGCGTCACGCCGTGCGGAGATGGTCTCACCGGGGGGTGATGCGGTCGTCACGGGTGATCCTCGGGTGTGGCGGTGCGGGTGCGGGCCGGGTGCGGGGCGGTTCAGGAGGCGGGGACGTCCGACCTGCCCTTGCCGGCGACCGCGTCGGCGAGCAGCGGTACGTACCGCTCCATGGCCCAGGGGATCGACAGCACCGTCGGCCCGCTGACGGCCATGCCCAGCTCAGGGGTCTGGACGAACGCGTACCGCTTCTTCTCGATGGGCTCCCAGCGCCGGAAGAGGGGGTCGTTGAGGGTGTACGGAACCTCCTTGGCCTCATAGGCCCAGCCGACGAAGACATCGGCCTTGACGGTGTCGAGCTTCTCCAGGCTGACGCCGCCGTAGAAGTTGGTCCCCTTGACCCCGTCGGTGATGACCTTCATGGAGGGGGTGTTCTCGAAGCCCATCTCGGTGAGCAGCCGGACCCTCGGGTCGTAGTCGACGTACAGTCCGGCCTCGGTGGAGCCGGGGGTGAGGGAGGTGCCGTAGGCGAAGGTCCTGCCCTTGAACCCGGGGTTCTCCCTCACCACGCCGGCGAGCACGCTCTCCGTCTCGGTGACCAGCTCCTCCGCCTTCCCGGTCTCGCCGAGGGCCTTGCCGATGGTGCGGGTCATGTCCTGCCAGCTGCCCCCGTCGAAGGGCCGCTTCCGGTAGGGGATCGTGGGCGCGATCTCGGTGAGGCGCTTGTAGTCGACATCGGAGATGCCGGAGTACAGGCCGACGATCAGATCGGGGTCGAGCGAGAGGATCTGCTCGAAGTCGATCTCGCCGGAGTCGCCGTAGTTCAGGGTCTCGGGGAGTTCGCCGCCGAGCTTCTCGACCTGGGTGCGGAACCAGGGGGTGTGGCCGTCCTTGTCGCCGCCCCACTGCTTGTCGACGCCGACGGGGACGGTGCCGAGCGCCGCCACGACGTCCTGGTTCATCCAGCTCACGGCGACCACGCGCCGGGGCTTCTCGGAGATCCTGGTGGTGCCGTGGGCGTGCTCGATGCTCACCGGGAACGCCGCCGAGGACCCCTTCTCCGCCGCGCCGCCGTCCCCGTCGGACCCCGGGTCGGAGGTGCCGCAGCCCGTCAGGACGAGGGCGGCGGTCACCGCGAGGCCCGCGACGCGGGTCCAGAGCCCGGCGGGGCGGGCCGCCGGGGCGGGGGCGGACGTGGGCAGGGACATGGTTCTCCTCGGTTCTGCGCGGCGCGCGGGCGGGTGACGGCGTTCGGGGGTGAGAGCCGGCCCGGCGGTGCGGGACACGCGCGCGGTCGAGGCACGGGGCTCGCGGCCTGCCGTGCCGGAGGTTAGGTAACCCTCACTTCGGCCAAAGCTAATGAACTCCGGGCCCCCGGTGCGTCGTGTCCCGGCCAGGGTGCGTCGCGAATCGGCCAGCGTCCGGCCGTGCGGTGTCACCGGTGGAGCGCACGGGCGGCTCGGGCGGCCCGGCGGGCGGTCCGGCGGCCGGCTCGGCCGGCGCGGGTACCGAGCGCTCGCGCAGATACTCGGTCGGGCTGGCTCCGGTGACCCTGCGGAAGGCGGCGCTGAACGCGCTCGTCGCGGAGTAGCCGCAGCGGTGCGCGACCAGGTTCACCGGGTGCCCCTGGGCGAGCAGGCCCATCGCGGCGGACATCCGCACCAGGGAGCGCCAGCGGGTGAACGACATCCCGGTGTCCTGGCTGAACACCCGGGTGACCGTCCGCACGCTCAGCGCGTGCCGCGCGGCCCACTCCTCCAGCGAGCGGTCGCTGTACGGGTCGCGCAGGACGTCCTCCGCGAGGGCGTGGATGCGCCAGTCCGCCGGGACGGGCACCTCCAGGACGGGGAGCGGGTCGTCCTGGAGCATCTCCAGGATGACCCGCTGGGTGCGCAGTCGCAGGTCGTCGCGCATCGGGGTCGCGTCGAGGTGGAGCAGCATCTCCTGGAGCGCCCGCCCCACCTTCACCGCCCTCGGCGATGTCCAGGTCACCGGGCTCGCCGACCGCGCCACATAGGTGTAGCAGCCGACGCCGCTGGGGTCCGCGGTGGAGGCGTGCGGGGTGCCGGGCGGCACCCACAGCCCCTGCCCGGGCACCAGCCGCCGCACTCCGCTCGGGGTGTGGAGCGTCATGGACCCGGCGTGCGGCCACACCAGGAGCCCGTCGGTGTGGGTGTGCGCCCCGGTGAACAGCGGCCCCATGGGCTCGCTGCCGTCGAAGACCGCGGTGGTCAGCAGATAGGGGGAAGGCACCTCCGCCCCGCCGATCACCGGCGCGGACCACCGCGGCGGGACCGCCTGGACGTGGTCACGACCGGAGACATGGGCAACCGACATGCGGTTAGGTTAGCCTAACCTCCGCCTGGCCCATCGGGCGGGTCGGAATGGTGTGTTCCGCCGCCTGCCCGCCCGCCTCGCGGGCCCGTCTCGCGCGCCCCGGCCGCCACGCCCGCGTGCCCCGGCCGCCCCGCCTCGCGCGCCCCGGCCGCCCCGCCTCGCGCGCCGTGGCGCCGGGTCACCTCGGCGCGAGGATCGCCGACAGGCCGAACTCGAAGCGCTCGCCGAACGACTCCGCGTCGAGATGCCCCAGGACGTGGTGGAGAGCGGGGTGGGCGGTCCCGGACACCTCCCGCGCGAGGCGGCCGTCCAGGGGCTCCCGGGCCGCCGCCTGTTCCTCCTGGGTGAGGCCGAGGGTGAAGTAGACGATCGTCCAGGTCGTCCAGGCGGCGTCGCGCTCGCTCAGGCCGCCGTCCAGCAGCGCGCCCACCAGGGCGTCGGCGAAGCGCAGGGTGTGGGGTTCGGCGGTGTGGGTGCCGACCACCAGGGCCGCGCCGTCGCGGCGGCCGAGCAGGGCGCGGCGGAACCGGCGGGCCAGGACGCGGACGCGGTCCTGCCAGGGCGCCGGGAGGCCGTCGAGCCCGGCCTCGCCGATGACGGCGTCCGCCATCAGCTCCAGCATCCGGGCCTTGGTCTTCACATGCCACAGAACGGTGTTCATCCGTACGCCGAGCCGGTCGGCCACCGCCCGCGTGGAGAGGGCGTCCAGGCCCTTCTCGTCCAGCAGCTCCAGTGCGGCGCTGATCACCGCGGCGGGGTCGAGCCTCGGGCCTCGGGCCTCGGACGCTTGCGCATTGGTCATTGACCTAGTTTACTGCGCGGACGGTATTGGTCACTGACCTAGGAGGGGTTTTCATGGATCAGCGGATCGTCATCGCCGGAGGGGGGCCGGTCGGGCTCTGGCTCGCCGCCGAACTGCGGCTGGGGGGAGTCCCCGTCACCGTCGTGGAGGAGCGCACCGGCATCGACCAGCGCTCCAAGGCCCTCACCATCCACCCCCGCACCCTGGAGATCCTCGCCTCCCGCGCCGCCCACCGGCCCTTCCTCGACGAGGGCCTGCCCATCCCGGGCGGTCACTTCGGCCTGCTCGACCAGCGGCTCGACTTCCGCGCGCTGGACACCCCGTACCCGTACACCCTCGCCCTGCCCCAGGCCCGTACCGAACAGCTCCTGGAGGAGCGCGCGCTCGCGCTCGGCGCGCGGATCGTGCGCGGCCACCGCGTCACGGGGTTCACCGGGCACACTGGCTCCGTGACCGCGCGCATCGAGGGGACGGACGGGCCGTACGACCTCCCGGCGGCGTACATCGTGGGCTGCGACGGCACCCGCAGCGCGGTGCGCGCCGCCGCCGGCATCGACTTCCCCGGCACCCCCTCCACCGTCCTCGGCTGGCTCGGCGATGTCACCCTCGACTCCCCGCCCCGGCCGGGCTTCAGCACCTTCGGGCTCAGCGGAGGGGTGATCGTCGCGCCGCTCTCCCCCGGGCGGCACCGGGTCGTCGGCGTCAGCCCGGACGGTCTGACCACCCGGTGGCCCGGCGAGCTCACCCTGGAGGAGCTGCGGTCCAGGACCCGCGCCATCGCGGGCGAGGACTTCGGGATGCGCGACCCGCTCTGGCTCTCCCGCTTCGGCAACGCCACCCGGCTCGCCGACCGGTACCGCGAGGGCCGGGCCCTGCTCGCCGGGGACGCCGCCCACCAGCACTTCCCGACCGGAGGCGTCGGGATGAACGTCGGCATCCAGGACGCGCACAACCTCGGCTGGAAGCTCGCCGCCACCGTGCGCGGCCGGGCCCCCGACGGCCTGCTCGACACCTACCACGCCGAACGCCGGCCCATCGGCGCCCAACTGATCGCGCACAGCCGCGCCCAGACCGCCCTCACGGCCGGATTCACCCCCGAGGGCATCGCCCTGCGCTCCCTGCTAAGCGAGTTGATCGCCACCCAGCCGGCCCTCAACGACGCCCTGGCCGAACGCCTCACCGGGCTCGGCGTCACCTACCCGGCCCCGGACCCGGCCGCCCATCCGCTCACCGGCACCCGCGCCCCCGATCTGGCCTTCACCGGCTCCGGCGACGGCCTCTTCGCCCAACTGCGCCCGGCCGGCCACCTCCTGCTCGACCTGACCGGCACCGGCGCCCTCACGGACCGCGCCCGCCCGGGCCTCACCGTGCGCGCGGCGACCCTCGACCGGCCCCCGGCCGGCTGGGCCGGTGTGCGCGCCGCCCTCATCCGCCCCGACGGACATGTCGCCTGGGCGGACACCGACGGCGACGACACCGCCCTGGCCGCCGCCGCGGACCGGCTGCCGGTGCGCTGAGACGGGTCCGGACGGTCCCCGGGCCCGTTCCCGTGCCGGCCGGCCCTGCCCGGCGCGGTCACACCGGGTGCGCCGCGGCCTGCTCCCGCAGGGCCCGGACCAGCGTCGCGAGATGGGGCCGGTCGCGGCGGCGGCCGATCGCCGCCACCCCGATGTGCCGTACCGGGCCCGGCTCCTGGATCGGCACGGTGCACACCCCCGGCGCGCGCGGGACCAGCGCGATGGAGGGGATCAGGGAGATGCCCATGCCCGCGGCGACCAGCGAGCGCGCGAAGAAGTAGTCCGTCGTGGTGCCGCGTATCTCCGGGTCGAACCCGGCCCGCTCGGCGTAGCGCCGCAGATACGCCTCCGTCCTGAG
This sequence comes from Streptomyces sp. NPDC001889, assembly GCF_053594535.1. Classification (NCBI taxonomy): domain Bacteria; kingdom Bacillati; phylum Actinomycetota; class Actinomycetes; order Kitasatosporales; family Streptomycetaceae; genus Streptomyces; species Streptomyces sp. NPDC001889. The sequence continues at coordinate 254,187 of NZ_JBSFER010000002.1, forward strand.
GCAGCCGAGCACCCAGGGCTCGGCCGCCAGTTCGGTGATGCCCAGCGCGGCCCGGCCCGCCAGCGGGTGTCCCGAGGGCAGGACGACCCGCACCGGGTCGTCCAGGAGCGCGGTCCACTCCACGGTGGAGTGGAGGCCGGGCAGCGGACCGTCGAAGTGGTAGGCGAGCGCGAGGTCGACGGCGCCCCGGCGGACCAGCGGCAGGCTCTCCTCCGGCTCGGCCTCCCGCACATGGAGCACCGTGTCGGGGTGGGCGGCGGTCAGCCGGGCGAGGGCGCCGGGGAGCAGCAGTCTGCCGCCGCTGGTGAACGTGGCGACCGTGAGCCGGGTGCGGCCCGTTCCGAGCCGGTCCACCTGCCGCTTCGCGTCCTCCAGCTCCGCGGCGACCGACTCCGCCGCGCCGACCATGATCCGGCCGGCCCGGGTGAGGGTGACCCCCCGGGTGCTGCGGGCCACGACCTGGGCGCCGAGACCGCGCTCCAGCGCGGCCACGTGCTGGGAGACGGCCGAGGGGGTGAGACGGAGCGCCGCTGCGGCCCGGCTGAAGCTGCCGTGCTCCGCCACGGCGCGCAGGACGCGGAGCCGCTGCACATCGATCAACAGTTCTCCTTAACGCGCCGTCAGTGAGGAGGCACTTCCGCTGATGACAGTAGATCTCCCAGGATGGTCCGCATGCAAAGAATCTGCGTCATCGGCGGAAGCCGCTACATCGGTGTACTCCTGGTCCAGCGCCTGCTGGCCGCCGGGCACCGGGTCACTCTGGTCAACCGGGGCTCCTTCCCCGCGCCCCCCGGTGTCGAGCACCTCGTGGCCGACCGCGACGACGAGTCCGCCCTCGCCGCCGCCCTCGGTTCCCGCACCTTCGACGCCGTCATCGACCAGTTCTGCTACTCGCCGGTGCAGGCCGCAGCGGCGGTCCGCGTCTTCGGGGGCCGTACCCCCCGGTACGTCATGACCTCCACGATCGAGGTCTACAACCCCGCCACCGCCGAACTGCCCGCCGTCCCGCACGGCACACCGCTGCCGGAGAGCCGGGTGGACCCCGCGGACTGGCCGGTGCGGATGGATCTGCCCTGGCGCGACGCGGAGTACCTCGACGCGCACTACTCCGAGGGGAAGCGCCAGGCCGAGGCCGTCCTCACCCGGGAGGCGGGGTTCGCGTTCGCCTCCGTGCGCGCCGCCCATGTGCTCGGCGGCGGCGCCCGGGACTTCACCGGCCGGCTGGCGCACTACATCGAACGCGTCACCCGGGGCACGGAGATAACCGTGCACGCGGAGCCGAAGCCCTCGGTCTTCATCCACTGCGGCGAGCTGGCGGATCTGCTGCTGTGGGCCACCGCGGCCGGCGACTTCACCGGCCCGGTCAACGCCTGCTCCGACGGCCTGCTCGATGTGTACGACCTGACCGCAGCGATCGCCGCGCAGACCGGCCGCCGGCCCCGGTACCGCACGGCCGCCCCCGGGGAGGAGGCGTCGCCGTACTCCTTCGACCGCCACTACGCCATGAGCAACACCCGTGCGAGAGAACTGGGTTTCCCGCTCTCCCGCACCACCGACTGGCTGCCGGGCGCGGTGGCCGAGGCCCTGGACGGGCTCACGGCGGCGCCCGGCCGGCCGGGGAACTGAACACACCGGCCGCGCCCTTGTCCACCGGGCGGTCCCGCCGGGGGACCGGGCCCGCCCGGACGGCCCGCGCGCACGCGGCGCGGCCCCCTGGTGGCCGCCGCCGTGGCGACCGTGCTGCGGACGGCCCGCGCGCACGCGGCGCGGCCACGGGTCGCCGCCCCGCACCCCGCGCGCCGGGGCCGGTTCAGCCGGTGAGCCGGGCCTCCAGTCCGTCGAGCACCCGGTCGAGCCCGTAGGAGAAGGCGTCGTCCCGGATCTGCCGGGGGTCCGCGTCCCGCCGGGCGGATGCGCCCTCCCGCAGCCCCGGGTCCTGCCGCGAGGCCGCGTCGAGGGCGGGCCGCAGCCCCTCCACCCACTCCCGCTCGGTTCTGCCGCTGCGGGCGATCAGCGAGAGATACGCGGCCTCGGAGGTCGCGATCCCGATGACGTACGCCGTGAGCGTCCCCACGGCCTGGTCCCTCTCCTGGGGCGGGAACCCGGCGGCCTCGAAGTGGGCGAGCATCCCCGAGGACATCCGCAGCGCGTTCGGGCCGATGTGGATCAGGCCGACCTGGCCGAGTTCGGGGGCCATCCAGGGGTGGCGCAGGGTCATCGCCCGCAGCTCGGCGGCGATCCGGGTGACGGACTCCCGCCACCGGGCGCGGTCGGTGGCGGCCGGCGGGTCCAGCTCGCCGTAGACCTCGTCCACGGCCAGCTGGATCAGCTCGTCCCGGTTGGCCACATGCCGGTAGAGGGAGGTGGCCGCGGTGTTCAGCCGGCCGCCGAGTCCGCGCATGGTGAGCGCCTCGATGCCCTCCAGATCCAGCAGTTCGATCGCGGCGGCCACGATGTGTTCGCGGGTCAGCTGCTCCCGCTGCGGACGGCGCGGACGCGTCCACACCGATTCACTGGGTTTCCCGTCGGCCGGCATACGCCCCTCGCTCCCGCTCGTTCTCTGACCTCCCCATCGTAGCGGACGACGTACGCATCTTGCGTACAGCGTTCTGCCGTGCGTACAGTGTGCGCATCGAGAGAGCGTCGTACGCATCGAAGGGGAGCGGACATGCCGAAGAACGTGAGCCGGGACGGACAGGACGGCCGGACCGCCGGGGGTGCGCGGGGGGCCCGGGAATCCGCGGGCCGTCAGCCGGATCTCGCCCACTGGCAGGCCCGTCTCGACGCGCTCTGCGCCGAGCACCACGTCCCGGGAGCGTCGCTCGCGCTCCTCGTGGACGGGACCGTCCACGAAGTGGCCCGCGGGGTGCTGCACCGCGGCACGGGCGTGGAGGCGACCACCGACTCGGTCTTCCAGATGGGCTCGATCGCCAAGGTCTACACGGCGACCCTGATCATGCGGCTCGCCGAAGCGGGTGAACTGGACCTGGACGCCCCGGTCGTGGAGGTGCTGCCGGAGTTCTCGGTCGCGGACCCCGAGGCGAACAGGGAGATCACCATACGCCGGCTGCTCAGCCACACCGGCGGACTCACCTGCGACTTCACCCATGACAGCGGACGCGGTGACGACTGCCTCGCCCGCTATGTGGAGGCCGCGCGGGGCGTGGCGCTCGACTGCCCGCCCGGCACCGCCATCTCCTACAGCAGCGTCGGCTACAACGTGCTCGGCCGGATCGTCGAGGTGGTGACCGGCAGGGTCTGGGACCAGGCGCTGCGGGAACTGCTCCTCACCCCGCTCGGTCTCACCCACACCATGACGCTGCCCGAGGAGGCGCTGCGGTTCCGCGCCGCGATGGGCCACCTCGGGGCCCCGGGCCAGGACCCGGACCCGGCGCCGCGGTGGGACCTGATGCCGCGCTCGGCCGGACCCTACGGCAGGGTCATCGCCACCGCCGGGGACCTCGCCCGGCTCGCGCGGATGCATCTGGCCGGCGGCGTGGCCGAGGACGGCACCCGTGTGCTGTCCCGGGAGACGGTCGCGCTGATGCAGCGCCGGGTGGTGGACTGCCCCGACAAGTGGACGGTCAGCTCCGACGGCTGGGGCCTGGGCTGGACCCTCTACGACTGGAACGGCGTCCAGGGGTACGGACACGACGGCGCCTCGATCGGACAGTACGGCTATCTGCGCGTGGTGCCGTCGGCGGGCGTCGCGGTCGCGCTGCTCACCAACGGCGGCGGAGCGCGGGAGGTGTACGCGGCGCTCTTCCGCGAACTCCTCGCCGAACTCGCCGGGGTGACCATGCCGGAGCCCTTCGCCCCGCCGGCCCGGCCGCCCGCCGTCGACTTCGCGCCGCTGGTCGGCACGTACCGGCGCGAGGGTGTGGTCATCACCGTCACCGAGCGGGACGGCGCGGGGCACGCGCGCTACGCGTTCGTCGACGGCATGAAGGACTTCTCCGAACCCCTGGAGATCGATCTGCTGCCGGTGACCGGGACGGTGTTCGCCGGTACGGGGGTGGGCGCGGCGTTCAGCGAGGACTACATGCCCGTGGTCTTCTCCACGCTGCCCGACGGCACGGGCTGTGTCTACATCGGCATGCGCTGCGGCCCCAAGGTCGCGTAGGCCGCCTCTCCCGGATCGTGCCGGGCTGGCGAGCCCCGGCACCGCGCGGGCTCGCGTGCCCCGGCACCGCGCGGTGCCGCCCGGCGACGACCCGCGCGCGGCGGTCTGACGCCATGTCATCATGGCGGCGTGACCGCCTATGTGATAGCCGAGGCCCCCCATCTGGACACACCGGAGGTCCGCAGATACCGGGAGCTGGCCCGGGAATCCGTCGCCCGGTACGGCGGCCGGTATCTCGCGCGCGGCGCGCTGCCGGAGGCCCCGGAGGGCGACTGGCCCGGGGCGAACCGCATGGTGATCATCGAGTTCCCCGGTCTGCGAGAGGCGAAGGACTGGTACGCCTCGCCGGAGTACGCCCGGGCGCGCGCGGCCCGGCCCGGCATCAGCGGCCGCCGGATTCTCTTCGTCGAGGGCACCGGAGGCCCGCCCGGCTGACGGACCCCCGCCCCACCGGCGCCGGCCGGCCCCGCTCGAACCGGCCGCCGCTCCCTCAGCCGTCGTAGAGGCCGTCGAGCTCCAGCTCGCGCAGGGCGCGGTAGTCGGCCTCCAGGACCGCCTGGTCCGCCGTCGTGAGATAGACCGTGCCCGGGCAGGTCGCCATGTCGACGGTCCGCGAGAGGGCGCTGCCCGCCGGGTGGTTCACCACCAGATGCGCGAAGGACGGCAGCCGCCGGATGCGGTCCCAGCCCTCATCGCCCGGCACCGTGCCCGCCCGGGGCAGGATGAGGTTCACGCACCGCAGCCGGTTCTTGAGCTGGTAGGACACATCGGCCTCGGCGGCGAAACTCTCCGGGGAGGCGATCGAGTAGGCCAGACAGCTCACCTGGTCGGCTCCCACGCACCGGGTCAGCAGCTCCGGCATCTGGCCGCCGCCCAGCCGCGCCCCGCACTCGATCAGGACCGGGCCGCTCCCGGTGAGCATCACCTCGGTGTGGGCGGCGCCGTTGCGGATGCCCAGGGCGTCGAGCACCGACCGGACATACCCCGTGATCTCGCGGACCCCCGGTTCGTCCGGGCCGAGGAGATCCTCGTAGTCGTACACGGACCGGCCGTCCACCGACCGCTTGCGGTAGCACCACACCTCCACCGTGCGGTGCAGACCGTCACGGCTGACGGTGTTGACGTAGTGCTCGGTCCCGGGCAGGAACTGCTGGGCGAGCGCGACGGTGTTGCGCTGCCCGTACCGGTCGACCGAGGTCATGATCGCCGTGTGCGCGGCGGCCACCTCCCCGGTGGTACGGCAGATGAACACATTGTCGGCGCCCGCGCTCAGCACCGGCTTGAGCACGACGGGCCACTGTCCCCGGCCCGAGACCCACGCGGTGATCTCGTCCAGCGACGCCGAGCGGCAGCCCCCCGCCGCCGCCAGGCCCTCGGCCGCGACGGCCCGCTGCATGGCGTACTTGTCGCGCCGGGCGAGGCTGCGCCGGGGGTCGTTGCCGGGGACCCCGAGCGCGGCGCAGAGTTCATCGGCGAGGAGGACACCGGACTCGGCGGCGGCGACCACCGAGTCCACCCCGAGGGAGCGCAGCCGCCGCACGGTGCCGGCCAGGTCACCGGTGTGCCGGAGATCGACCGCGAAGTCCTCGGGCCGGTAGGTGAGACGGGTGTCGGGGAACGGCGACCGGACATGGACGGCGTCCAGGCCGCGCAGCCTCAGGGCGTCCGGCAGCAGCCGGCCCGCGCCGTAGGCGTCGACGATGGCTGTGGTCATGGGGTCGCGCCTCCGCGCTCGTCGTCGGTCCGGTGTTCGTGCGGCGGCGCCGACCGGTCGGCGCCGCCGGGAGGGGCGGACGCGGCCGCCGTGCCGCGCCGGGCCACCACGCCCACGGCGACGAGGACGACCACGCCCACCACACCGGTGAGGGTGTACAGGGAGAAGCGCAGCCGGCCGTCGGCGAGCTGCATCGCGAAGGCGAAGAGCGGCGAGAGGGAGATCAGCAGGGAGGTGGTGATGGGCTCGGTGTACCGGATGCCGACCTGGAGGACATAGATCGGCAGACCGACACCGATGACCGCGACAATGGCCCCGGGCAGCAGCGCCGCCGCCAGCCCGGGCTGGTCCTCCAGCGCCACCAGGACCCAGGCGACGGCGCTCATCAGGACGAACCTGGTGGCCAGCACGGTGTCGGCGGCGCAGCCCGCGTCATGGAGCCGCTTCATGTAGATGATGTTCACGGCCGAGCCCACGGCGCAGGTGAAGGAGAAGACCAGGCCGAGCACGGCGTCCCGGGTGGGCACGTCGCCCAGTCCGCTGCGCCCGCTGAACGATGTCCACATCAGGGCCGCGAGCAGGACCCCGATGGCCACCGACACCACGACCTCGGTGGCCATGACCGTACTGTGGCGGCGCAGCAGGGGACCCGTGAGCGTCATGATCATCGGACCGAGGGCGAGGCCGATGACATTGACGATGGCGGGTTCCAGGTACCAGAGCGCGTAGAACGTCGACATCCAGGTCAGGGCCGTCGTGATGTTGATGGCCACGAGATCGCCGCGGTGGGCCAGCAGGGTGGCGCGCCGGGGGAGGCCGTGCCGCTGCCAGTCGAGACCGGCGAAGAAGACCATGGTGAGGGTGAAGGAGACCGCGGCGATACTGGCCGGGTTGATCACCTCGAAGCGGTTGCCCGCGTACACGTCCATCGCCGCGGTGAGCACCGCGTAGCCGACCAGCGGGATGATGCCCCGGCGGAGGTCGGTCACCGCCGAGGCGGACACCGCCTTCACGTTCACGGCGCCGTCCCCCCGGTGTGCCTCCGCTCGCGGCCGGTCGCCGCGCCCTCCCCGGACGCCACCCGGCCACGGACGGGTGCGCCCGCCGCGCCGGACCGGGCGCACGGCCGGCCCCGCCGCGCGGCGCCCCGGCGGGCGCCCGGCGGCCTCACGCCGCACCGCTCTCGTGGTACGCGATGGTGACCGCGTGCCGCCGGAGGAACTCCAGCCACCGCTCCACCCGCTGCGGATCGTCGGTCGCCCGGTGCAGCCCGGGCTCCAGCCCGCCCGCGGCCACATCGAGGACGCCGCAGGCCAGCGGGGTGGAGACCAGACGGGTGGTGGCGCTCTCCGCCGCATCGCCGGTCGCGTCGAGGACGTACTCCCCGGACCAGGTCCCGCCCGCCTGTCCCCGCACCCGGAGCCGGACGGACATCACCACCCGGTCGTGATCGGCCGCCGTGGTGGGATGGTCCGCCGCCAGTTCCCGGGCGAGTTCGGTGATCTGGGTGTCGGTGGCGTCCGCCAGCCGCGCGAAGACCGGCTTCCAGGCGTCGCTCCAGCCGTCGAGACGCAGGGTCCCGCGGACGAAGGTCTCCAGCCTCCAGGCCGGGGGGATGCCGTACACACCGACGAAGGGGAGGCTGTCCCGGTTGGGGTACACCTCGAAGGTCTCCCCGCCGACCCGTTCCGAAGTGACGGCCTCCCAGGGGCGGGGGACGCATCTCTCGGCACCGCCGCCGATCAGCCGGGCGGGTGTCAGCAGCGCGGTGAGCACGCCGCGCGGCGCCCAGCTGAAGCGGTAGCGGAAGTCGTTGGGCACCGCCGGGTTGCTGCCGCAGTACGAGGTGAAGTCCACCGTGGCCGGCTCCTCGCCGGTCAGCCGCCGCGCCGTCCCGACCAGTTGGTGGGCGAGGAGGTGATCGATGCCCGGGTCGAGCCCGATCTCCGTGAGCAGGACCGAGCCGCTCGCGCCGGCGGCGGGGGCGAGCGCCGCGATCGCCGGGCTGGTGTAGCTGGAGCACACGAAGTGCGCGCGGCGCTCCAGGGCCAGCTCCGCCAGGGCGGGGTGCTCGGTCGCCGGGAGCATCGACACCACGACGTCACCGGCGGCGAGCCGCCCGGCGAGCGCCCCGAGGTCGTACGCGCGCGCCGTGGCCCTGCCCGTGAGCCCGAGCCGCGCCAGGCAGTCCTCGGCCTTCGCGACGGTGCGGCCCCACAGCACGGTCGGCGCGCTCTCGCACACGAGACCCAGGCCGCTTCCGGTGGACAGCCCGGTCCCGATCCAGTGAACGCGTCCCGTCGGGGTGGTCAACTCAGCCATGGGCCGATCCTCACTTGTCGCTCGTCATCGTGCGGAGGGCGTGGTGGAAGTGCTGTTCGCAGCGGCCCCAGACCGCGCCCCGCCCGGCCAGGAGGTCGGTCACCCGCGGCAGCAGATCGCGGGAGAACGCCGCACTCGACTCCCTGGGCAGCAGGGAGGGCAGGTTGTCGATGGCGATCAGGTCCAGCGGCGGGGCGGCGGCCAGCCGGCGGACCGGCTCGGCCCAGTCGGTCACCCGCCGGTAGACGGGCAGCCGGTTGCACGCCGAGGTCACATCGCAGCTGACATCGGAGACCACCGAAAGCCTGCGCCCGGGGTGCCCGAAGTCGGCCCCGGTCAGAAACGGTGTCCCCGGTTCCGAGGCGAGGACGGCGTTGACGAGGAGGTCGTGGCCGAGCAGGGCCTCCCGGTCCAGGTCGCGGGTCTCGGCGACATCCCACGCGGTGGCGGCCACACCGGCCACGGCCAGCGCCTCGCGGGCGCCCCGGCCGGATCTCCCGAGCGCCCCGACGACCAGGGCCCTCGTCGCCCCGGTGGCACGGCCGCGCAGCCGCCCGTCCAGCTCCGGCCGGGTCCAGGAGGCGAGCGGGGCGGCGAGCAGGCCGCGGTGGTGGAGCACGGCGAGCGCGGCGCCCGCGTATCCGGCCCAGTAGCCGAAGGCGACCACCCGCCGGCCCGTCGCGTCGGTCAGATACTCCAGATCGAGGAGGGTGCCCCGGCCGGCGGCGAACCGCCGCAGCAGCGCCGGGCCGCCGTCCTGGCCCTTGTAGGCGTGGCCGAAGAAGACATGGCGGTGGGAGAGCGCGAAGGACGCCGGCGAGGGCTCCTTCAGCCCGAGGACGACATCGTCCGGCGGCGCGTCCGGCCAGGTGTCGGCGGGCACCACACGGCAGCCCGCCGCCTCGTACGCGGCGGCCGGGAAGGCCCGGTTGCCGGACTCCTCCACGGTCACCCGGGTGCCCGCCGCGACGAGTTCGGCCGCGTCCCCGGGGACGAGCGGGGTCCGCTGCTCGGTCACGCCACTCTCGCGGCGCAGCCAGATCCCCGTGCTGGTCGTCATGTGGGCGCACCTCTCCTGTTCGTCGCTCCGCCGCCGGTGCCCGCCGCCGGTGCTCGCCGCCGGGCGGGAAGCGGGGTCAGTGGATGGGCCGGACCGCCGATTCGCCGTCCAGGGCGGCCTGCCAGACCGGAACGGGCGGCGGCGCGTCCATGTGCTCGGGCACGGCGGCGTGGATGACCGAGGGGCCGTCACGGCCCGCCGCCCCGGCGGCCAGTCCGGCGAACTCCTCCCGCGTGCGGGCGCGCGCGCCGTCCAGCCCCATCCCGCGTGCGAGCAGGACGGGGTCGATCGGCCCGGGGTCCACGGCGAAGTACCGCCCGCCCGCGTAGAGATGCTGGATCATCTTGATCCACGCCATCGAGGTGTTGTCCAGCACCACATAGGTGACGGGCAGAGAGAGCCGCTTGGCGGTCTCCCACTCGCCCACCGCCATGGCGACGCTGTTCTCCGTCGTCAGACAGAGGACCCGCTCGCCGGGGTGGGCGACGGCGATGCCGACCGACGCGGGGACGGCGAAGCCCATCGGACCGTGACCCCGGGGGATGACCACCCGCCACCCGTCGCCGGGGGCCTGCCAGTAGCACGACAGATAGGGGGTCGGGGTCCCGGCGTCGCCCACGACCCAGGTGTCCCGCCCGAAGGCGCCGGCCAGCGCCCGCACGATGTCCCGGGGGTGCAGGACCCCGGCCGGCAGGCCCGGCGCGGGCCGCTCGGCGCGGGCCCACTCCCGGCGTACCGCCGCCAGTCCGGCGGCCCGCGCCGAGCGCAGCGGCCCGGGCGCCGCCGGCACCTCCCGCCGGAGCTGCCCGAGGACGGTCCTCGCGTCGCCGACGAGGGCGACCCCGCCCGGGTAGTTCCGCCCCGCGCGTTCCTCGTCGGTCTCGATGTGCAGGACACGCGCGCGGTCGCGGGCGGGTGCGGTGAAGCCCAGGGTGTCCGTGGCGTTGGCCCGGGTGCCGACGAACAGCACCAGGTCGCTCTCCGCCACCCGGGCGTTCGCGTAGTCGCGGGCGCCGTTGCCCCCCACCACCCCCAGGGCGAACGGGTGCGCCTCGTCGATGACCCCCTTGCCGTGGATGGAGGTGGCGACGGGGACGGCGGCGTGCTCGGCGAGCCGGGCCAACTCGCCCCCGGCGTCCGAGAGATGGGCTCCGCCGCCCGCCACGACGACGGGCCGCTCGGCCGCCGCGAGCCATGCCGCGGCCCGGCTCACCGGGCCCGGCGGTGCCGGGAGACGCAGGCCCGGCACGGCGGCGGTGCGGACCCCGGCGGGAGCGGCGGGCCCCGGGGCCGTCCCCCGTGGCGCCGGTTCCCCGGTTCCCTCCAGGACGTCCTCGGGCAGGATCAGCACGACCGGTCCGGGCCGCCCCCGGGTGGCGGCGGCGATGGCCTCGTCCACCAGGGCGGGGATGTCCGCCGTCCGCTCCGCGCTCCGGCGCCACTTCGTACAGGCGGCGAACAGCCGCGGCTGGTCGATCTCGCTGATGGCCGCGGTGCCGTGACTGCGGCGGCTGTTGTCCGTGGTGATGGCCAGCAGCGGAATACTGGAAGCGAACGCCTCGGCCATTCCTCCGGCCAGATAGACCGCGCCCGCGCCGCTGGACGCCTCGCAGACACCGATGCGCCGCGTGGTGCGCGTATAGGCGTCGGCCATGAAACCCGTGTGCCGTTCGTCCCGCGCCAGGACGTGGCGAACGCGGCCCCTCCGGCGCGACAGCACGTCGTAGAGGGCGATGCTGGTGTCTCCCGGAAAACCGAACACCGTGTCCACACCGTGCTCCATCAGGGCGTCGACGAGCAGCTCCGCGCCGTTCCTCGCCCCGTCGTCCGGCCCGCCGCCGGTATCCCCGCTCAACGTCGCACGTATCCGTTCATGACGGCCCTGATCCGCTCTCCGGACACGGGGCGCTGATAGCGGAACTGATCGGTCTCCGTGTGGTCGAACCCCGATGCCAGCGCCTGCCGGCTCATATAGGCGGCCGAGAGCCAGTGGAATCCATTCACCTTCGGGGCTTTCTGGTACGGGGAACCGTCGTTCGGGGCGTCGTTGGACGCGATGAGCGAGGCGAGACCGGAGCGGGAGCCCTTCCGGGGTCTCAGCCAGGACCGTATGCGTCCCAGTACGGGAGTCAGGCCCTCCCGTTCATGGTGGAGATGGCCCAGTACCCCGTCGATGTAGATCACCGACCACGGCTCGTCCGGCTCCCACTGGTAGATGTCGGCACAGTGGGCGTCGAGCCCCTTCCTGACGGCCAGCGCCACGGCGTCCTCCATGGCGTCGATGGCCAGGACGCGGAAGCCCTTCCGCGCCACCTCGGCCTCGACGGCGCCGTTTCCGCATCCCAGGCTGAGCAGACCGCCGCCGTTGCGCTCCAGTTCGGCGGTGAGCCGTCCGCCTATCCAGTCGCGGTATCCGGGGCAGTACGTCGACGGGGTGACCGAGTCGTCGCGGCTCCCGCCGTTCTCCCAGATCTCGAAGATGTTCGGTTCGCCCCGACCGGCCGGCGTATAGAAATCGACCAGGTCCTCGTGGTTCTTCGCCGTGACACGTGACACCCTTTCCCCCCAGGAATCGGACACGCATGCGCGGTCGCGGAAGTATTCCGCGCGCGGCTGCGCGGACTGTGGTGAGTGTGTGCGCTGCATGAGCGTGAGTGAGCTGTGAAATCCCGGCATGCGCATGCCGGCCGTATCGGGGCGCGCCACAGCGACTCATGCCTTGTGGGCGCCGCGCGGGATCACCTGTGACACCCCTCGCCGGCGTCCGGCGGGCGGCGTCGTTCCTGTCCGCCCCTGGAACAACCGGGCGGCGATGCGGTGCGTTTGTTTCGGTTGGGGCAGGAACCGGCGCACTCGATCGGTGATGTGATCGAGACGTCGATCCTTTGCGCCCCGTGAATTCCTCTCTGCGCGATGAGGGTCACACTCGACATCCGGCCAGGCGTCCGCAAGCGTGCCATTCACGTCAGGATGGCGTCAAGAGAAGGGAATCCGCGTGGCTGGAAGATGTCTGGTGCGGCCAGAAGCGCGCCGCTTCTCCTTTATGATCGCCAAAAGGCGAACCATGGAAATGGAAAGATCTCTTCGAGCGCATTACCCGGGGGTCAGGGGAACGCCGCGGAACCGCCGGGCGCGGGGCGGCGGCCCTGATCATGGCGCTGACATGCGGGACGGATCGCCGGGCGGGGCCGTGCCGCCGTGTGGCCCCCGCCCGTCCGCCCTCGGCCCCGGGGGCCGGCACGGCGAAACGGAACCGGCCGGGGGGGGCGCCGGCGGGGGCCGGCGCCCGGCTTCCGGTCCGGCGGGCGCGGCCTCCGGGGCGCGCCCCGGCGCGGGGCGGCGTCAGTGGTGTTCGGAGGAGCGGACCGGGCCCGGCCCGCCGCGCCAGGGGGCCGGCCGCGGGGCTTCGAGGGAGGGGCTGCCCGCCCTGATGGCCTGGTGGAGACGTTTCATGCGCGGTACGGGCGCGATGCCGAGCGAGTCTCCCAGCACGCCCCGCAGCCGCCGGTAGACACCCGCCGCCCGAGTCGGCTGTCCCGATCGGTAGAGCGCCACCATGAGCTGGGCGTGGATGTTCTCGTGGGTCGGGTGGAGCATCGACAGGGAGTGGAGTTCCGCGAGCAGTTCGCGGTGCCGGCCCAGCGCCAGTTCCGCTTCGATCCGCTGCTCCAGCACACCCATCCGGGACTCCTCCAGCTCCACGAGGTGAGGGGTGCTCATCGGCCCGGTCCGGACATCGGAGAGGGCCGGTCCGCGCCAGAGGGCGAGTGCCTCCGTGAACAGATCGGCGGCGAGGGCGGCGTTTCCCGCGGCGGCTTCCCCGCGGCCCTGCTTGGCCAGATCGACGAAGCGGGTGCGGTCGAAATCATCCGGCGGGATTCCCAGTTGGTAACCCTGGACTCTGGTGACGAGGGATTCACTGAGATCCGTCCGGGATGTGCGCAGCGCCTGACGGATCTGCAATACATAGGTCTGCAGGGTCGACATCGCGCTCCTGGGCGGCTCCGAGCCCCATAATTCCCTGATGCAGTCCTCGGCCCGGACCATATGGTTCGCGTTGAGCAGGAGGAAGGCAAGCAGCTGGCGCGGCTTGGGGGCGCTGGGAAGCAGGTTCGTCCTTCCGTCCAGGAGCACTAAATCTCCCAGAACTCCTGCTTCCATGGAAATCCCCCGTGGTATGACTCGCGCCGTGTGCGGTGAGCAACTCGCGGCGCGCCGGAAAAGCTTGTGGTAATGGTTCCCACTGGTGGAGAACGTTTCTGTGGATTTTATGTGCAGGAATTGAACGTGTCAATCGTCCGGCGTGATATGCCGGGAACTCTCGGGCCGGTCGGCCGGCGTGTTTTCCCGTGCTGCCGTGTGCTGCCGCTCCTCCGCGCGCCGCCGCCTCCCCGGCGGCGTGGCCGGCCCCGAGGCGCCGCCCCGGGGGCCGGGGCCCGGCGCTCCGGGCCCCGGGGACCCGCGTACCGCCGGAACCCGTTGGGCCGCCCGGCGCGGTCACCGGACACTGGGATCACGATGACCGTGCCGCGTCCCGCGCGGAGTTGGGTCCCGATGTTGTGATGGGGGTTTCATGGAGTTCGGCGTACTCGGACCGCTGCGCGCTGTCGATGCCGGTGTCAGCAGAGCGCCCACCGCGCCCAAACAGCGGCAGATGCTGGCGCTTCTGCTGCTCAACGCCAACCATGTCGTATCGGTCGCGCAGTTCCTGGAGGAGCTGTGGGAGGGTCGCCCGCCGTCCAGCGCCGTCGCCGCGGTGCACACCTACGTCATGCACATACGCAGGACTCTGGGTGCCCGGCCACGGGTGTGCCCCACCGCCCCCGAGCGGCTCCACACCCGTGACCAGGGATACGTCCTGGAGGTCCGCCCCGGGGAGCTGGACCTCGCCCGGTACCGGGACCGGCTGCGCGCGGCGCGGAAGGCGGCGCTCCGGGGCGACATCCCCACGGGAGCGGCGGAGCTGTCGGCGGCCGAGGGGCTGTGGCACGGGCCGCTGCTGGTCGATGTGACAGCCGGCCCGCTGCTGCGGTCCAGTGCCGAGGCGATCGAACGCGACCGGCTGAGAGCCGTCAGCTGCCGGATTCGGGCCTTCCTCCTGCTGGGCCGCCACCATGAACTGCTCGGGGAGCTGGCGGCCCTGGTCCATCGGCACACCACCGACGAGGATCTCGCCGCCAGCCTGATGCTCGCCCTCTACCGGTCGGGCCGTCAGGCGGATGCCCTGACGGTCTTCCACCGGCTGCGGCACACGCTGCGCGAGGAGCTGGGAACGTCGCCCTCTCCGCGCGTCCAGCAGCTCCACATGGATCTCCTCGCCGCTCATCCCCGTGTCGAGAAGCCGTCCGGCATCCACTGCGGCCTCTCGCTGAATCTGCTCACCGACCCCCTCCAGGACGGAGCGGGACCCGCGCTGGGGCCGGGCCGGCCCCCCGGGACGGTGGACACGGACGGGGCCCCGTCCGCGGGCAGCGGCCCCATGTCCTTCGCGGGACAGCAAGGAACGTGATGCGCGGGGCGCACCCGTGCGGCATCATCGCGCGGCTCCGGGCGACCGCGTGCGGGGACCGGGGAAGGCCCCCGGGGCGGCCGGACCGGTGCGCCGCCGGGCTGGGTATGGCTTCGCCCCCGGCCGGGTACGGCGCCGGTCCGTGCCCGACACCTGGCCCCCGGTCCGGCTCCGGTCCGGCTCCGGCCCTATGCCCGTGCCCGGCCCGGGCTCCTCCGACCGGTCCCGGCCGGGAGGGCGGACCTCCGCCGGAGTCAATGATCACCCGCGTGATGCCCGGCGGCCCGGCTGCGCCCCGGCCGCGTCCGGCCGACCGGCCCCGGCGGGGCGGCCGGGCCCCGGCCACCAGCTCCGGCCACCGGCCGGGTCAGCCCGCGCGGCGGAGCGTGGCCGTGTCCGTGCCCTCCCGGCGCATCAGCTGCCGTATCCGCTGGGCCATGGCCACCCGGCGGACCCCGGCCGGTAACTCCCGTCCCAGGCGGGGCGGTTCCGCACGGCTGAGGGCGTCGCGCACCGCGCGGGTGTGGACGGGGTCGGTTCCCACGAGCCGGGCGTGCGGGAAGCGCTCGCCGAGACGCCAGCGCAGTGCCTCGGCGCGGTCCCCGATCAGGACCGCGCAGACACCCCGGTCGGCGGTGGCGACCAGGACGGCTCCGAGCGAACTCGTCCCCACCGCGTAGTGGATCGCGGTCCCGCGCCCACCGGAGCGGAACGACCCCGGTGTCATTCCGAGGATGTCCGCGGAGACCGCGTAGAAGCGTCCGTTGGAGTTGAACCCCGAGTTGTAGATCGCCTCGGACACCGTGTCGGCGCGCCGCAGCTCGGCCCGCACCCGGCGGGCCCGGCCCGCCGCCATGTACTCGTGGGGAGTGACCCCGGTGAATGCCTTGAACATCCGGTGGAAGTGGAACCGGCTGTAGCCCGCCGAGCGCGCCAGCTCGTCGAGGCTCGACACCGCGTCCGACGCGTCCATCAGCCGGCACACCCGGCAGACCACCGCACGCCAGTTCTCGTGGTCGTCGTTCATGAAGTCGGCTCGCATCGTCGCTTCCGTCGCTCGTGGCCGTTCCCCGGCCGCCGGCCCGCTCCGGGAGTTCCGGGCGCGTCACGCCGAACCGCCGGGCGGCGGACCGACAAGGGGCAGGGGGCAGGGGGGCTGGGGGCCGGGCGGGCCCGGGGCAGCCCGGTAGCCGCACTGTCGCAGTGGCCTCTGAAGGATCGAGCCAGGCCGCTCCTCCGCCCCGGTGACCGAGAGAGCAAGATCCGGAGCGATCGCGTGGACACGTGCCGCCTAAGGTCGCCTGCATTCAGGTGAGAGAGGGGATATCCATGGGGCAGGACGAGCGTGGACTCGAACGGCGCAGGCTGCTGACCACCGGCGCCGCGGTCATCACCGGCGCGGGACTGGCCGCCGCCGTTCCGGAGCGCGCGGCGGCGGCCGGGCGCCCGGGCACGCGGACGGTCGTGCACCCGGCGGTGGCGGTCACCCCGGGCGACCAGCGCTACCCGGACCTCGTCCGGGGCTGGAACCAGCGCTACATCGGCACTCCCGACACGGTCTACCTGGTCAGACACACCGACCAGGTGGCGCAGATCGTGCAGCAGGCGGTCACCGCGGGCAAGCGCATCACGGTGCGGAGCGGTGGACACTGCTGGGAGGACTTCGTCCACCACCCGGACATCAAGGTGATCGTCGACATGTCCGAGATGAACAAGGTGGATTACGACCCCGCCCTGAACGCCTTCTCCGTCGAGGCGGGCGCCCAGATCCTCGACATCTACGAACAGCTCTATCTGAGGTGGGGGGTGACGATCCCCGCCGGCACCTGCTTCCAGGTCGGGGCGGGCGGCCACGTCAGCGGCGGCGGCTGGGGCCTGCTGCTGCGCAAGCACGGCCTGGTCATCGACCATCTGTACGCCGTGGAGGTGGTCACCGTGGACGCCACCGGCACCGTGCGCACCGTGATGGCCACCCGCGAGGCCACCGACCCGCACCGGGATCTGTGGTGGGCCCACACCGGAGGCGGCGGCGGCAGCTTCGGTATCGTCACCCGCTACTGGTTCCGCAGCCCCGGAGCCACCGGCACCGCTCCGGCCGCGCAGTTGCCCAAACCCCCGGCGGAGGTGCTGATCAGCGCCGTCTCCTGGCCCTGGGCAGGGATGACCGAGGCCGGCTTCAAGCGGCTGGCACAGAACTTCGCCGAGTGGAGTGTGGCGCACAGCGGGGCGAACGATCCGAACTCCGCGCTCTGTGCCTCGCTCTCGCTCAGCCACAAGTCCAACGGCCAGATCGGTCTGTTCACCCAGGTGGACGCCACGGTTCCGAACGCCGCGCAGCTGCTCTCGGACTTCATCGCCGCGATCGGTGCCGGTGTGGGGACGCAGCCGGGAGCGGCGACGACGCGCATGGGTGAGTACAGCGCCATGCCGGAGATGGCCTCGCCGCGCACGATGCCCTGGATGCAGGCCACGCGCTACATAGGTCTGGCGAACGCGACGGGCAACGATCCGACGCTGAAGGGGGACTTCAAGTCGTCCTATATGCGCAGCGCGTTCCCCGCGTCCCAGCTCACCGCCCTCTACCACCACCTCACTCGCACGGACCTGGGCAACCCCACCGGAGGCGTCTCGCTCACCTCCCACGGCGGCAAGGTCAACACGGTCCCCGCCGCGGCCACGGCCTCGGCGCACCGCGATTCGGCCTTCAAGCTGGCCTGGATGATCTGGTGGAGCGACCCGGCCGAGGAGGCGGGGTGCGTGCGCTGGGTACGGGAGTTCTACGCTGACGTCTACTCGGCGACGGGCGGCGTTCCGGTGCCCAACGCGGTCACCGACGGCTGCTACATCAACTATCCGGACGTCGATCTGAGCAGTCCGCTCCACAACACGTCACAGGTGCCGTGGCACGAGCTCTACTTCAAGGGCAACTACCCCCGTCTCCAGACGGTGAAGGCGGCCTACGACCCCCTGAACGTCTTCCGCCACGCCCAGTCCGTCCGGCTGCCCGGCACCTGATGCCCGGGCGGCCGGCCTCCGGCCCCATGAGGCCGGCCGCCGAGGGCCGGGCCCCTGATCCCCGGGGCCGCGAGGGCCGGGCCGGCGGCGGCACCCCGTCGTGGCCGCGCCGCTGATACAGAACGGATGGGTGGCCGCCACCGTATCCGTTGCGTGGTGGATGCGCGGGCGGTCCACGGTGGAGAGGTCCGCGCACGCCGTGGACCTCCCCACCACCATCCCCTCGCACGGAGGCTTCTTCTCGTGTCACCGATCACCGATCACCGCAGTGAGCAACCCGGCCCCGTCGGGGTCGCGCGCCGTCGCGCCCTGGCCGTCGCCGCGGTGGTGCTGGCCGGGTTGCAGGCGAGTACGGGCCTCGCCGCCGCGCGGCACGGCGGGCCTCCCGCCGGGGCGGGACTCCACTGGCGGCTCTGCTCGACGGCGGCGGTGGACTGGCCGGTCAGGAACGACACCCGCACCGAGTGCGCCGAGCTGAGCGTACCGATGGACTACCGGAAGCCCGGGGGCCGGAGCGTCACGATCGCGGTGAGCCGTGTCAGGGCCACCGAGCCGACAGCGCGGACGGCGCCCATCGTGTCCGTTCTCGGCGGACCGGGGTTCTCCAACATCAGCGACTCCGCGTCGATGACCCAGCGCGGACTGGCCACGCTCAACACCGACCACGACGTCATCGGACTGGACCTCCGGGGGTCGGGGTACAGCGAGCACGTCACCTGCGCCGAGAAACCGATGGCCGAACCCGCGCCGACGGCACCGGAGAAGAAGGTCAAGAAGGCAGTCTTCGACCAGCAGGCCGAGTTCAACAACCGCTGCGCCGCCGTCGATCCGGCGTTCGTACGGCAGATCACCCCGGAGAACGCGGCCCGCGACATCGACCGCCTGCGCGCCGCGCTCGGCGCTGAGAAGATCAACTTCTATGGGGCCTCCTTCGGCACCGCCATCGGAATGGCCTACCACTCCCTGTTCGACCGCCGCACGGAACGCATGTGGCTGGACTCGGTGATGCCTCCGACCCGCCACTGGCCCACGATGGACGCCGAAACGGAGGCGTCCGGCCGGGGGAGCGCCGCGCCGTTCGTCACCTGGCTGGCCCGGCGCGACGCCGAGTACCACCTGGGCGCCGACGAGTCCACCACCCGCGGGCGGCTGGGGGAACTGCGCGGTGAGCTGGAGCGGAAGCCGCGCACCAGCGGCGGGGCGCGCCTGGACGGGTACTGGGCGGTCGAGCAGTTCACCCGCCCCCAGGAGGAGTGGCCCGACGCGGCGAGGAACCTGGTCGCGGTGCGCGACGGCGGTACGCCCCCGACACCCCCGGCGCCCCGGGCCGCGGCGGCGGCCGCCGCCGCGGCGGCACCGGTGCGGCCCCTCGGGCTGAGCAGCCCGCGCAGCCGCTTCAACGTGCTCCAGTACAACGCGATGTTCTGCAACACCGCCCCCGCGAGCCGGGGGTTCGGGGACCTGTGGGCGGCCCGCGAGGCCCGCCGCGCGGCCGATCCCCTGACGGGAGGGACGGAGTTCAGCCCCTGGTGCGCGAAGTGGCCGCTGAACGCGCCGGCCGCCGAGCCCGCGCACGGCACCAGCGCGCTCCAGCTCTCCGGCCACCTCCACGAGATCGTCACTCCCCACACCTGGGCCGAACAGGCCAGGGACGCCACCGGAGGCACCCTGCTCACCATCCTGGACGACGGGCACGCCTCCCTGCCCTCCTCGCCCTGCGCCGAGAAGGCGGTCACCTTCTTCCGCACCGGGCGGAAGGCCGAGGGCACCTGCGGCGGTGGCCAACAGCCCTGACGGAGCGACCGGCCACACCACCGGGTCCGGGCGCGGGGGGCCCGCGCGCCCGCCGGTCCGCCCGCACCGGCCACCGCCCGCCGGGCGGGCCCGCGCGAGCGCGGCCGGCCCCGGTCCGCGCGATCCGTGCCGCACACCGGCGGCGGGACCGAGGGCCGTCCGACGGCGGCGGGGCGGCCATGTCATCGCGGCGTGATGCACCCGCGCGCGGAACGGCGCAGCTCACCGGAGCGACGCTCGACAGGCCACGACATGGGCCGATGCCCTTTCGGCTGCGCAAGGTAGGGATCAAGCCCCATCGCGCGGCTTCGCCGCCAGATTGCCGTCATCCCCTTGAGGTGTACTACACGCATCTATTAGGAAGGATCACGTCCGGTCGGGTGACAGAGCCGTCGACCCGGTGCACCAACGCCATGGCAGCAGCGCGAATGTTCCGCCCCCGGGGGAGTGATCAAGCAAATGCCCAGCAGTGCCGATCCGACATGCCTGGAATTGACCGCCGCCCAGCTCGGTGTGTGGACCGCCCAGCACCTCGACCCCGGCAGCCCCCGCTACAACTGCGGCAGCTACCTGGAGCTCCCCGGCGGCATCGACCCGGAGCTGATGCGCCGGGCGGTGCGCCGGGCGGTCGACGAGGCCGAGGCACTGCGCGTACGGTTCCACGACCGTGACGGCCCCGGCGGCGCCACCCCGGTCCAGACGGTCCACCCCACCCCCGCCGACCCCCTGGAGCTCCTCGACACCACCACCGCCGCCGACCCGATGGCCGCGGCCGAGGCCTGGATGCGCGCGGACCAGTCGGAGGCCGCGTCGCTCACCGACGGGCCCCTGGCGCGCCACGTCCTCATCACGGTCGCCCCCGGCACCCGTCTGCTCTATCTCCGCTACCACCACATCGTCATGGACGGCTACGGCCAGACGCTCCATCTGCGCAGAATCGCCGAGATCTGCACCGCGCTCGCCGCCGGCACGGAGATCCCGCCGCCGCGCGCCCGGCCCCTGCGGGAGACCGTCGCCGAGGCCGCCGCGTACGAGAACTCGGCCGCGCACACCCGGGACCGGGACTTCTGGCTCGGCCGGTTCGCCGAACGGCCCGAGCCCGTGAGCCTGGGCGGGCAGCGGACCCACGCCGCCCGCAGTCTGCTGCGGCACGCCACCGACCTCGGCGAACCGGACCTCGCGCTGCTCCGGGAGGCCGCCCACCGGCTGAGCGCCCGGCCCTCGGCGCTGCTGATCGCCGCGGTCGCCGCCTACCAGTGCCGGGTCACCGGCCGCGCGGAGACCTTACTGAACCTGCCGGTCACCGCCCGGCAGACCCCGGCGGCACGCGCCACGCCCGCCATGCTCGCCAACGAACTGCCCGTGCGGTTCACCGCCGCACCCGGTACCTCCTTCGCCGACCTCGTCGCCCGGACGGCGGGGACCCTGGGACGGCTCCTCACCCACCAGCGGTACCGAGGCGAGGAACTCCGCCGCGACCTCGGCATGTCCGGCAGCGCCGAGCGGCTCGCGGGCACCACCGTCAACGTGGTCACCTTCGACACCGGCCTCTCCTTCGCCGGAGCGCCGAGCACCGCGCACCACCTCTCCTCCGGACCGGTCCACGACCTCCAGCTGGACTTCTTCACCGACGCCCGCACCAGCCGGGTCCGGCTGGTCGCCGACGCCGACCCCGCCCGGTACGCGCCCGGGGCCCTCGCCGGCCACACCCGGCGCCTGCTGACCCTGCTGCGCCACGCGCTGCGCGACCCCGGGGTGCCGGTGGACCGGCTCGACCTCATGGACGGCGCCGAACGCGACGCCGTACTGAGCGCCGGCCGGGGCCCCGCCACCGCGTACGCCACGGCGGAGCTGTCCCTCCACGCACTGGTGGAGCGGCAGGCCGCCCGCACCCCCGACGCCACGGCCGTGAGTGCCGCCGGCGCCACCCTGACCTACCGGGAGCTGACCGGCCGGGCCCGGCGGCTCGCCGGCCATCTGCGCGAACGCGGAGCGGGCCCCGGCACGGTCGTCGGCGTCCACGAGGAGCGCTCCGCCGACCTGGTCGTGGACCTGCTCGCCGTACTGATGTCCGGCGCCGCCTATCTGCCTCTCGACCCGGGGCTGCCCGCCGCCCGGATCGCGTTCCAGATCGAGGACGCCGCCGTGCGCACCGTGCTCAGCAGCGCGGATCTCGCCACCCGGCCGCGCCCCGCGGAGTGGCCCGGCACCGAGGTCGTCCCCGTGGACAAGGTGCTGCCCGCACTGCCCGAGTCCGGGCCGCCGGCCGACGTCGCCGGCCCCGGCGACACGGCGTACGTCCTCTACACCTCCGGCTCCACCGGCGCACCCAAGGGTGTCGCGGTGCCGCACCGGGGCGTGGTCAACCGGCTGCTGTGGATGCAGGACGAGTTCCGCATCGGCCCCGGTGACCGGGTCCTCCAGAAGACGCCGTACACCTTCGACGTATCGGTGTGGGAGTTCTTCTGGCCGCTGCTCACCGGCGCGGCCCTGCACCTCGCCGCGCCGGGGGAGCACCGGGACCCGCGCGCCCTGGCCGAGACGGTGCGGCGCGAGTCCATCACCACCCTGCACTTCGTCCCGCCGATGCTCGATCTCTTCCTGGCGGAGCCCGCGGCGGCGCGGCTGCCGTCCCTGCGGCGGGTGCTGTGCAGCGGTGAGGCCCTCGGCCCGGCCACCGTCCGGCAGTTCTTCACGGTGTACGGCGGACCGGACGGCCCGGGCCTGCACAACCTCTACGGACCCACCGAGGCGTCCATCGACGTCACCCACTGGCCGTGCGCGCCGGGGAACGACGCCGGCCCGGTCCCGATCGGCCGGGCCGTCGCCAACACCGCCCTGTACGTGCTCGACGCGGGCGGCGAGCCGGTGCCCTTCGGTGTCGTGGGCGAACTCCACATCGGCGGGGTCCAACTCGCCTCCGGCTATCTCAACCGCCCCGACGAGACCGCGCTCCGCTTCATCCGCCACCCCCTCCTCGGCCGCCTCTACCGGACCGGGGACCTGGCCGCGCTGCGGCCCGACGGGGTCGCCGAGTACCACGGCCGGATCGATCAGCAGCTCAAGATACGCGGACAGCGCGTCGAGCCCGGCGAGGTCGAGGCGGCGCTCCTCGCCCTGCCCCACGTCGCCCAGGCCGTGGTGACCGCGCCCCGGTCACCCGGCGGGGAGCGGCAGCTGCTGGCCCATGTGGTGCCGGCGCCGGCGGCCCCCGGCGGCGCCGTCTCCGAGGCCGCGCTGCTCGCCGAGGTCCGTGAGCGACTGCCCGCGCCCCTCGTCCCCTCGCGGATCGTCGTCCTCGGCGAGCTGCCGGCGCTGCCCAGCGGCAAGGTGGACCGCGCCGCCCTGCCGCCGCCCGACAACGATGCCCGGCCCGCCGCCGGGGAACCGGCCGACGAGGCCGAGCGCCTGGTCCTGGAGGCATGGCGGGAGGTCCTGGGCCGCGACGCCGTGGACCTGGACCGCTCGTTCTTCACGCTCGGCGGGGACTCCATCCTCAGCATCCGGATGCGGACCGCCCTGGAGCGGCGCGGGCTCACCTTCCCGGTCGCCGACCTCTTCGAGGCGCCCACGGTCCGGGCCCTCGCCCGGCGCACCCGCCCCACGGCCCCGGCGGCCGGCCGGGCCGGGCCGTTCTCGCTGCTCGACCCCGCCGACCGGGCCGCGCTGCCCGCCGGCCTCACCGACGCGTATCCGCTGGGCAGTATGCAGACCGCGATGCTCCTGCACGGCGGATACGAGGACGGGAGTTCGGTCTACCGGGTCGTCACCAGCGTCCGGATCGGTCTGCCGTTCGACGAGGCCGTGCTGCGGCGGGCCCTGGACGCCACCGTCCGCCGCCACCCCGCCCTGCGCACCTCCTTCCACCCGACCGGCTTCAGCGAACCCCTCCAACTCGTCCACGACGAGGTCGCCGTCGGAGTGGAGGTGGACCGCGCGCTGTACGGAGCGGGGTCCGAGGCCAGGGACGAGGGCCTGCGCGCCTGGGCCGACCGCGTCAAGCGCCGCGCGTTCGACCTCGCGTCGGCCCCGCTGCTGGCCTTCACCGCCCATCCGCTCGGAGCGGAGTCGTTCCAGCTGGGCGTGGTGGAGCACCACGCGGTGCTCGACGGATTCAGCGACGCCGCGATGCTCGACGAGATCGCCGCCCGCTACCGGGCCGGCAGCGCCGGAGAGGACCTCTGGCTGCCGGAGCTGCCGTCCACCTACCGCGCGTTCGTGGCCGCCGAGCGAGCGGCGGCGGGGGACGCCGGGCACCGCGCCTTCTGGGAGGCGGAGCTGGCCGGCGCCGAAGCCACCCCGCTGCCCCGCACCGGTGCCACCGGGGAGCCCGGCACGGCCTGCCACCGCCGCTACGACGTCCCCGTCGGCGCCGGCACCGCGGCCCGCCTCGCGGACGCGGCCCGTGCCGCGGGGCTGCCGCTGAAGTCCGTGCTGGCCGCCGCCCACGCCGCCGTTCTGCACAGCCTCGCGCCCGGCACCGATGTCGTCACCGGAACGGTGGCCCACGGCCGTCTCGACGAGGACGGCGGCGACGAGGTGATCGGCGTCTTCGTCAACACCCTCCCGCTGCGGGTCTCCGTGCGGGGGACCTCCTGGCGGGAACTCGCCCGGCAGATCCACGGCCATGAGCGCCGCACCGCGCCGCACCGCCGCTACCCCTACGCCCGGGTCCTGCGCGACCACCCCGCCGCCGCCCCGGACGCGTATGTCAACTTCATGGACTTCCACCGGCAGTGGGGAGCCGGCACGGCGGTACTCGACGGCTTCGGCATCGCGGACACCGACTTCCCACTGGCCGTCAACTTCCTCGTCGACCCCGTCGGCGGCCGGCTCGGACTGTGGCTCGACTGCGACACCGCCGTACTCGACCCCGCGTTCTGCGACCGGCTCACCGGCTACTACGCCCGGGCGCTGCTCGCGTTCGCCGCCGACCCCGCGGCGGCGGCGGACGGCTGCGACCTGCGCGACGAGACCGAACGCGCGCTGCTGAGCCGGTGGAACGAGACGACCCCGGTCCAGGGCACCGCGGTCCACGCGCACCGGGCGTTCGCGGATCAGGCCGCCGCGACGCCGGGCGCCGTCGCCGTGCTGGACCGGGGCACCACCCTCGACTACGCCGCCCTCGACGCCCGGGCCAACCGGCTCGCCCGCCATCTGCGCGCGCGGGGCGCGACCGTGGGCGCCCGCGTCGGTGTCAGTGTGCGGCGCGGCGCCGATCTCGTGGTCGCGCTGCTCGCGGTGATCAGGACCGGCGCCGCCTATGTCCCGATGGACCCGGACTTCCCCGCCGAGCGCCTCCGCCACATCGCCGGGGACGCCGGACTGGACTGTGTGCTCGCCGGGCCGGGGGCCGAGATCCCGGACCTCGGGGACCGGCCCGTCGTACGCCTCCAGGACGAGGCCGGGCCGATCGCCGCCCGCTCACCCGCACCCTTCGACTGCCCGGCGGGACCCGGCGATCCGGTCTATGTGATCTACACCTCCGGCTCCACCGGCCATCCCAAGGGAACGGTGCTGCTCCACCGCAACCTCACCAACTTCTTCGCCGGGATGGACCGGCTGATCGGCACCGGTCCCGGTGCCACCGTCCTCGCCCTCACCAGCGTGTCCTTCGACATCTCGATCCTCGAACTGCTCTGGCCCCTGACCCGTGGCGCCGCTGTCGCCATCGGCGGCGAGCGCGTCATCGACCGGCTGGTGCCCGACCCGGACGGGGACCCCGGCGAGGACTCCTTCACCGGTCTGTGCGAGCGCCACCGGCCCGCACTGGTCCAGGCGACCCCGTCCTTCCTCTCCGCCGTCGCCGCCGAGCCCGAGGCCCTGCGGTCGCTGAGGTCCGTGCGCACCCTGATGGCCGGTGGCGAGGCCTTCCCCTCCGGGCTGGCCCAGCGGCTGCTCACCGCGCTGCCGGATACCCGTGTCCTCAATGGATACGGCCCCACGGAGGCCACCATCTACTCCGTGGTCCATGAACTCGACCGGGACCGGGACCCCGGCGCCGCCGTGCCGATCGGCCGGCCCGTCGCCAACGCCGTCCTGCGCGTCTGCGCGCCGGACGGCGGCGAGCTGCCCATCGGGGCCGAGGGGGAGCTGTGGATCGGCGGCGACGGCGTCGCCGAGGGGTATCTGGGCCGCCCCGAGCTGACCGCCGAGCGGTTCGTCACCGCTGCCGACGACGGGCTGCGCCACTACCGCACCGGCGACCGGGTGCGCCGCCGCGCCGACGGGGAGCTGGACTTCCTCGGCCGCATCGACCGCCAGGTCAAGATCCGCGGCCACCGGGTCGAGCCCGACGAGGTGGAGAGCGTGCTCTCCACCCACCCCGGGGTCGCCACCGCCGCCGTGGTCGCCGTGGACCGGGCGGGCGGACAGACCGAACTCGTCGCCTATGTCGCACCCGCCGCCGCGCACGCCACCGACGACGCGCACCTGGCCCATCTCGACCACTGGCGCGAGGTCTGGGAGGACACCTACGGCGCACCGGAGCCCGCGGACCGCCCCGCACCCCCCACGGACCTCCCCGCCGCCGGCACTGACTCCGCCGCCACCGACACCGCCGGCTCCGGGGACTTCGCCGGCTGGCTCAGCAGCTACACCGGCGCCCCGATCCCCGAGGACGAGATGCGGGAGTGGCTCACCGGCACCCTCGACCGGGTGGCCGCGCTGAACGCCCGCCGGATCGTCGATGTCGGCGTCGGCGTCGGCCTCTTTCTGCGGGAGCTGGCCCCGGGCGCCGACTCCTACCTGGGCCTGGACGTCTCCGGGGCCGCCCTGCGCGCCGCGGCCCGCGCGCTCTGCGGGTCCGGCCCGCTCCCCGGCCATGTCACCCTGCGCCAGGGCGACGCCCTCGCCCTGGCCGACCTGCCCTCCGGCAGCGCCGACCTGGTGCTGTTCAACTCCGTGGTCCAGTACTTCCCCGGCCCCGGCTATCTCCGCCGGGCCCTGGCCGAGGCGATCCGGGTCGCCGGCCCCTCGGGGGCCGTGTTCATCGGCGACGTACGGGATCTGACCCTGCTCGACGCCTTCCACGCCGATGTGCAGCTGCGCCGCTCACCGCCGCTGACCCCGGCCCGCGCCGTCGCATCGGCCGCCTCCCGCGCCCTCGCCGACGAACGCGAACTCTGCCTCGCCCCCGGCTTCTTCCACGAGCTGAGCACGGTGGCGGAGCACCCCGTCACCGTACGGATCGACCTCAAGCGCGGCCACGGCGACAACGAACTCACCCGTTTCCGCCGGGACGTCACCCTGCTGGGCCCCGGCCGCGCCACCGACCCGCCCCCGGCGGGCGGGACCGGCACCGTCGGCTGGCGCGAGGCCGTGACCGCGTCCGACGGCACCGGAACCGGCGCGCTGGACGCCCTGCTCGCCCGCACCCCCGCCGATCGCGCCCTCACCCTGACCGGGGTCCCCGACGAGCGGCTCGCCCGCCCGCTGGCGGCGCTGGCCCTGCTCCGCGGCGAACCGCCCGCGCAGACCACGGCCTGGGAACTGGAGCGCGCCGTCTGGGACGCCGGCGGCCCCGGCGCCGTGCACCCCGAGGCCGCCGCGCGCCTCGGGGAGCGGCACGGCCGCACCGTACGGCTGGTACCCGCCCGGTCCGGGCGGCCCGGCGAGTTCGACGCCGTCATCGGACCGGCCCGGACTCCCGCGTCCACCGGTCCGGCAGCCCACCAGGACCCCGAGGAGCAACGACGGTGAACGCGCCCTCCCTCCCCTCCCAGCCCTCCGCGCCGACCGCCAACGACCCGCTGTCCGCCGCCGCCTGGGCCCGGTTCCGGGCCGACATCAGGGCCCACACGGCCGCCCGGCTCCCCGACGCGATGGTCCCCGCGCGCTTCGTGGTCCTCCCCGAACTGCCGAAGCTCCCCAATGGCAAGATCGACCGGGGGCGCCTCGCCCGGGGCCCCGCCGAGGCCACCCCGGACAGCGCCCACCTCCCGCCCGAGACACCCGAGGAACTCCGTCTCACCGCCCTGTGGGCCGACGTCCTGGACGCACCCCGGGTCGGTGTGCGCGACAACTTCTTCGAACTGGGCGGGGACTCCCTCGCGGCGGCGCAGATGGCCGCCCGGCTGCGGGCCGACACCGGCGCCCGCGTCAATCTGCGGCGGTTCTTCGAGAACCCGACGGTGGAACACCTCATCGCCCTGCTCGGCGGCGGCGGGCGCACCCCGGACACCGTCCGCCGCCACCCGCGCAGCGTCCCCGCGGCCGACCTCGCCGCCGACGCGGAACTCCCCGCCGACATCGCGCCGGAGCCCGGCGCGGCCCCGCCCTCCGGCGGACCGTACCGCAGCGTCCTCCTCACCGGGGGCACCGGCTACACCGG
Source organism: Streptomyces sp. NPDC001889 (assembly GCF_053594535.1). Classification (NCBI taxonomy): domain Bacteria; kingdom Bacillati; phylum Actinomycetota; class Actinomycetes; order Kitasatosporales; family Streptomycetaceae; genus Streptomyces; species Streptomyces sp. NPDC001889. The sequence continues at coordinate 282,056 of NZ_JBSFER010000002.1, forward strand.
GGCCTTTCTGCTCCGCGCGCTGCTGGACCGCTCCGACGCCCATCTCCACGTCCTGGTCCGGGCCGACCGCCCCTCGGCGGCCATCGCCCGGGTGCGCGCGGCCATGGAGCGGTACGGAGTGTGGCGCGCCGGCGACGAGCGGCGGCTCACCGGCGTACCCGGCGACCTGGCCCGCCCCCACCTCGGACTCGACCGGAACACCCATCAGCGGCTCGCCCGCGACATCGAGATGATCGTCCACAACGGGGCCTGGTCCAGCTACGCCCTGCCCTACCGGCGCCTCAAGCCGGTGAATGTGCTGGGCACCCGGGAGGTCCTCGCGCTCGCCGCCCGGCACCGCGTCAAACCGGTCCACTACACCTCCTCCCTCGCCGTCTATCCGGGGCACCCCGGCCGGCACCACTGGGCCGAGGACGCGGCCACCGCGCCCGAGGGAGTGGTCGGCGGCTACCGGCAGACCAAGTGGGTCGGCGACCGGATGATGGCCGAGGCCCATCGGCGCGGCATCCCCACATGCGTCTACCGCCCGGGCCAGGTCAGCGGCGCGCAGTCCACCGGGGCCTGCTCGACCGACACCTTCCTCAACGCCACACTGAAGGGCTGTGTCCAGCTGGGCGCCGCCCTGGAGTTCGACGTCACCCTGGAGCTGACCCCGGTCGACTTCTTCGCCGACGCCCTGGCCCATGTGGCACTCGGCGGGCGGTGGCACGGAACGGCCTTCAACGTCCCGGCCGCCCGCACCCTCAGCTGGCACCGGCTCGTCGAACTGCTCGGGGAGTGCGGCTATCCGCTGCGCCTGCTCCCGTACCGCGACTGGTACCGCGAGCTGTCCGGCGCCGTCGAGCGCGGCGAGGAGAACGAACTCGCCCGCTTCCTCCCGCTGTTCGGCGAGGAGGCGCCCTCCGAGGACCTCGGCTACCGGGGCAGCGAGCCCGAGTTCGCCACCACGAACCTGAGGGCCGCGCTGACGGGCTCCGGCATCTCCTGCGGGCCGCCCGACCGCGAGCTGATCGACCGCTTCCTCACCCACTTCGCCGCCACCGGGTATCTGCCCCCGCCGCGAGGCGCCGTCCCCCCGGGCACCGCCCCGCGCGCGACCCCTCCGAGCACCGCCCCGCGAAGGACCACCCCATGACCGGCTCTCTGCTCCGTGACCCCACCGCCCTGCGTCTGCTCCGCCGCCACGCGGCCGAGCGCCCCGGTCAGGACGCCGTGACCTTCGTCCACGACCACGACAGCGCCGCCGGGGAACAGACCCTCGGCTACGCCGCGCTCGACGCCGAGGCGGCCCGGGTCGCCTCCTGGCTCCAGGAGCACTGCGCCCCCGGCGACCGGGTGCTGCTGCACCCCCCGGGGCTCCCGTTCGTCACCGCGTTCCTCGGCTGCCTCTACGCCGGGGTGGTCGCCGTCCCCTCGCCCATGCCCGGTCACTTCGCCCACCAGCAGCGCCGGACCACGGGCATGGCGGCCGACGCGGGAGCCCGGATCGCGCTCACCGACACCGGTCAGCTCCCCGAGGTCCAGCGGTGGATCACCGAACAGGGCCTCGGACTGCGGGCCGAGGCCAGCGACGCCCCCGGCTTCGGTGACGCCGCCGCCTGGCGGGAGCCGCCCGTGGACGCGCGGGACCTGGTCCTCCTCCAGTACACATCGGGCTCCACCGGGGACCCCAAAGGGGTGATGATCGGCCACGGCAATCTGCTGCACAACGCCGACAGCCTGCGCCGTTCCCTGGGCCTCGATGAGCACACCCGGTTCGGCGGCTGGATTCCGCTCTACCACGACATGGGTCTGATGGGGCAGTTGCTGCCCGCGCTGTTCCTGGGCAGCACCTGTGTGCTGATGTCGCCGATGGCCTTCCTCAAACGCCCCCACCAGTGGCTCTCGATGATCGACCGCCATGGGCTCGGCTACTCGGCCGCGCCGAACTTCGCCTACGAGCTCTGTGTGCGCAAGGTGACCGCCGAGCGGGCCGCCGCGCTCGACCTGTCGCGCTGGCGCTTCGCGGCCAACGGCTCGGAGCCCATCCAGGCGTCCACCCTGCGCGGCTTCGCCGAGCACTTCGCCGTCTCCGGCTTCCGGCCCGAGGCACTGGCACCCTGCTACGGGATGGCGGAGGCGACCGTCTTCATCTCCGGCCGCGCCGGACGGCCCCCGGTCGTCCGGCGCGTCGACCCCGGCGCGCTGGAGAAGGACGAACTCCGGCCCGCCGCGCCCGGCGGCCCCGTACGCGAACTCGTCGGTTGCGCCGACGCCCCCGACTTCGACGTGCGCGTGGTCGACCCGGCCACCTCGCGGGAGCTGCCCGACGGCACCACCGGCGAGATCTGGGTGCGCGGGGAGAGCGTCGGCGCGGGGTACTGGGGACGCGCGGAGGCGTCCGCCGAGACCTTCGCCGCCCGCACCGCCCGGGGAGAGGGGCCCTATCTGCGCACCGGCGACCTCGGCGCCCGGTACGACGGCGAACTCTTCGTCACCGGACGGATCAAGGACCTCCTGATCATCCACGGGCGCAATCTCCACCCCCACGACCTGGAGCACGAGCTGCGGCTGCGCCACCCCGCGCTCGCCACCCTCGCCGGAGCGGTCTTCAGCGTTCCCGCCCCGCACGAGGAGATCGTGGTCCTGCACGAGATCCGGGGCCGGCTCACCCCCGAGGAGCTGACCGAGACCGTCCGGGGCATGCGCCGCACCGTGCTGCGGGAGTTCGGCGTCCACGCCGCCGGAGTGCTGCTGATGCGGCCCGGCACCATCCACCGGACCTCCAGCGGCAAGGTGCGGCGCTCCCGGATGCGCCGGCTCTTCCTCGACGGAGCCCTCGCCCCGGTCCACCAGGAGCTCGATCCGGTGCTCGCCGCCCCGGCCCTCCGGGAACGCCCGTGACGGCCCCCGCCACACCCGCGGACCCCGCTCCGGCCACGCCCGCCGGCCCCGCTCCGGCCACGCCCGCGGACCCCGCTCCGACCGTGCCCGCCGGCCCCGCTCCGGCCACGCCCGCGGACCCCGCTCCGGCGCCGGGGCCGGGGTCCGGAGCCGGGAGTGCGCCGGCCCTCCCCGCGACCCCCGCCCGCTGGCCGGCGATGGCCGGCGCCCTCCCGCTTCCCACGGCCCTGGAATCCGCCATCGCCGCCCGCTTCGCCGAGGACGGCGCCGAGGCGCCCCTCGCACCGGCTCGCTCGGCCCGCCTCGACGAGCGGGAGGAGTTCCCGGACCTGGAGTGCGCCCTCCTCGACGCCCTCCGGGTCCCGCGCGCCTATGTGCCGCCGGAACTCGGCGGCGCCGGGGGCGGTCTGCCCGAGCTGGTGGAAACCCTGCGCACCGTCGCCCGCCACGATCTGACCTCGGCCGTCGCCCACGGCAAGACCTTCCTCGGCGCCGCGCCCGTATGGCTGTCCGGCGGCCCCGCACAGGCCGGCGGCCTCGCACGCGCGGTCCTCGCCGGCGCGGTCGTCTGCTGGGGGCTGACCGAACCCGGCCGGGGCAGCGACCTCCTCGCCGGTGAGCTGACCGCCACCGCCACCGACCGGGGCACCTGGCTCCTCGACGGCGTGAAGTGGCCCGTCAACAACGCCACCCGCAGCCGGTTCTGCACCGTGCTCGCCCGCACCGATCCCCGGGGAGGCCCCCGGGGCTTCACCCTCTTCCTCGTCGACAAGGACACCCTGGGCCCCGGACACCACCGCCACCTGCCCAAGGAACCCACCCACGGCATCCGGGGCGCCGACATCAGCGGCATCGCCCTCCACCGGGCCGAGGTCGGCGCCGACACCGTCGTCGGCGCGGCCGGCGAGGGCGCCGAGACCGTGCTCCGCGCCCTTCAGCTCACCCGTACGGTCTGCTGCTCGCTCTCGGTCGGCGCCGGCGAGCACGCCCTGCGCCTCGCCCTCGACTTCGCCCGGAACCGGGCCCTGTACGGCACCTCGCTGCTGCGGCTGCCCCACGCCCGGAACACCCTGGCCACCGCCGCGGCCACCCTCTGCCTCGCCGAAGCCGCCACCACGGTCGCCGCCCGCTGCGCCCACGCCCTGCCCGGCGAGCAGAGTGTGGTGTCGGCGCTCGCCAAGGCCGCCGTGCCCGAGCTGGCCCAGTCGGTGATCGACGACTGCGCCGAAGTCCTGGGCGCCCGGGGCTTCCTCACCGGGCTCCACGCCCACGGCATGTTCCAGAAGCTGGAGCGCGACCACCGGATCGTCTCCATCTTCGACGGCAGCACGGCCGTCAACCGCAACGCCCTGATCAACCAGTTCCCCGTCCTCGTCCGCGCCCAGCGGACCGGGCGCCACGACGCGGCGGGACTCGCCGCCGCCACCGACCCCCGGGCGGAACTGCCCGGCCTCGACCCCGCCCGGCTGCGCCTGATGAGCCGCACCGGGTGCAGCGTCGTCCAGGGACTGGCCGCCGCCACCACCCGGCTCGACGGCCGCCGCACCGCCCCGGAGCGGACCGTGGCCCTGGCCCGGCGGCTGCGGACGCTCACCGACGACACCACGGAGCGGATGGCCGCGGTACGCCCCTCGGCCCGGGAGCTGCCGGCCGGGGCGTTCGCGCTCGCCCGCGCGTACGAGACCTGTTTCGCGGGCGCCGCCGCCCTGCACCTGTGGCTCGCCGCCGACCCCGGCACCGAGGGCTCCCTCCGGCTGGAAGCCGCCCTGGCCCGCGCGGTGGACCTGCTCACCCCCGGCGGCGAGCCCGCGCCGGCCGGCCTGTACGAGGACCTGCTCGCCACCCTGGGCGCGACCGGCGCGGAAGAGGAGACCGGCACCCCGTGAGCACCGCCCCCCACCACCCCGCGGCCCCCGCGGACGGCGGCTCCGCCGTCGCCGGACTGGAGCGGCTCCTCGGCACCGCCGCCGACCCCGGCAACCCCACCGGCAGCCGCGCCGTCCTCGCCGCCGACGAGCGCCAGGAGCCGCTCGCCGCCGGGGAACAGCTGCTCGACCGGTACGGCCTGGCCGCCCATGTCGTCCCCGAGAGCCTCGGCGGCCGGCTCACCCGGCTCGACCAACTGATCGACGTGATGCGGACCGTCTACCGCCGCGACCCCGCCCTCGGCCTCGCCCGGGGCGCCGGCCCCTTCATGGCCGCCGTCAACGTCTGGACCGCCGGCCGCCCCGAACAGCGCGCCCATCTCGCCCGGGCCCTGCTGTCGGGCTCCACGGCCGCCTGCGCCTACCACGAACTCGCCCAGGGGAACGATCTCGGCCGCGCCGGAGTCACCGCGCTGCCCGCCCCGCCGCCGGACACCGCCCTGCTCCTCAACGGCCGCAAGGAGGTCATCGCCAATCTGCGGCGGGCCGACACCGTCGTCCTCTTCGCCCGCACCGGCCGGGCATCCGGCAGCCGCAGCCACTCCCAGCTCCTCCTCGACACCGCCGCCCTGCCCGTCGACCGCGTCCGGCACCTGGACCGCTTCCGCACCACGGGCATGCGCGGAGTCCCGCTCGGCGGGGTCGAGTTCACCGACTGCCCGGTCCCCGCCGACAGCGTCATCGGCGCCCCGGGCCTCGGCCTGGAGACCGCCCTGCGCTCCTTCCAGCTCACCCGGATCGCCCTGCCCGGCATGACGGCCGGGCTCCTGGACTCCGCGATCCGCACCGCCCTGCGCTGCGCCACCGGCCGCCCCCTCTACGGCAGGACAGCGGCCGATCTGCCGCTCTCCCGCACCCTGCTCGCCGAGTCCTTCGCCGATCTGCTGCTCGCCGACGCCTTCCTCACCGTCGCCGCCCGGGCCGCGCACACCGCGCCGGCCCGGACCGCCATCCCCTCCTCCGCCGTCAAGGCCCTGGTCCCGCGCATCCTCATGTCCGCGGTCCACCGGCTCTCACAGCTCATGGGGTCCCAGTTCTATCTGCGCACCGGAGAACACGCGCTCTTCCAGAAACTGCTCCGCGACGGACTGCCCTCGTCGTTCGGGCACGCCTCCCGCGCCTCCTGTCTGGCCGGGCTGCTGCCACAGCTCCCGCTCGTCGCCCGCCGCACCTGGACCAACCCCGGGGCCGAACCGCTCCCCGCCGCCACCTTCCGGCTCGCCGACCCCCTGCCGCCCCTGCGCTTCGACGCCCTCGCCGTCACCGCGTCCGGCCGCGACCCGCTCGCCCGCTCCCTCACCTCGGGCCCCGCGAGCCACGCCCCCGACGGCACACCGGAAGGGGACATCGGCGCCGCGGCCCGTTCCCGTACCGCCGAACTCGCCGCACTGGCGGCGGACTGCCGGGACCTGCGCCCCGAGCACCTCGCGCCCACCGCCCCCGCGCACGGCTTCGCCCTCGCCGAACGGTGGACGGGCATCCTCGCCGCCTCCGCCTGCATCGGCCTGTGGCACCACCACGACACGGGCGGGCCGCTCGCCGACCCCGTCTGGGTGCTCGCCGCCCTGCACCGGCTCGACGCCCACCAGGGACGCCACCGCGACCATCTGCCCCCGCACCTCACCGAGCCCCTCTACGCCGAACTCGTCCGCCGTGAGGCCGCGGGCCGCACCTTCGACCTCGGCTGCCACCCGACCGGCGCCTGAGACCGCACCGAACCGTCCCCACCCCGCCCCTCACCACGGCACCCACCGGAGGCCCCCATGCCCCAGCCCGACACCACCACCAGCGGCCCCGCCCAGGCACCCACCGCCGAGGAGCTGCGCGCCTGGCTCACCGAACGCGTCGCCGAGTACGCGCGGTACGACGGCGAGATCCGCCACGAGGTTCCGTTTGCCGAGTACGGGCTGGACTCCGTCTACGCCCTCGCCATGTGCGGCGACATCGAGGACCACCTCGGCATCGAGGCCGATCCGACCATCATGTGGGACCACCCGACCATCGTCTCTCTCGCCGACGCCCTGCTGGCCGCCCGCGCCGGCGACCCGCCCGCGCCCGCCGCCCCCGCGGCCCGCGACGACAGCAGGTGACACCACCCCGCCCGCCGAACGGAGCAGCTCAGGCATGGAACACCGGCCGGACCCCCGAGCCCACCTCTTCACCGCCGGCTTCGTCGCCGACCCGTACCCCGTCTACCGGACCCTGCGGGAGAGCGGCCCCGCCCACCGGGTCACCCTCCCCGGCGGGGTGGAGGCCTGGCTCGTCACCCGCTACGAGGACTGCCGGCGGATCTTCCTCGACAACACTTCCTTCTCCAAGGACATGGCCGCCGCCTGGACCGCGTACCGGGAGGAGAGGGTCCCCGTCACCGGTGACGTGGTCATCGGCATGGGGGACTCCATGCTCGTCTCCGACCAGCCCCGGCACACCCGGCTGCGCTCCCTGGTCTCCAAGGCGTTCGCCCCCCGGCGCGTCGAGTCCCTCGCGCCGGGGATCGCGCGCTCCACCGAACGGCTCCTCGCCGGTCTCACCGCCCGCGAGGGACCGCGCGCCGGGCGCGCCGACCTGACCACCGAGTTCGCCGCGCTGCTCCCCATGGAGGTGATCTGCGAACTCCTCGGTGTGCCCGCCGAGGAGGGCGACTGGCTGCGGCGCGCGACCGAGGCGGTCATGAGCAACGACCCGGGCAGCCGGGACACCGCCCTGCGGGCGTTCCAGGACTTCCACGCCTTCCTCGGCGACCACGTCCGGCGCAAACGGCGCACCGGCGGCACCGATCTGACCTGCGCCCTCATCGACGTCCGCGACGAGGGCGACCGGCTGACCGAGGACGAACTCGTGGCGATGCTCGGCGTCCTGCTCGCCGCCGGGCACGAGACCACCGTCAACCTTCTCGGCAGCAGTGTGCTCGCCCTGCTCCGCCACCCGGAACAACTGGCGGCGCTGCGCGCGGAGCCGGACGGGTGGCCCGGCGCCATCGAGGAGGTGCTGCGCTGGGAGGGCCCGATCCAGAACGCGATCTGGCGGTTCACCCGGGTCCCGGTCACGCTCGGGGACGTCACCATCCCGGCGGGCGAGGCGATCGCCCTGAGCGTCGCGTCGGCCGACCGGGACCCGGCGCGCTTCCCGGACGCCGAGTCCTTCGACAGCGCCCGGGGCGACCGGGGCCACCTCGCCTTCGGCCACGGCATCCACCACTGCGTGGGGGCGCCCCTGGCCAGGCTGGAGGCGAGGATCGCGGTACCGCTGGTCTTCGCCTCGCTGCCCGGGCTGCGGCTGGACGGGGAGCCGGTGTACCGGCCGTCCACGGTGTCGCGGGCGCTGGCCGCACTCCCCGTCGCCTTCGGTGACGGCTCCGGCCCCGTCACCGGCTGACCGGGCCGGAGCCGTCAGCCGACCGCGCTCTCCCGGGCCGCGCCCGCCGCCCGGGAGAGCGCGGACAGGCACGCCCGCAACTCCTCGCGGGTCGCCGGGTCGACCAGCCGGCCATCGGTGATCTTCGCGGCGGCCAGTCCGATGCGCAGATTCTCGGGGAGCACGGTGGTCTGCATCATCGTCAGGGTCTCCGCCAGCCAGGCCTGCGCCCGGTCGCCGCCCTGCATCGAGGTCGAGGCCGTCACCAGGACGACCGGCTTGCCCACCTGCTGCCCGCCGCCCACGAGCCACTCCAGCGCGTTCTTCAGCACACCCGAGGTGCCGCGCGCGTACTCCGGGCTCGCGATCAGCAGCCCGTCCGCCGCCGCGCACCGCTCACGCAGCTCCCGCACCTCGGGCGGCAGCTCCCGCCGCTCCACATCCTGGTTGAAGAAGGGCAGCTGTCCCAGATCCGGACCGATGTCCAGTCGCGCGGTCGGCGGGCACAGCTCCGCCGCCGCTCTGATCACAGCCCCGTTGAACGATCCGGCACGTAAACTTCCGCACAGAGCGAGGAACTTCATCACCGCACCGTATCGCAGGAGCCGATCATCGGTGTGGGGGACATGCGACCCGCCGGTGGCCTCGGTGCGACGGCGGGGCGGCGCCCGGGCCGGGGCCGCGCACGGGCGGTCAGCCGTCCGCGCGGTCGTCCTGGCCGATGAGCTGTGCCACGCGTTCCATACAGCGCATCCGGGCGGGCGAGAAGTCGTAGGGCATGGTGGAGACGGCCTCAACGGCGCTCATCCGTCTCTCCTCCTCCGCCGGGTCGGCCTCGTAGGTCTCGAAGAGCTCGTCGTCGCCGGCGTCCAGCCCGGCCGCCGTGATGGCCCGCAGGAGGGCCTGGTGGTGGGTGTACTGCTGTACGGCGAGGTCCTCGACGCGCGGGTCGTCGGGGTCCACGCCGTCGTCGAGGGCGGCCTCGGCCTCGTCGAGGCGGTCCTGCTCGGCCCGCAGCCCGGGGTGGGTGGCCAGCACGATGTACAGGCCGGCCTGTATCGCGGAGCCGAGCGGCCCGAAGATCCGCTCCGTGATCAGCAGGGCCTCCATGTCGGCGGCGCGCAGTGCGCCACGGGGCAGGTGGCCGAGCCGGTCCGTCACCGGCTCGGAGAGCAGCCCCAGCGGACTGCCCACGGCCCGCAGGCGCTCGACGGCCGCCCTCTGACGCTTGATGTCGCTCTCCCGGGCGGCCAGCGACTCCTCCAGCCGGCCCAGGGTCTCCTCGATGTTCCCGGAGTCGTCGAAGGCGGTCCGCATGTCGTCCAGGCTGATGCCCACCTCCGCCATCCTGCGAATCCACAGCAGGCGGACCATGTCGTCGTAGCCGTACCGGCGGCGGCCGTCCCCGCCCCGCTCGGGTTCCGGCAGCAGACCGATCTGGTGGTAGTGGCGGACAGCGCGCGGGGTGGTCCCGGCGAAGGCGGCAGCGGCGCCGATCCTGACCTGGCGGGGCGGTGTGATGAAGGGGTACATCGCGGAGGGGGCCTTTCGTGCGGTGGTGCCTCGACGACACCACATGCCGCTACGGCAGGTGCAACAGCGCACCGCCCCGATTCCACCATCCGCCGGGCTCCGGTCCGGCGCCGGACCCCGGTCAGCGGGACGGGGAGTCCGCGTCCCGCCGGAGGTGCTCCGCGTTCCTGTCCGGCAGCCGTCGTGTCCCCCGGGCCGGGAAGTGCCGCCCCGTCGGCGCGGGGGCAGTCCGCCGGGAGCCGGATGCGCCTCCGCGAGCCGCGCAGCGCCCGCCGCGCCCGTGCTCGGTCCACCGCCGTCGCCGGTGTTCCTCCTCGACCACGGCCGGGGGCCTTCGAGTCCGCTGATAGATTCCCGCGATGAGTGAGCAGCTCCCCGGCGGAGGCATCGAACTGTCCCCCGACGAGACCGAGGCCCTCCACCACCGGTGGTCATCCTGCTGGACCCCGGCCGAGGTCGCGCGGCGGCTGGCCGGGATCGGCACGCCCTGGTACGTGGCCGCGGGCTGGGCGCTGGATCTGTTCCGCGGCGAGCGGACGCGCGCTCATGGAGACATCGAGATCGCGATCCCGGCCGCGAGTTTCCCCGGGGTCCGCCGCCGCTTCCCCGGATACGTCTTCGACGCGGCGGGCGGCGGCCGGATCTGGGAGAACGCCGGAGCGGAGGCGCTGGCCGCCGTGCGTCAGACCTGGCTGCGTGATCCGGCCACCGGCGACTATCTGCTCGACGTGTTCCGCGAACCGCACGATGGTGACACCTGGATCTGCGGACGCGATGAGACGGTCCGGTTTCCCTACGGCGACATCATCCACCGCTCTCCGGACGGCATCCCCTATCTGATCCCCGAACTGGTACTGCTCTTCAAGGCCAAGCACACCCGCCCAAAGGATCAAGCCGACTTCGCCGCGACCGTCCCGCACCTGACCGCGGCCCAGCGCGCGACCCTGGCCGGGCTGCTCGCCCGCGTACACCCGGGACATCCCTGGCTCTCGGACCTGTAGCCGCGTTCCCGCCGGTCGCCCGCTGGTGGAAGAGTGTGGCGATGAACGGAACCGAGGGTGCGGCGTCCACGTGGATGCGCTGCTCCCGCGAAACCGGCTGCGCGCGTACGAGGACAGGTTCGGGCTCACAGCCGAACTCCCCGTCCCCGAGTGGGAGGGACACGATCCGCGGCAGTTGACGTCCAAGGAGTTCGAGGAGGTCTGGGACGCCGCGCGCCGGGAGATCACCGCCCGGCCGGGCTGACCTCACCGCCGTGCCCGGCAGCTCGGCGGGACGGCCGGGAGCGGCGTCTCACGACGCTGGTTCCACGGAAGTCGCCGAGGGCGGGCCGAGCCGAGCCGTCCGGTCACTCACGCCCGGACCGCCCTCGGCATCGCGCAGCAGCTGCCGGACTCCGCGAACGGGCCGGTAACCGAACGCGTTCGTCGCGGCAGTCGAGTCGTACACCCGGTCCAGGCGACCGGGCACCGGCCACCCCTGGTCGCGGAATGCCCGGACGACGTCCGGAACCCGTTCGGCGAGCACCGCGCCCGCGTCGCGGGACAGGGCACGGCAGTCCTCGCGCCGGAACGGGTGCGGCCCGGAGATGTTGAACCTGCCGGTGACGGTGGGGTGTGCCACGGCCAGGACCCCCGCCGCCGCCACGTCGGCGAGGTCGACCGCCCGGTGGAGCAGGTGGCGGGCTCGCACCGGCAGCGGCTCCGGAAAGCATCGCGCTATGCGCAGCGTGACCGAGGAGACGGCGCAGCCGGCGACCAGCTCCTCCGCGGCGAGTTTGGTCTCGTCGTAGATGTCCCGGGGGAGCGGTGTGAGCTGCTCGTCCACCCAGACAGCCCGGTCGGTGGGCTCCAGGGCGTGTCCGTACACACTCGTACTGCTGATGTAGAGAACCCGCCGGGCGCCGGTGCGGCCGGCGTCGTCGAGCAGGCCCGCGGTCGCGTCCACGTTCACGGCTCGGAACTCCTCATCGGCCAGGCGGCCGACATGGGGGGCGTGCAGCGCGGCGGCATGGACCAGGACATCGGCCGACCGCAACGCGGCCAGTCGCACGGGCCGGTCGCGCAGATCTCCGACGACGCTCGTCCAGCGGCCGGGAATCCGGTCCACGCCGCGCACCACCCAGCCGGCCGCGTCCAGTGCCTCGGCCAGGGCCGCTCCGACCCGGCCCGAACTCCCGGTAACCGTGACCAGCCCGGCGGGGGCTCTTCTCGTCGCTGAGTGCACGCGTCCGACTGTACGGCGTGGTACCGGCCTCCTGGGGTGGAACAGCGGAACGGGGGGCGAGGGCCCTGGATCAGAGCCCCTGACCCGAGCCCCCGCGCCCGGGACGGGCCGGATCGGGACCAACCGCGTCCACACCGGGCTGGAAGATCATCTACGGGACGGCCCTCGGACGGCGTCCTGCCGTTCCAGCCACTCCGTCATCAACCGGTTCGTCTCCTCCGGCTTCTCCTGCTGTATCCAGTGACCGCAGTCCAGACTCACCACTTCCACACGGGGCACGAACTCCGCCGGCCTCGCGGACCTCTGGACCGTGTCCCGGTCGCCATGGATCATGAGTGTGGGCTGCCGGATGATCGGGTCCACGTCCGCCAGCAAGTGCCAGTTGCGGTCCAGGTTCCGGTACCAGTTCACACTGCCCGTGAATCCGGTCGATTCGAAGGCGGAGACGAAAACGGCCAGTTCGCCGTCGCTCATGACGGGATCGCCGAGTGGCGTTTCCGCTCTGGCGAGATCGATCAGCGCCATGCCCGGCCGGGGCGCCCTGGGGGGCTCGTTCTTCCGGTACAGATTGCGGAGGAACCGGAAGGTGTTCTCTTCGAACACGGCGTCCGCGACGCCCGGCTGCCGATTGAAATGGACAAAGTAGAAGTCCCCGCCGAGTGCGTCTTCCATGACCTCGATCCAGGGCTTTGCTCCGCGCTCCTGGTAGGGCAGGCTCAGGTTGATCACTCTGTTGACACGGCTCGGATGCAGCAGGGTCATTCCCCAGACGACCATGGCACCCCAGTCATGACCGACGAAGGCGGCATCCTCGTACCCGTAGTGATCGAGAAGTGCGACGAGATCACCCGACAGGTGTTCAAGGTCGTAGTCCGTCACTTCGGCCGGACGGGATGAATTCCCGTAACCCCGCTGGTTCGGGACGATGACATGGTAACCGGCCGCGGCGAGGGCGGGCATCTGATAACGCCAGGAAAAGGCATGCTCCGGCCAGCCGTGACAGAGCACGATGGGTTTCCCCGCGTTCCGCCGGCCCGCCTCGAAGACTTCGAGTTCCACGCCGTTGACGGAAATGAGGGTGGACTTGGGGAAATCGGTTGGACTGAACACTGCGTTTTCTCCTTCTTCTCCGGGTGATCAGGCGGTGGGGGCTCCCGAAGGTGGCGCCCGCGCACCCCTGGTCGGCCGGTGCCCGATGCCCGGTGCCCGGTGCGCTCGTGGGCAGTGGGCATCGTCGGTGAGGCCGTGTCGCCATCGTGCCGTCCGAAACCGGTCACCCCATGACCGGTTTCCATGAGAGTTTTGCCGGTATGCGAACCGACCGGCTGGTGGCCGTCCTCCTCCTGCTGCAACGCCGCGAGCAGGTGACGGCGGCAGAGGTCGCCCGGGAGCTGGAGGTCTCCGAGCGCACCGCCCGCCGCGACCTCGACGCCCTGGCCATGGCGGGGGTGCCCGTGTACGCCACGCAGGGCCGGGGCGGCGGCTGGCGCCTCGTGGGCGGCGCCCGCACCGACTTGTCCGGGTTGACCGCGGGCGAGGCCCGCGCCCTGTTCCTGGTCGCCGGCTCGGCCTCGGCTGCGACGCCGGCCGTGAGAGCGGCCCTGCGCAAGCTCGTCCAGGCCCTGCCGGAGCCCTTCCGGGCGCAGGCCGAGGCGGCGGCCTCGTCGTTGGTCATGGACCCGCGACGGTGGGGGGCGAGTCGGATCGAGCAGCGGCCACCTCGCCTCCTCGGCGAACTCCAGGACGCGGTGATCCGGGGAGTCCAGGTGCGGCTCCGCTACGTCGACCGCGAAGGCGCCGAAACCGAGCGAACGGTCCACCCGCTGGGCATCGTCGCCAAGGGGGTGTCGTGGTACCTCGTCTCCGGCACCGAGGCGGGCCGGAGGAGCTTCCGGATCGACCGCGTGGTGTCCGCCGACCCGACCGGCGATCCCGTGCACCGGCCCGCGGACTTCGACCTCGCCGAGAGCTGGCGCGAGATCGCCGACGAGGTCGACCGCAAGCGGACGCCCCTGGAGATCCAGGCAGTATGCGTGCCGCACGGGGTGGACCTGCTCCGGATGGCACTCGGCGCTCGGCTCCAGGTGGGAGGCTCCGCGGCCGACGGCCGCATCGAGGTCGTGATCCGGGGCCCCAACGCGTACATACTCGCCGGCGAGCTCGCCGGGCTCGTCGAATGGGTCGAGGTGACCGGCCCTCCGGATGTGCGAGACCACCTGGCTTCGATCGGCAACGCGCTCGTCGAGCGATACGGCTGAGACCGTCCCGTGGTGCCGGAGCCCGGAGCCCGGAGCCCGGAGGCGGCCTCGCGGGCAGGGGTGTCCCGGGCCCGGCCCGGGAGGCCGTCCCGCACGGCACGGCTCGGGCCGGCGCCCACCGGTTGGCTGACTCCGGGAGCGCCTCGCCGCAGGGCCGGCGCGCATGCCCGGGGTGCGGGGCGGCGATCCGTGGCCGCGCCGCGTGCGCGCGCGTGGCCGGAGGCGATGCCGCGCGCACGCGGCGGAGGGGTCCGGGTGCCCCGGCCGTCCGTCCGTCGCGGTTTCTGTGTCAGACCACCACGGCGAGCCGTTCCACCAGCAGTTCCACCCTCCGTTCGGTGTCCTCCGGCGGCAGCCGTCCGGCCCGGGTCAGAGTGGCCAGCCCGTGCAGGGCGGCCCAGAAGGTCTCGGTGAGCAGTCCCGCCTCGACGCCGTTCCCGGTGACCTCGCCGAGGCACTCCAGCAGCGCGGCGAAAGCGTCCTTGAGGGGTTCCGGAGTGGACTCCTGTGCGTACGGGAGGCCGCCGTCGAGCTGGAAGACGGCGTCGTAGACCGCCGGGTTGCGGGCGGCGAAGCCGAGGTAGGCGCGGGCGAGCGCGTACACCCGCTCGCGCGGGCCGTCCTCGGCGGCGGTCGCCGCCCGCACCGCCCCGGCCAGCTCGGCGGCGCCTTCCAGGGCGACGGCGCCGATGATCTCCCGTTTGCCGCGGAAGTGGCTGTAGAGGACGGGCTGGCTGTACTCGATGCGCTCGGCGAGCCGACGGGTGGTGACCGCGTCCCAGCCCTGCTGCTCGGCGAGCGCGCGAGCCGTCGCCACGATGAGGCGTTCGCGCTCCGCCCGTTCGCGTTCCTTGCGTTCCTGTACCGGCATACGGAAATCCTAGCACCGCTAGACAAGCGAGCGTCGACAGAGTTAGCGTTGCCTTGAAATCTAGCGACGCTAGATCCTGGGAGGGGTCGTCATGCTCAACGCCCTTGAGGTCTTCACCGCCGTGGCCGTCGGCGTGATGGTGGGGGTGGAGTTCTCCGTTCTCTTCGTCATGGCCCCGATCCTCAGGGCGCTCCCCGGCGACAGCGGACAGCTCGGCCACGCGCACGGCGGCCGGATTCTCGGCGCGGTGATGCCGTTCTGGTACATCGGCTCGCTCGTCCTCGTCGCGGTCCGGGCCCTCGCCGGATGGCACCACCAGGGCACCGCCCTCGTCGTCACCGCCGGCGGGCTGCTGATCCTCAGCGTGGTCATGTCGCTGCTGCTGCTCGTACCGATCAACAACCGGAACAGGACCTGGACCCCGGAGAACCGGCCCGAGGACTGGAAGGAGCAGTTGGACCGCTGGTCCCGCTACCACTGTGTCCGCGTCGCCGTCATCTTCGCCGCCTTCGTCCTGCTGGTCGCCGCCCTCGTCTGACACCCGGGAGCCGCCACCGCGCGTGCCCGGCGGCGAACGGTCCTCGGTCCCGGCCGGCGGCAGCCGTACACGCGATTCCCGCTGGGAACGCGACCGCCGCGATCCCGATGGGCCGCCCGGTTGCCGCACCAGCCCTCGGACGGGGCGACCGCGCGAACGGGCCGGGTGCGGGCGGGAGCCGCCCGCGAGGAGTGACCGGGGGAGCGCGCCGCTGGCCGTAGGGCCGGCGAAGGCGAGCCGGGGGCCGGGGGACGAGGTCCCCAGGTTGCCCGGTGCGGCACGCCGGCCGCGCCGGAAAGGGGGTGCCCGCGCACAGCACGGGCACGGTGGGCGCGGACTCGGCCCGTGACCGTGCCGCCGGCCCGTACCCTCGGCGAGGAGTCGCCACGCCGGGCGTCACCGGAGGACCTCTCACCGGAGGGCACCCGCAGGCAGAGGGCACCCGTTCTCCGGGCTCACGCCTCCTCCGCGCTGGTCGGTGTGCTCCGGTACCCGGCGGCCTGGAGGGCGAACATCTGGGCGTACTCGCCCTGTCTGTCCATGAGTTGCTGATGTGAACCGGACTCGACGATCCTCCCGCCGTCGAAGACGATGATCTTGTCGCATTCCACGACGGACGCCAGACGGTGCGAGATGAGGACGGTGATCTGGCCGGGACGGCGGGCGCCGCGAAGGACCGCCCGGTACACGGCGTGCTCGGCACGTGGGTCCATGCTCGCCGTCGGCTCGTCCAGCAGGAGGACGGGCGCGCTCTTGTAGAGCCCGCGGGCGACCGCGATCTTGGCCCACTGCCCCGCCGAGAGCTCCTGCCCGCCCGCGAACCGCTTGGACAGCAGCGACTCCCAGGTTGCCGGGAGACCCGCGATGACGGTGTCGGCTCCGGAGGCCACGGCAGCCGCGTGCGCTTCCTCGGGCACGGACTCGGTCAGCGACCCCCGTGAGACGGTGATGTTGGCCAGTGCGGTGAACGGGTAGTGCACCGGGTCCTGCAACACCATCGCGACGCGCTGCTGGAGCGAGACCGGGTCGAGGGTCCGTGCGTCGGCGCCGTTCCAGGACACGGTTCCGGCGGATGGGTCGTACAGACCGGCGATCAGCCTGGAGCACGTGGACTTACCGCTGCCGTTGACGCCGACGAACGCCACGGTCTCCCCGGCCCTGAGCGTGAGGCTGATCCCGTCGAGCGCGGGGGAGGCCTTGTCCGGGTAGGTGAAGGAAACGTCGTCCAGGCGGATCTCCCGCACCGAATCCGGGGCCGGTGCGCCGCCCGCGCGAGGCAGCAGGCCGCGGCAGCGCGCCTGCACCTCCAGCAGATCCGACACCCACAGCGCGTGCTCGTACACCATGTGAGCCAAGTTGACGAAGGTGGTGAGGGAGCGGTGGCTGGACTGGATCGCCAGGACGGCTCCGGCGCCGACAGCGAGGGGTATCCAGCCGCCGATCAGCATCGCGCACAGCGCCGCGTAGGTGATGCCGGTACCCACACCGCCGGCCGCGCGCCCGGCGATATGGATGCGGGCGGCGCGGACACCGAGCCGGGTGTCCTCGGCGGCGATGTTCTCGGTGAGCCGCCGGTGCTCCGCGAGCAGGGCGCCCTGAGTGGTGTTGGAGCGGATCTCGGCGGCGGAGTCCTGATCGAGGAGAATCCAGCTGAAGGTGCGCACCCGCCGCTGGAGCGCGTTCCACCGCATGTACGAGTGGAAGCGCTCCTTCGCCGCGCGGACGGCGGCGGCGCCGACCGGCAGCACGGACAGCGGCAGCATGAGAATCAGTACCGGGTGGAGCACGGTGAGAACGGCCGCGGTGGCGACGAGGTCGAGGAGAGCGGCGGCCAGGGCGACGATCTGGCCGACGACCTGCCGTGCGTAGTACAGGCCCCGGTCGGAGGCCCGGTGGATGTCGTCGTGCCAGTTCGCGTCGTCGACCGCTTCGAGCCGTACATGCGCGACGAGCCGGTAGAACTCCACTTCCAAGGATGTGCGGATCTTCGGGGTGAGACGGGCCTCGGCGGTGGACACCGCGGTCTCCAGCACGGCCCGCAGCGACAGCAGCACCACGACCAGGGCCAGTTCGGGCAGGGCGGAGCGGATCTTGTCCGGTGTCGGCCCGGACGCGAACAGGGTGTGGAGGACAGCGACCGAGGCGACCAGACCGAAGGCGTTCATCGCGGCGGACAACAGCTGGAGGACGACGACCGCGACGGTGCCCCGCTGGTCCGCCCGCCACGCCAGCGCCCCGACCTGCCGCACGATGCGCGGGAGCTTCGCCAGGATCTCCCGCACGCTCGCCTTCGCCGACGCCCCGTCGTGCACCGCCCAGTACGCGGTCTCCATCCCGTCGGTGATGTCACCGCCGTCGGCGGGCCCGACGGACACCCGCGCCGGGGGGAGGCCCAGCCCGGCCACCGACCGGGGCGGCGGGACACGCCCTCCGCCGGTCCCGGCGGCCCCGCTCCGGGCCCCGTTCCGCGCCTGGTTCATCCGCGTGTCCCCGGCGCCGGCTGCGGGCTGAGGATTCCGGAGCGTCCTCCGACGGGCGGGGCCGGGGGGCGGATCGTCGGCGTCATCGGTGTTCCCCTTGTCTGTTCGGCGTCGGACGCGCGGGAGGATCATCGGTCCGGTGGCCATGGATCGGGCGGATGGCGGAGCGATCTCCGCTGTGACCTGTTGTGGTACCCGGGACAACGATCCGGACCGCCCTTTCGAACACACGTCTTTCGGCCGGGCCGGGAACCGCATGAACAAGCGATTCTCCGAGGCTGTACTGGCCACCGACCCGTGCCGGAGCCCGGGTGGTGCTCGACGCCGTGATGGCCGAATCGCCGCGGCCGATGCCCCTGTGACGGATGAGGTTGCCCTCACTCGCTGCCGCCCCGCCCGGGCGAGCGCACGCGTCACCGCCGCGGAAGCCGGCTGCCGGTCAGTCCGCGGCGCCGGTGACGCGGGGCCGTCGGCACGCTGACGTGCGCCGTCGGGGCCGGCCGGCTCCGAGGTCTCCGGATGGACGCGTCTCCCGCTCCCCGCCGAGCCGGCGGGCCTCGGTCACACGCGAGGAGTGTGCAGGTCCAGGATCTCCCGCAGCCGCTCCGGATCCCCGTCCTCCCGCAGGCCCCGCTTGGGCAGGACGCCGACGAACATCATGCCGGGATCTCGGCTGAGCAGGACGAAGTGCCCCGCCGTTTCCCGGTGTCCCTGGAACACGGACCACTTCTGGATGAGTGTGCCGTGGTCGGTACGGCAGGTGATCCCGGCGGGGGACACGGTGACGCGGTACTCGCCCTGCCAGCCGACGAGCCGCTGCACATGGGCGGCTTGCGCCCGGGGGTACCCCCACACGATCAGGGCGACGAACAGAACCAGAGCCGTCGAGACCGCGTCGGCACTCCCGCGGCTCACCGTGGGGACCAGCCACTGCCCCACCCACAGGAGGAGGAACCCCCACCGCAGCAGGAGCCCGGTGCGCTTGACCCGCTCGCGGACCCGCAGCCCGGCCAGAGTGTCGGAAGGCTGGGGCCGGTAGACCAGTTCAACTCCCGCCCGCTCGTCGACGGCACGGCCGGAGCCCTCCGCGTCGCTGGTGCCCTGGTCGCTGTTGCCTTCGGCCATGGTTCGTTCCTCCCCGGTGCAGGACATGCGGATCATAGTGAACCGCTCCCTCCTCCCCGGTCCGAGGGCCGGAAAGAGGCCCATAACGGCCGGCCCGCCCGGCGCCACCAGGACCACGCGCGGCGACGCCGCGGGGTTCCCGGTCGGTGGTGCCGGGCGCCGGGTCGGGCTCCTGCGGGGCACAGGAGCCCGACCCGGCCGGATGCGGCGCGGTGCTGCCCGGCCGGTGGTGGGCTGGGAGTTCTTCCGGGCGGTGCCGTGTCGTGTTGTGGCCCTGTCAGTCGTCCGGTGGGCAGGAGCAGGCTCCTGAGATGTCTGTGGGACGCCGGCGGGCCCGCGAGGGCCGTTCGGGCCGCGACCACGTCCGCGACCTCGCCCGGGAGCACGTCCTGGGCTTCCGGCCAGTACCTGCTCCCGGACATGGAATCGCTCCTGAACCGCCGGGATTCGGAACACCGGCCCGACGGGCCGGGGCTTCCTGCCAGACATGGACGCCACGCGGTCGATAGATGACCTCATCCGATCAATGATGAAAAACCCTGTTCGGGAGCTGCCGGTCCGCTGTCAGTCTGGCGAGGTCGCCGCGGGCCGGGCTCGTGCCGCGGTGGTGGGCGATGCGCGGTACGTGTTCCGGTGGTCTGTGATCCCGGCGGGCGTGCCGCGCCCGCGCCGGCGTGACCGCACCGCCGCTGGTTGCCGGGGCCCGCCGGGTCCCGCCCGTGGTGGCGCGCAACCGAGGGAAGGGGGACCTTCATGTCCTCGAACACCACCCCGATAACCACACCCGCGCGATGGCCCCGCGGAGCCGGTACCCACGACGCGGGCGCAGGACCGGGCCCGCTGCGCCGTATGCGCCGACGGGTGCTGTCCGGGCTGGCGACCCTGGCCCTGGCGGCCGGAGCGGTCCTGGCGGTCCCCCAGGCCGCCCACGCCGTCTCCAGCGTCAGCGTCTCCTCCACCACCGTCGCCGCCGGCGACACCTTCACGATCACCTTCAACGGCACCGCGGACGTCGCCATGTCCAGCGCCGGTGAGAACTTCTACGCCGGCTCCTCCACCCTCGGCCGGCTCTCTGACTTCACCACCATCGTTGCGTGCACGGGCAACACCGCCCCCTGCACCAGTGCCTTCGGCATCGGCCAGCGCGTACCGGTGGGCGACCTGGCGGCGGGCGGCGCGTTCAGCGGAACGCTGACCCTCCGGGTCAACCCCGGTACCCCGGCCGGTTCCTTCGTCCTGGGCTACCAGCTCTTCGGCGACGGCGGCGGCGAAGCCACCGTGTACGCACCGGCCATCACCGTCACCGCCGCGCCGCCGCCCTCCGCCGACCTCGCCGTCGGTGTGACCGCGCGGCCCCACCTCGGCATCCTGACCCCCTACCTCACCTACACCCTGACCGCGCACAACACCGGCCCCGGCGCGGTCACCTCCGCCACCGTCACCGCCGCCCTGCCGCCCGGCGCCGCCGCGACCGGCCTTCCGGCCGGATGCACCACCGGCACCGCGTCCGTGACCTGCGCCTACGGCGCCATCGCCAATGGGACCAGCGCGGCCAAGTCCTTCCGCGTACCCCTGCACCTGCTCTCCCTGGGCCACGTCACCGTCACCGCGGCACGCACCGCCTCCACCCCGGCGGACCCGAACCCGGCCAACGACACCGGCAGCGCCACCTGCACCGTCATCTCCGTCCTTCTGGCCACCTGCCCTTAGCCCACCCGGCATCCCGCCCCGCACGGCCGTCGCCCCGGTACACACCCGGGAGCCCGTCCACCGGGCACCGCCGCGGCGCAGCCGACCCGAGGGGCCGGCTGCGCCGGTGCTCGGCGACTGGATTGGCTGGTGGGGGTGTTGTCCTCCCGTGGCTGGTCGGGCGGGCCGGGTGTACTCGTCCTCGGCCAACGGCGCGGTGCTGGTGCAGCACCCGTGCGACGGGCGCTCGTCCCAGCGCTTCGCCGTCCGCGGGTACACGAACGCCCCCGACCAGTACTGCGCCCAGACGTTCGCGGGGAAACGCGTCGCACGGCACCACCATTCCCACACCACCGCGCCGTGGCCCGGGGCTCCGGTCGCCCCGGCCGTCCCCCGGAGGCTCCGCCGCCGACGGGCTCTGCGCTGCTCGCCGGAGGCGGCTGCGGAGACCTCCGGGGGCGATTCGCGGTGCTTTTACGCCCATGTGAATTTCCTACCGGAAAGGTGGGCAGGGTGGAGGTGCTCCCACTGGAGCTGGTCCGGCGGGAGATTCCTCGGAGGGGGAGGCTTCGTGGCGCTCCTCCGGTACAAGTCCACCGCCTACGCGTACGCGGTGTCCCATACCTCGGCGAGCGGGTGGAACGCCCTGTTCGCCTCGGGTGACAAGGCCCTCGTCATCGGCGAGAGCGACCAGATCTCCTCCGGCGCGCTGACCGCCGCGTACGGCGGCGCCCTCGCACCTCTGGTCGGGGTCTGGACGAGCTGCACCGAAGGCGCGTTACAGCCGCCCGACGAGAGCGGCGTCCGTCAGCTCATGCTCTTCTACGGCGACACCTACCTCCAGCTGAGCTGGGGCTCCAGCCGTATCCACGCCGCGGGCTCCTGGAAGGGGCTGCGGCTGGGGCCCGTCGGTACCACGCTGGGCCAGTTGCTGCCCGTCGAGTGGCAGTCGGGGATCGACGTCCTCCTCCAGGCGCCGACGGCCGCGAACGGCGCCTGGCAGACGTACTTCTTCCGGGGCGAGCGGGTGCTGACCCTGAACTCGGAGACCGGCGTCGTCCGCGATGTCCCCATCAGCGAGGGGCCGGACGCGGGGCAGCCCGGCTGGGGAAAGCTGCCCTCCGCCTTCACCCACGATCTCGACCACATCCTCGCCCTGCCGCCCGCCGCCGGCGGCATCCGCCGCTCCCTGCTGATCAAAGGCGCCGACGGGGTGATCCTCAACTGGTCCACCGGGGTGGAGAAGCAGGGCCCGCTCACCACGCTCACCCCGGGCCTCGCCAAACTGACGGGGGACATCGCCGTACCCCGCGAGACGTTCTCCGGCCGGTACGAGTGGAAGTCCGCCACGACCAAGCTCGTCCTGCGGGGTCGACCTGGAGGGCCCCACGACCTCCCGCATGATCAGCCGCGACATCTTCACCCTCAACGGCCAGAGCGCCACCTACGAGAACTCCTTCCGCTGCACCCCGGCCACCGTGCAGGTCAGCCCCCGGCTCCGTCGTCGCGGACGCCGCCACCGTGGAGTTCGACCTGCCCGCCCCCGCCACACCCTCTCCCTGCTGATCGACCGCAAACCCCTCAGCGGAGCGCTGCCCTCCGCGATCTGGGACCTGAACCGCGCCGACTGGAGCCAGACGCTCAGCGGGAGCGGCAACCGCCGCTCCCCCTATCTGCGCACCTTCGACCACGAGGTGGACTCGGTCACCGGTACAGCCGCCTTCGACTCGTACGACACCTCCCGGGCCGCGACCCCGCCCGGTTACCGCAACCGTGTCCTCACCGTGCCCGCCGCCTTCGCCGACGCCGGTCTCGAACTCCGTTCCGCAGGCACGCGCAACACGGTGGGCACCGCTGGCTCAGGTGCCGATCTGCGCTGGTCCACGGCTGAACTCCACGCCGCGATGGAGGCCGGCTTCAGCCAGTACCGCGACAACCCGCAGTGGAAGTTGTGGACCCTCGTCGCGACCCGGTACGCCGAAACCCAGTTCGGATTCCTCACCTACGGAATCATGTTCGACACCAACGACACCCCTCGACAGGGCGTCGCCGTCTTCAACGAAGCACTGCAACTCAACGCCGCGCTCGGCACCCGGGTCGACCTCCACGCCCATGTCCATGAACTGGGCCACGCCTTCAACCTGTTGCACTCCTGGGACAAGCGCTCCGCCTGGCCGCCCGCACCGCTCGGCCCGCGCCGGGGATACGGCGACCTTTCCTGGATGAACTACCCGCACGACTCTTCATACCGCCCCCGTCCGACGAGTCCGGACTCCGGCTGGAACTGACCGGCCGCACCACCTTCGAGTACGGCGAACCCGTCGTCGCCGAACTCCGCCTCACCCGCAGCGGCACCCGCGACCAGGTCACCGTCTCCCCCCTCCTGCACCCCCGCGACGGCCACACCGTCCTCCGGGTCCAGGACCCCTACGGGAACACCCGCGTCTACCGCCCGCTCGCCCGTACCTGCCACGGCCACGGCCCCGACGCCCCCACCACCGTCCTCGACCACACCACCCCCGCCCTGTACGAGAGCGCCTACATCGGCTCCGGCGGCGACGGCCTCTACTTCGCCGAACCCGGCCTCTACCGGATCACCGCCGCCCACCAGGCACCAGACGGCTCCCGCACCGTCTCCGCACCGACCGCCTACCGGGTCCGCGCCCCGCTCGACCGCACCGACCAGCAGGTCGGCGAACTCCTCATCGGCGACCAACAGGGCACCCTCCTCGCCCTCCTCGGCTCCGACGCACCCCAGCTCACCCCCGGCAACGACGCCCTCCAGGAAATCGTCGAACGCCACGGCGGCCATCCCCTGGCCACCTATGCCCGCCTGGCCCGCGGCGCCAACGCCGGCCGCCACTTCCAGACCCTCACCGACGACGGCCTGGCCGTCCGCCCGCCCGACATCGCCGAGAGCGTCCAGCAGCTGACGGCCGCCGTCGACGCCTCCCTCGGCGACGCGGGACTCGACAACATCACCCTCAACGCCGCCATGCGCCGTCTCGCCCTCGTCCACGCCAAGGACGGCAACACCGAAGCCGCCAACCAGGTCCTCGACACCCTCGTCACCACCTTCGAGAACAAGGCCGTCCCCGCCCCCGTCCAGGCCGCCATCGCCGCCCAGGCCGACACCGTCGAACAGATCGCCGAACAGACCGAATCCCCCACCTGACCGCATCCCCCCACCGGCGACCCCTGCCCCGGTGGGGCGGCATGCGGAGCGGGGGACCCGGGCCTGCTCCGCCGCCGTCCCGCCCGAACCGCCCCGGGTGCGCGGCGGGCCCGGCGGCTGAAGCCATCCGGATGTGGCGGATGGCTCGTTCTGGGTCTTTTGGGAGTGACCGGGGAGTGGCATGCTTCCGTGGCCAAGCGCTTACTTTCCGTAGCCTTTTTCCAGTGTCCTCCAAGGCTCCGGGGTCTGTTCGCGGGGTTCTGCTCCGTTGTGTTCCGGGGTGTGCCCTGCCCGGTGAAGGGAGAGTCCGTTGACTGGTCTGCCGTCCGAAGTGCCCCAGCCCGCAACAGTGTTGACGAGGGATCTGAACGCGGCGGTGGTGGTGCCGCCGGATGACCGTGATCCGGAGTCGGCGCTCGCCGCGCGGGGGCTGATCGCGGCACTGCCCGCCGACTTCGCCGTGGCCCGGGAGGGCAGCCCCGTGCCCGCGTGGAGTCTGGCCCCGTACGCCTTCCTGAGCGGGCCGGCCCCGGACACGGTCAACCCGAGCCTGTGGCGCAACGCGCTGCTGAACATGAACACCGGCCTGTTCGAGGTCGTCCCGGACGCCGTGTACCAGGTGCGCGGGATGGACCTGTCGAACATCTCCTTCCTGGAGGACCCCACCGGGGCCTCCCCGGAGGTCGTCGTGGTCGACCCGCTGATCAGCGAGGAGTGCGCGGCGGCGGCCTGGAAGCTGTACCGGGAGCACCGCAGGCTCCGGGACCAGGAACGCACGATCAGCGCGGTGATCTTCACTCACTCCCACATCGACCACTACGGCGGCGTGCTGGGCCTGTTCGAGGGCGGACAGGTGCCCAAGGGGGTGGACATCATCGCCCCGGAGGGTTTCCTGGAGCACTCGGTCAGCGAGAACGTCTATGCCGGGAACGCGATGCTGCGCCGGGCGCTGTTCATGTACGGGACCCTGCTGGAGCGCTCAGAGAAGGGGCAGGTGGACGCCGGTCTGGGCAAGACCATGTCCGCCGGGGCCACCGGTCTGCTGCCGCCGACCTGCACGGTGACCTCCGAGGTGGCCCAGCCCGGTCATGTCGTCACGTTCGGGCCGGTGAATCTGGAGTTTCAGCTCACCCCCGGGACGGAGGCGCCGGCGGAGCTGAACTTCTACCTCCCCGACGTCCAGGCGCTGTGCATGGCGGAGAACGCCACACCGACCCTGCACAATCTCTACAGCCTGCGCGGCGCACAGGTGCGGGACGCGAAGGGGTGGTCGCAGTACCTGAACGAGTCGGTGGAGTGGTACGGGCATCGGTCGAAGACGCTCTTCGCCTCGCACTTCTGGCCCCGGTGGAACACCGAGGAGTCCCCGGACGCCATCGTGTCGTTCCTGACCAGCCAGGCGGACCTGTACCGGTTCCTGCACGACCAGGCGCTGCGGCTGGCCAACAAGGGCCGCACGATGACGGAGATCGCCGAGGACCTCGACGGCAGCGTTCCGGAGAGCCTGGCGGGACAGTGGTTCAACCGCGGCTACTACGGCACCGTCAACCACGACCTCAAGGCCGTCTACCAGCGGTATCTGGGCTGGTACGACGGCAACGCGGCCCATCTGCACCCGCTGCCGCCCGAGGAGTCCGGCCCCCGCTACGTCGAGGCGATCGGCGGGGTGGCCAAGGTCGTGGAGCTGGCCCGGCAGGCGTTCGAGAACGCCAAGAGCGCCGACGACTACCGGTGGGCCGCCGAACTCCTCTCCCACGCCGTCTTCGCCGACCCCACCCACACCGCTGCCCGCGCGCTGGAAGCCGATGTCCTCGAACAGCTCGGCTACCAGGCCGAAAGCGGTCCCTGGCGCAACTTCTACCTCGCCGCGGCCCACGAACTGCGCACCCGCCCGGCCGACGGCACGCCGCCCCATCTCCCCGCCCCGCAGATCATCACCCAGCCTGTGCTGGAGGCGATGCCGCTGGAGATGCTCTTCGACTACCTCGGCATCCGCCTCAACGGACCCGACGCCGCCGCCCACCCCCTCACCCTCGGCTTCAAGATCACCGGCGGCCTCGCCGACGATCCCGCCCACTGCACACTCCGGGTGCGCAACGGCGTCCTTGTCCACACCCCCGGCCTCACCGACCCGGCGACCGCGGACGCCACCTACACGATCACCCGTTCCGGACTGAACCGCCTGGCCATCTCCCAGACCACTCCCGAACAGCTCCAGACCGACGGAGAACTCACCGCCGACACCGGCACCCTGGACCCGCTCAACACCCTCAACGGCCTGCTGGAGACCTTCGAGTACTGGTTCGGCCTCGCCACCCCCTGACCGGCATCTCCAGCGCGACGCAGGAGCGCGGTGCTGATGCCGAGTGCTCCGTTCACGAGGTCGCGTCGCTTACCGCCGTCTGATCTGCACGAACACCGTGAGTGTGCTGCCCGAGGCGGCGGGCATGTTCGAGCGCGCCATCGGGGCGGGCACGCGGATCGTACGCGTGCTGCTCACCGCCTCCGATGCCACCGCCGACGAACGACTGGCCGCCCGGGAACTGGGCTCGGAGCTGGAGAAGGAGCTGAAGGGCAGCGCCCGCAAGGCGCGGCTCCTGGATGAGCGGGCACCCGTGGAGGCGGTGCGAGTGGCGACCGACGGGCGGCCTGTCGTGGACATCGCGCGTGAAGTGGTGGCCGCCACCGGCTGGATCGGGCGGCACTCCACCGGGTGATCCTGATCTTGCTGGTCGGTTGCCATTTCTGATCCGTCCTGGAGAACTCCCCCCTGGGCCTTCACCTGCTCGAATTCAGCAAGCAGCACCAGGGCCCCACAGTCCGCTGAGAAGCACGTGGGCACCAGGACACCGAGGGGCCTCACCGCACCTCGCTCCCCTCGGCCCTCGGCTCCCGGGCCGAGGGGACGCGGTCCTCTCGCAGGGTGAAAGCGGCGAGACTCAACGCCGGCCCCACCAGCAGGGCCGCCGCCAGTGGCAACAGGCCGGCGTCCAAGCCCACGAGGATGCCGCCCAGTGCGCCGCCGAGCGCGGCCCCCACATACGCGGAGCTGCTGTGCAGGGCCATGGCCTGGGTGGCGCCCTCCGGCCCCACTCGGTCGATCATGAGGGCCTGAATGGCCGGTGGCACGGCCCACGCGGCGGCCGACCAGCACACCAGCAGCAGGGCCACGAGCACGACCGGCACGGGCCGCACCACCCACAGCGCGCAGAAGGCGGCCATGCCCGTACAGAAGAGTCCGCCGCCCGACCACAGCGCCCGAAGGGCCCCGTACCGGTCGACGACGCGTCCCGCGAGTCTGGTCCCGACGATGCCCCCGGCGCCGGACAGCACCAGCAGGAGGGCCAGCCCGGTGCCGGTCACCGGGGCCAATCCGTCCAGGAAGGGTGCGAGGTAGGTCTGGAAGGCGAGGTTGCCCGCGACGGTAACGGCGGTGACCAGCAGGATGAGGAACACGGGACGCTGCCGCAGGGGCCTCAGCGACACGCGGAACCCGGGTGCCACTCCTGCGCGTGGCGTGTGCGGCACCTTCGCCCAGATCAGCAGCAGGGCTGCCGTGCCGAGCGCTCCCGCGAGGACGAACGTGGCCTGCCACCCGAGCGCGTCGCCGAGGTGGGTACCGGCGGGCACCCCGATCAGCACCGCGCCGGTCAGGCCGGTCATGACCGTGGCCAGATACCGCCCGCGTCGTTCGGGCGGGGCCGCCGAGGAGGCCGCCGCGAGGGCGGCGGGCAGGACGACCGCGGCGCCGAGGGCCGCGGCGACGCGCAGCCCCATGAGGACGGGGAAGGAGTCGGCGAACGGGACGGCGAAGTTGGCCGCGCCGAAGACGCCGAGCGCCCCGAGCAGGGCCTGCTTCCGGCCGGTTCGCGACAGCAGAAGGGCCCAGAGAGGGGCGGTCAGTGCGCAGACGAGCGAATAGACGGTGACCAGCTGGCCGGCCGCGCCTTCGCTCACCCGCAGGTCCGCCGCCAGGTCGGGCAGCACACCGATGATGATGAAGTCGTCGGTCTGGACGGCGAAGGCGGCCAGTGTCAACGCGTGGAGCCACAGGGGTGTTTGACGAGAGCGCACTGTCACCGAATTAAGGTAACAGTTGTTTCCCTTACTGGGTGTGAGACCGTGACATCCCGCCACATCCCCGCCTGCGAACCCGCGTGACGCCGGGACGAGAAGAGGTACAGCCATGGCCAGGCCGATCAATCCGGACCGCCGCCGTGAAGTACTCGACGCGACCATCGGTCACCTCGCCCGCACCGGCATCAGCCGGTTCACCCTGCGCGGCATCGCCGAAGCGCTGGGGCAGAGCACCCGCGTCCTGACCCATCACTTCGCCGACAAGCGGGAACTGCTGAGCGCCGTCATGGTCCGGCTGGACGAGCGGCAGCACGAGGAACTGCGTTCCACCACAGGCTGGGCGGACGCCGATGTACCGGTCAGCCGTGTCGTCCGCTCGGCGTGGGCCCGCAACCTGAGCACGGCGGAACGCTCCATGACCAGCCTCATCCGCGAGATCGAAGGCCTGGCCGCCGCGGGACGGTTGCCCGGGTCCGCAGTGGACTTCGTGCGCGGAAGATCGGAGTTCGTCGCCTCGTGCCTCACTCTGCGTGGCATGTCCGGAGCCGACGCTCTTGTGACTGCGACCCTCCTGAACAGCGCTTTCGCAGGCCTTCAAACGGACTACCTCACCACCGGCGACCGGGAACGGGCCGAAGCGGCACTGGACGAGCTGTGCCTGTGGCTGGACGCGAGATGCAGGGGGGCAAACAGTCCCAGCGTGTCGCGGAAGGGTGTTTGACCCGGGGGCGAGCTGCCGCATCGTGGGACTGGTGGAATGGTGGACGGCCGCCGGCGGGACCCGGTCCGCCGGTGGCGGGCACCGCGGGCGACCGCCACCGCGGTCTCCAACCGGGTGGCGCGTCACGGCGCGCGGCGCCCGGGGGTTGCCCAGGCCCCACAGATGCCGGCAGCCGCCCCCCTCCCGGCGCCGGCGGGTACGGACCGGGTGTCCCCACTGGCCCGGCTCGCCGACCCGAAGGCTCAGGGATTGCTCACCGACGAGGAGTTCGCCACCGAGAAGCCCCGCGTCCTGATGCCCGTCGACGCCGCCTGGAAGTGTCACCGTCAGGCTTCATCAGCCGGTCAGGTCAATGGTCGAGGGAAATCCCCGGATTCTCTGTCCGGGGGTTCCCTGCTGCCTCCCCGCGCCATGGGAGTTGAGCCCGGGGTCGCGAGCGCCCGGAGCCTTGTGGCGGGTGCCCGGTCGGCTGACCACCTGGAGCCACCCCCGGTGAGCCGTCAGGGAGTCCGGCAAGTGGTCAGCGGAGTGGTCAGCACGAGTCCTGAGGAACCTGGGGAGACCTGCCCGGGCACGCGACTCGTTGTAGAGTGGGAAAACCGCCCTTGACCTGCACGAACGCAGGCAGGGAGCCTAGTTCCGGGAGTACCTCGATGCTGCGCACCATGTTCAAGTCGAAGATTCACCGCGCCACCGTCACCCAGGCCGATCTGCACTACGTCGGTTCCGTCACCGTCGACGCCGCGCTGATGGAAGCGGCGGATCTGCTGCCGGGTGAGCTGGTCCACATTGTGGACATCACCAATGGCGCCCGGCTGGAGACCTATGTCATCGAGGGCGAGCGCGGCTCCGGTGTCATCGGTATCAACGGCGCTGCGGCCCATCTCGTCCACCCCGGCGATCTGGTGATCCTCATCAGCTACGCCCAGGTCGAGGACGCCGAGGCGCGCGCGCTCACCCCCCGGGTGGTGCATGTCGACGCCGGCAACCGGATCATCGGTACGGGATCGGACACCGCCGAACCCGCACCGGGGAGCGGCGCCCTGCGCAGCCCGCACGCCGCCGTCTGAAACGGGCGCCCGACGCCCGGCCGAGGGAGTATGCCGTCATGCCAGACATCTCAGCGTTCGACATCCGCGACAACCGTGCGAAGGGCCTGCTGGAGGCGTACGAGAGCGGCGCCGTCACCGGGCGTATCGCCTACTTCGTCCTCGACGGCGACCCCGCCGCTCTGGTCGCCGTGCACACCGTGGTGCGGCCGGAGCACGAGGGCAAGGGCATCGCGGGCTCGCTGGTGCGCGCGTTCTACGGGATCGCCGCCCGCGAGGGCGTCCCGGTCGTCCCGCTCTGTCCGTACGCCGCCGCCTGGGCCCAGCGGCATCCGGCCGAGGCCCCCGAGGCGCCGGCCGGGCTGGTCGAGGCGGCGGAGCGGCAGCTGAAGGCGGACCCGAACCTCTGGTGACGCCGCGAGGGCGTCCGGGAGCGCGGGGTGTGTGGATTCCGCGCGCGGGGGAAGGCGGACGGGGAGAGAGTGGGAACGCACGACTCCGAACCCTGGAGGTCAGGCATGACCCAGCCACCCCCCGTACCGCCCTCGCCCGTTCCGGCCCCGGGGCCGCCCGTCCCGCCGCCGGGACCGCTGCCCGGCCCGGTCCCCACCCCTTCGCCGCCGCCCGTTCCGACCCCCGACCCCGTTCCGAGGCCGCCTTCCCCCGGTCCGGAACCGTCACCGGAGCCGGAGCCCGCACCGGGACCGGTCTGACCGTGCGGGGCCCGGGGCACACCGCCCCGGGCCCCGCACGGTCCGTGCGCGCCTCCGAGGTCAGCCCGCCGGCACCTCCGAGCGGTCACCGCCCCACAGCGTGTGGAAGGACCCCTCGCGGTCGGTACGCCGGTAGGTGTGCGCGCCGAAGAAGTCCCGCTGGCCCTGGGTGAGCGCCGCGGGCAGCCGCTCGGCGCGCAGCGCGTCGTAGTAGGCGAGGGCCGCCGAGAACCCGGGCGTCGGCACTCCCTGCCGCGCCGCGGTGGCGACCACCTCCCGCCAGTCGTCCTGGGCCGCCCCGATCTCCTCCGCGAACCCCTTGTCGGACAGCAGGCTCGGCAGCTCCGGCCGGGCGTCGTACGCCCCCCGGATACGGTCCAGGAAGGCCGCCCGGATGATGCAGCCCGCGCGCCAGATCGCGGCCACCGACCCGAGGTCGATGTCCCAGCCGTACTCCTCGCTGCCGGCCCGGATCTGGTGGAAGCCCTGGGTGTACGAGACGATCTTGGACGCGTAGAGCGCCTGCTCGACCCGCTCGGCGAACCGCTCCGCCTCCTTCTCCCCCAGCGCCCGGGGCTCCGGCCCCGGCAGCCCGCGCGAGGCCTCGCGCAGCGCCGCGTGTCCCGAGACCGAGCGCGCGAAGACCGCCTCGGCGATCCCGGAGACCGGCACCCCCAGGTCCAGCGCGATCTGCACGGTCCAGCGGCCCGTGCCCTTCTGCTCCGCCTGATCGGTGACGATGTCGACGAAGGGCTTCCCGGTCTCGGCGTCCGTATGGGCCAGGACCTCCGCCGTGATCTCGATCAGATACGAGTCGAGCCGCCCGGTGTTCCAGGTGCGGAAGGTGTCCGCGATCCGCGCGGGGGAGTACCCCGCCACCGAGCGCAGCAGATGGTACGCCTCGGCGATCAGCTGCATATCGGCGTACTCGATGCCGTTGTGGACCATCTTGACGAAGTGGCCCGCGCCGTCCGGGCCGATATGGGCCACGGTGGGGGCGCCGTCGGGTGCCTTGGCGGCGATCTTCTCCAGCAGCGGACCGAGGGACTCGTACGACGCCGGGGAGCCGCCCGGCATGATGCTCGGGCCGTGCAGCGCCCCCTCCTCGCCGCCCGAGATGCCCACCCCCACGAAGTGGATGCCGCGCTCGCGCAGCTCCCTCTCCCGGCGGCGGGTGTCGGCGAAGTGGGCGTTGCCGCCGTCGATGATCACATCGCCCTCCTCCAGGAGCGGGGCGAATTCCTCGATCACCGCGTCCGTCGGCTCGCCGGCCTTCACCATGACGACCAGCCGGCGCGGACGCTCCAGCGCCGCCACGAACTCCTCGGCGGACTCGGCGGCGACGAAGGTGCCCTCCGCGCCGAATTCCTCCACCAGGGCGCGGGTCCGGGCCGTGGTGCGGTTGTGCACGGCGACCGTGAAACCGTTGCGGGCGAAGTTGCGGGCGAGGTTGCGGCCCATCACCGCGAGTCCGGTGACACCGATCTGGGCTGTTCCACTCATCATGCGCTCCTGGATCTTTGTGGCGAGTCCGTTGCGGGTCCACTGTCCTTCATTGATCCTCAAGCGGTCCGGCACCCGCCGCATTCCGGGCCCGCCGAATCGGCTCCGATCGGCTCCGATCGGGTCCGGCCGGTACGGAGCCGGTACGGGGGCGGTGCGGGCGCCGCGCGCCGCCCGGCGGCTCGCGGCGGCTCGCGGCGGCTTCCGCGCCCCGGCCGCGGGCGGGCCGGCACCGTGTGGACGGAGGCCGTCCGGAGGTGCGGACGGCCCTCCGCGTCTGCCGCAGTGCGCCCGCAATGAGCCCTTGTCACCGGCCAATTCGAGCACTTAAGTTGACGGCGGACGTGACCTATCCGTAATGCGACAGAACTGTTCAGTGGGGGAGACTCACATGACCGCAACCGGTCGGCACCGCAAGTACCAGCCGAGCCGATTCAATCGTGCCTCTCTCACGATCACCGCCGGCGGCGCGGGCATCGCCCTGCCCCTCGTGGGCGCGGGCTCCTCGCAAGCCGCGTCCGTGGACGTCTGGGAGAAGGTCGCGGCCTGCGAATCCACCAACCAGTGGAAGATCAATACGGGGAACGGCTACTTCGGCGGACTCCAGTTCAGCCAGTCCACCTGGGAGGCGTACGGCGGCCGGGAGTACGCCCCCCGGGCCGACCTCGCCAGCAGGGACCAGCAGATAGCCGTCGCCGAGCGGGTGCTCAAGGGGCAGGGCCCCAGCGCCTGGCCCAACTGCTCGGTCCGGGCCGGGCTGACGCGCGGCGGGGACTCCCCGGCCCTGGCGCCCGAGCGCCGCACGGACGCCGGTGCCGACCGGACGGGCAGCCCGAGCGCCCGGAGCGAGCGCGGCGCCCAGGGAGAGCGGAAGGGCCCCGCGCCCACCACCCCCCGCCAGACCCCGCAGACGCAGCAGGCCAAGGCGTCGCCGACCACCGTCCCCACCCAGCGCGAGGGCTACACCGTGGCCCCCGGCGACTCGCTGTCCAGGATCGCCTCCGCGAAGGACGTCCGGGGCGGCTGGCCGCAGCTGTACGCGCAGAACCGCACGACGGTCGGCTCCGATCCCGACCTCATCCACCCCGGCCAGCGTCTCGTCATCCGGATGCAGGCGTCCAAGAGCGGCTCGACGACCGCCCCCGCCCCGCCGAAGACGAGCGAGACACCGAGGAAGAGGGCCCCCGGGAAGCCCCCGGCCGGCGACCGGCTGGAGAAGCCCGACCCGAAGAAGACGGCCCCCTCGGAGGGGCCGGGCCTCAAGCAGCGGGCCCCCAAGGCCCAGGAGCCGAAGCAGGAGGCCCCGAAGAAGCAGGCCGCCGCGGCGGCCAAGCAGCAGGTCAAACAGCAGGCCAAGCAGCAGGCCAAGAAGGAGGTCAAGGAGGTCAAGCGGGAGACCAAGCAGGTCGCCCAGAACCGCCCCGCGACCCGCACCGCCCGGATGAGCGCCCCCGTCGACGCCTCCACCGGCACCGCGTACCGCCAGACGGGCTCCTCCTGGTCCAGCGGCTACCACACGGGCGTCGACTTCCCCGTGGCCACCGGCACCTCCGTCAAGGCCGTCTCCTCGGGCCGGGTCGTATCGGCCGGATGGGCCGGCTCCTACGGCTACCAGGTCGTCATCCGGCACAACGACGGCAGATACAGCCAGTACGCACATCTGTCCGCGCTCTCCGTGCGCGCGGGCCAGCAGGTCACCGCCGGCCAGCGGATAGCCCGCTCAGGGTCCACCGGCAACAGCTCGGGACCGCATCTCCACTTCGAGATCCGCACGGGTCCGGGGTACGGATCGGACATCGACCCCCTGGCCTACCTCCGGTCGGGCGGCGTCTCGATCTGACCCGTCCGGACCGGCCGGCCGGCTCTCCGGCGGCTGCTCCACCGACCCCACCGACCCCACCGATCCCATCGGCTCCACCGGCCTCTCCGGCGCGGGGATGCCGTCCAGATACACCGGCGACGACCGCGCGGGCCGGGGCTCCGCAGCCCCGGCCCCGACCGCTCCCGCCTCCCGGGCCGGCGGCGTCGGCCCGCCGGGCGGTGGAGCGACCGGCTCCCGCGCCCCCTGGGCCGCCAGCCGCTCCGTCGTCAGCAGGATCAGACCGCCCGCGGCCACCACCCCGAAGCCGATCGCCAGCACCGCGCCCAGCACGCCGTACCGGAAGCTCTCGCCGAACATCGTGATCCCGACGACCGCCGCGATCACCGGATTGACCACGGTGACCGTGGCCAGCGGCGCCGCGAGACCCGCGCCCCGGTAGGAGGCCTGCGACAGCAGCAGACCGCCCAGCGCGAGCACCCCGATCACCGCGATGCTCGACCACTGCGACAGCGGGCGCGACCACTCCCAGCCGTCCGCCACCGTCTTGGTGAAGACCGAGGCGATCCCGAAGGCGACACCCGCCGAAGCGGCCAGCAGCACACTGCGGAAGACCGGCCGGTTGATCGTCTGCGCGATGAGGAAGATCAGTGCCACGGTGCCCAGCGTCGCCGCGGCGAGCACCCCGCGCTGCCCGGTTCCCAGCGTGTGCGAGCCGGTGTCCC
The DNA here is from genome assembly GCF_053594535.1 of Streptomyces sp. NPDC001889. NCBI lineage: Bacteria > Bacillati > Actinomycetota > Actinomycetes > Kitasatosporales > Streptomycetaceae > Streptomyces > Streptomyces sp. NPDC001889. Next base: position 316,720 of record NZ_JBSFER010000002.1, read on the forward strand.
CGGAGACCGCCAGCAGACCCGCGAGCCCCACCGTCGCCATCAGAGCCCCGCGCCAGGCCGTGGCGCCCGCTCTGCGCCCCACGAACAGCGCCGCCATCGGCAGCGCGAACACGATGGTGAGCGCGCCCAGCGGCTGCACCACACTCAGCGGGCCGTACGCCAGCGCCACCACGTGCAGCACCGCGCCCACGCCGTTCAGACCGACCGCCAGCCACCACCCGGCGTGGTGCAGCGGAGCGTACGGCCGGGCGGGGGACGCAGCGGCCACATGCTCCTGCATGATCGCCCCGGCCGCGTAGGCGACCGCGGAGACCAGGGACAGAAGCACGGCCAGCGCAAGGGAACTCATAGAGACCACGATCTCCCTGTTCGGCGGTCACGTCGTCGTCCTTGAGCAGGCATTCGGGCGTACTGCCGACGGAGTACGAGCGTAGGCCAAAAGTCTCACGGGCGAAGGTCGAGCAGGTCAGAGGGGGTGCGGAGAAATACGACCGACGTGAGGTTGACTACAGCTGCCCACCAACGGGTGACGGATGAGAGCGAGGACACATGGATCTGCGGGAGCTGGGCACACTGGGCGGATTCTTCGCGCTGCGGACCTTTGGGGACACCGCGCCCCCGGAGGGCGGGGACGCGCCCGGCGTGCCACTCGCCCGGGTCTACGCCGGTGACCTGGAGCCCCTCACCCGACGGGTCGACCTGGTCGCCGCCCGTCACACACCCCCCGAGCGGCGGGTCGCCGCCTCCATCGCCCACCTCGGCCTCGCCGCCCGGCTCTGGTCCATCGCCCTCGGCGGCGCCGTGCTCCACGGGAGCGTCCCACCGCTGGCCCCCGAGCGGCTCCACTGGTCACCCGGCCTCACCACCCCCGACGACCTGTGGCTGGAGCTGCCCGGCCCCGGGGAGGGGCAGCCGGCGGCGCCCGCCACCGTGGAGGCGCTCCGTGAAGCCGTCCAGTACGCCCATCTCGTCCCCCTCGCGCGGGCCATGCGCCAGGAGACGGCCGTCTCGCCCCGGCTGCTCTGGGGGAACGCCGGCTCCGCGCTCGCCGCGGCCGTGCGCCAGATCGACGACTGGGCCCGGGGCACCGGAGACGCCGGGGCCGCGCGCCGGGCCGAGTCGCTTGCCGCCGGTCTCTTCGCCCACCCCGACCTCTCCGGCACGGTCCGGGGGCCCGGCCGCCGCCGCACCAGCTGCTGCCTCTACTACCGGGCGCCGCGCGGCGGCCTCTGCGGCGACTGCGTCTTCGACCGGCCGCCGTCTTCCCCGCGCGCCTCCGGTGGGTGACCATCGTGGGGTGAAGGTGGGACTGCTCACGCGCGAATACCCTCCGGACGTCCACGGCGGCGCCGGAGCCCATGTGGAGTTCCTCGCCCGCGAGTTACGGGCCCTGGCCGATCTGGAGGTCCACTGCTGGGGCGACGGGGAGGCCGAGGGGGTGCTCCGGCACCGGCCCGCCGCGCAGCTCGCCGGGGCCGACGGCGCGCTGCGCGCCTTCTCCGTGGACCTCGCGATGACCGCGGAACTCGCCGGGCGCGAACTCGTCCACTCCCACACCTGGTACGCCTCGCTCGCCGGCCACCTCGCGAAGCTCCTCTACGGCATACCGCACGTGCTGACCGCCCACTCCCTGGAGCCGCCCCGTCCCCGGGCCGGGTCCGACGGCGGCCATCCGCTCGCCCGCTGGGCCGAGCGCACCGCGATCGAGTCGGCGGACGCCGTCATCGCGGTCTCCGCGCGGATGCGCGAGGACATCCTCGCCGCCCACCCCTCCCTCGACCCGGCCATGGTGCGGCTCATCCGCGGCGGGGTCGACACCCTCCTCTACCGGCCCGACCACGAGACGGACGCCCTGGAGCGGATCGGCCTCGACCCCCGCCGCCCCTATGTGCTCCATGTGGGCCGTGCCGCACCCCGCAAGGGACTGCCGCACCTGCTGCGCGCGGCCCGCGCCTTCGACCCCCGGGCGCAGCTGGTGATCTGCGCGGGACCGCCCGGCACCGAGGGCGTCGCGGAGCTGGTGGAGGAGTTGGAGCGGGTACGCGACGGAGTGCACTGGGTCCCCGGGACCCTGCCCCGCTCCCGGCTGATCCAGCTGCTGACGCATGCCTCCGTGTTCGTCTGCCCCTCCACCCACGAGCCGCTGGGCATGGTCAATCTGGAGGCCATGGCGTGCGGCACGGCCGTGGTCGCCTCCGCTGTCGGCGGCATCCCCGAGGTGGTCGACGACGGCACCACGGGACTGCTGGTGCCCTATGACGCGCACCACCCCGAGGTCTTCGAGTCGGGCCTCACCCAGGCGGTGAACCGGGTGCTCGACGACCCGGGGGACGCGGCCCGGATGGGGGCGGCGGGACGGCGCCGCGCCGTCCGCGACTTCGGCTGGGACCAGGCCGCCAAACGGACCTATGAGCTGTACGAGGAGGTGCTCGCCCGGGTCTGAGACCGTGCGCCGCCGTGCGCCCGGTGCGCGATATGGGCACGCTGGGCCCAGGGGGCAGCGAGAGCGGGGCACGGTCATGAGGAAACTGGTCGTCACGGAGGTGCTGACCGCCGACGGGGTCATGGAGGACCCGCGGGGATGGCACACGCCCTCCTGGGACGAGGACATGGCGGCCGTGGCCGACGCGCAGATGGCGGCCTCCGACACCCTGGTGCTCGGGCGCACGACGTACGAGGGGTTCGCGGCGGACTGGCCGGGCGCCGAGGCTCCCGGGGCGGACCATATGAACGGCGTCGCCAAGTATGTGGTCTCCACCACGCTCACGGCCGCCCACTGGAACAACACCACGGTCATCCGGAGGGATGTCGCGGGGGCGATCGCGGGGATGAAGGGGGAGGAGGGCGGGAACATCGTGGTGCGGGGGAGTGCGACGCTGGTGCGGTGGTTGCTCGGGCGGGGGCTGGTGGACGAGTTCGATCTCCTGATCGCCCCGGTCATCGTGGGCACGGGCAAGCGCCTCTTCCCGGAGGACCTCCCCCGCACGCCCCTCCGGGTCGTCCGCGCGACCCCGCTCCCCTCTGGCGTCCAGCACGTCGTCTACGCCCCCTCGGGCCCCTGAGCACCCCTCCCCACCGCCGGGGCTCCGCCCCGAACCCCGCGCCTCAATCGCCGGCGGGGCTGGTTGTGCCCTGCCTTGTGCCGGCATTCCCCCCCATCCGTTATTGGTCGCCACCCCTGGCCCGTCCGGCGCCCCGCACCCCGGGTGTGTGAAGGCACGGGGTGGGGTTGTGCCCCCGGGTCTGGGCTTTGGCGGGGTCGCCGGTTTCAGCCTGTCCGGCGTTTGAGGACGGACGTCGTGCCCTGGGTGCGGGAAGGCACGGGGTGGGGTTGTGCCCCGGGGTCTGGGTTTTGGCGGGGTCGCCGGTCTCAGCCCGTCCGGCGTTTGAGGACGGACCCCGCACCCCGGGTGCGGGAAGACACGGGCCGGGGCGGCCACACCCCCCGCCCCTGTAAACTCCCCCTTTTGACCCCTTCCCCGGCTCGTGAGTGATCAAGGACCCCAGCAGCATGACGGTGACAGAGAACACCCCCATCCCCGGCCCCGGAATCGACCCGGAGCGGCTGGCCGTCTGCCTGAGCGTGCTCGACGAGCTCGACAAGCTGGATGTCGATCACCCCGACGCCATCACCGTCCGCCGTGCCACCGCCGGCATCTACCGCACGGTGAAGCAGCGGCGCCGCCAGGAGCGGCGCGCCTTCAAGACCGCGCACGACAAGGCCGTCACCGAGGCCACCGCCACCGGCTCCGCCGAGCGGATCGACGACGAGACCGAGGGGCTGCTGCCCAGCTCCTCCGTCACCGGGGAGATCGCGGGCATACTCCAGCGCCCCCGGTCCTGCTACATCTGCAAGACCCGCTACACCGAGGTCGACGCCTTCTACCACCAGCTCTGCCAGAAGTGCGCCGCCGAGAACCGCGCCCGCCGGGACGCCCGCACCGACCTCACCGGCCGGCGCGCCCTCCTCACCGGAGGCCGGGCCAAGATCGGTATGTACATCGCCCTACGGCTGCTCCGCGACGGCGCCCACACCACCGTCACCACCCGCTTCCCCAACGACGCCATCCGCCGCTTCAAGGCGATGCCGGACAGCGACGAGTGGATTCACCGCCTCAAGATCGTCGGTATCGACCTCCGCGACCCGGCCCAGGTCGTCGCCCTCGCCGACTCCGTCGCCGCCGAGGGCCCGCTCGACATCCTGATCAACAACGCCGCGCAGACCGTGCGCCGCTCCCCCCGGGCGTACAGCGAACTGCTCGCCGCCGAGAGCGCCCCGCTGCCCCCGGGCGAGCTGCCGCCCGCCCAGGTCATCGGCGTCTTCGGCAGCGGCGCCGTGGAGTCGGTGGCCGCGCTGCCCTCCGCCATGGGCGAGGGGCTCAGCGCCCAGGACGTCACGGATCTCGCCCTGGTCTCCGGCTCGGCGACCCCGGCCCGGATCGAGGCGGGCACCGCGATCGACGCCGGTGGTCTCGTCCCGGATCTGCACGACACCAACAGCTGGATTCAGACCGTCTCCGAGGTCGACCCGGTGGAGCTGCTGGAGGTCCAGCTCTGCAACTCCACCGCGCCGTTCATCCTGATCAGCAAGCTCCGCGCGGCGATGGCCGCGGCCCCCGCCAAGCGGACCTATGTCGTCAACGTCTCCGCGATGGAGGGCGTCTTCAGCCGGGGCTACAAGGGCGCGGGCCACCCGCACACCAATATGGCCAAGGCGGCGCTGAACATGCTCACCCGCACCAGCGGCCAGGAGATGTTCGAGAGCGACGGCATCCTCATGACCGCCGTGGACACCGGCTGGATCACCGACGAGCGCCCGCACCCCGACAAGATGCGGCTCGCGGCCGAGGGCTTCCACGCCCCGCTCGACCTGATCGACGGCGCCGCCCGGGTCTACGACCCCATCGTGCGCGGCGAGGCGGGCGAGGACCTCTACGGCTGCTTCCTCAAGGACTACGCCCCCGCCAACTGGTAGACCCCTCCCCTTCCGCCGATGGACGGCGGTACGAGCCCGGGTGCCCCGCGCCCGCCCTCGTACCGGCCGTCCATCGGCCGTTCGGCGGCCGTTCGGCGGCCGGGCATCACCCGAACGGCCCAGGGGAGGTTCACACCCCTGGCCCTGACGGCCGTTACTCCATCCGGGTTCCCTCCTCCGTCGACAATACGACCACAAATCCGTTATGTGGCTGGATCGTTGGCCGTGATTAAGCGGAATTCAAGGCCCCATCGAGCGATGCTCTGCTCATTTGGTTAATCTGGGGTGCACGGACGCCACCCAAGGGTCCACAAAAGCCCTTTGGCCGTCCTGGGACACGTCTGCAACCAGGCTGCGGTCCCGCCCGAGAGCCGGCGCCACCGCGACCGAACCGCCCCTGTCCCAGTTACGCGACACAGAGGAGTGCGCGGTGACCACTGAAGTGAAGAAGCCCGACCAAGGACTGCCGGAACGTATCCGCGAGCGGACCCGCCGGCCCGATGAACTGGGCAGCCTGGAGGTCTGGGCCCGCTCGGCACCGATCCGCCTCGCGGGGTACGAGGAAGACCTCGCCGAGCCGCACATCCTGCAGGGCGTCGACTGACCGCCCCGCGGGCCGCGGGACCCACAGCCCCCTCCGTCATCACAGGGCCGCGGAGGGGGCTCGCCCGTGCCGCCGCCCCGGGGAACCGGCGGCTCAGCGGCCCAGCCGGGTCGGGCGCAGATACTCCCGTACGAAACGCCGCTCCCACCAGGCCCCCGTGGCCCTCAGCTCCCGCCAGGTCGTGAAGCGGTAGCGGTACAGCCGGGCCCGGACATGGACGGGCGGCGCGCCGGGAAAGGGGTTGTGCCCCAGCAGCCGCAGGGTGTCCCGGTCGCCGGTCAGCAGCCGCTCCACGAACGGGCCGAACCAGGACCGGGCGTACGCGGGGGAGAGCGCCGCGAACCACATCATCCAGTCCAGCCGCAGATGGTACGGGGCGAACTGGCGCGGCAGCCGCCGCACATCCGTCGGCTTGCCCCGGAAGCCGTACTCCCGCCAGACGGTGCCCTCGTGGAGCCGGGTCTCCCGGGTGCCCTCCACCACCACCTCCATCCGCACCCGTCCCACCGTGCCGAACGCGCCGTAGGCGTTGACCAGGTGGAGTGGATCATACGAGCGGTTCATCGCCTGCCGCCGGGAGAACAGATTGCGCGCCGGGCGGTAACTCAGCGCCAGCAGGCCCCCGGTGACGGCGATCACCAGGACCTCGTACCAGAGCGGGGCCGGGGGCTGTGCGGGCGGCCGGGCGAGGAGCGAGCCGTCCACGGCGCTCAGCGCGAGGGCGATGGTCAGCCAGTTCAGCCAGGAGAAGTTGCCGGAGAGCACCAGCCACAGCTGGGTCAGCGCGATCGCCCCGGCGGCGGCGCTCGCGACCGGCTGCGGGGTGAACAGCAGCACGGGCAGCAGCAGTTGCACCGTGTGGCTGGCGGCCGCCTCCAGCCGGTGCGCCGGCCGGGGCAGCCGGTGGAAGAACCAGCTCAGCGGCCCCGGCATCGGCTGGGTCTCGTGGTGGTAGTACAGACAGGTCAGATCGCGCCAGCAGCGATCCCCGCGGATCTTGATCAGCCCCGCGCCCAGCTCCACCCGGAGGAGCACCCAGCGCAGCAGCAGAAGCACGAGGACCGGTGGCGCGGTCCGCTCATTGCCGAGGAAGACCGCGAGGAAGCCCGTCTCCAGCAGCAGCGACTCCCAGCCGAAGCCGTACCAGGTCTGGCCGACATTGACGATCGACAGATACAGCACCCACAGCACGGCCCACCAGGCCATCGCCACCGCCAGGGGCAGCCGGTCCGCCGCTCCCGCCACCAGGGCCGCCGACAGTGCCGCGCCCGTCCAGGAGACCAGGGCGAACAGCCCGTCCGAGTAGCGCAGGTGGAACAGGCTCGGGGCGTCGCGGAACCGCACCCGGCGCAGCAGCTCGGGCGCCGGGAGCATGCCCCGCTCGCCGATCAGCGCCCGGAACTGGAGCGCGGCGGTGAGGAAGGCGACCAGATAGACGGCGGCCAGGGCCCGCTGGAAGACCAGCCGGCTCAGCCAGTAGTCACCGTCGGCGAACCACTCCATCCCCTTCAGTATCGGGGCGGACGGCCAGCCGCCGCAGGGTGCGGCCGAGCAGCCGGGCGTACGCGTGCTGGAGCGGGGGGACGAGCGGCCCGGCCAGCCGGGTGTACCAGAGCCCCGGCCGGCTGAAGGCCGTCACCGTGAACCAGACCGAGCCGTCGTCGCGGAGGTCCACGACGAACGACTCCTCGCCGCACTCGGGGTGCCCGGGGAGCGTGCCGTAGGCGAACCCCGTGCGGTGCGGCTCCCGGGCCACCCACACCACCTCGCACACCCCGGCGAAGCGCAGCGGGCGCCGGCCGGCCGACACCTCGACCCGCGCACCGGGCCGGGCCCCGGCCGAACCGCTCCGCAGCCGGGCGCCGCTCGCGCGGTGCATCCGCCAGTCGAGCACGGCGGCCCCCGCCGCCTCGAAGACCTCACGGCCCCGCCCGATCCGGGTGGTCCGGTGCAGATGGCGGTAGCCCCGGGGCAGCGGGCCCAGCAGGGTGGCGCCGACCTCGGGGTAGCTGAAGGTGCGCCGGACGGGCGCGGGCCGTCCGGCGGGCGCGCGGCCGGACGCCGTGCTCCCGGCCGCCCGTCTCCCCGCCCTCGCGATCAGGTTGACCAGCACGGACATCGGCCGCCACCCCCGTCTTTGAACATGTTCAACTTTCCGGGCTCTGAGCGTACGCACTCCCGGGGACGCGTTCAAGTGGCGGGCGGCCCGGGAGTCCGGCAGAAATTGAGGCACCGAAGCAGGGTGCGCGGGCGGCAGGCAGTGCGGCGGGGCACCCGGCGGAGGGCACACCGGAGCAGGGTGAGAAGGCGGGAGAGGTACGTGCGTCCCAATCGCCGTCGCGGGTCCGCGACGCGTCAGCGCTGGTCCCCGACGAGTCCATGGCCGACGCCGCGCGGCGGCTGGCCGCTGGCCGTCGCGCTGACCGCGGGCATCTGTCTCGCGCCCCTGCTCGCCGGGTGCGGCGCGGAGGACCCGCTCCCCAGGGCCGCCCCCGACGAGGAGGTGCTCCTCCAGCCGGCCGCCGCCCGGGGCCCCGACCCGTACACCGTCTCGACCGTACGGGACCTCTCCGCGCCCGCGCCCCGGCCGCCGGACCCGAAGGCCGGCGCGCGCGGGGCGCCGCTGCGCGGTCAGACCCTGCGCACCGTCTCGGGCGCCACCCCCGGCCTCTACGGCGGGATCGAGGCCATCGGGAACTGCGACGCCGTGCGGCAGCTCTCGCTGCTGCGCGACGCCCCGGCCGCGGCCCGCGCCTTCGCCCGGGGCGCGGGGGTCGCCGAGGCCGGACTCGCCGGGTTCCTGCGCGGGCTGACCCCCGTGGTGCTGCGCACCGACACCCGGGTGACCGCGCACGGCTACCGGGACGGCGCGGACACCGCCCGGCAGGCCGTGCTCCAGGCGGGCACCGCCGTCCTGGTCGACGAGCGCGGCGCCCCCCGGGTCCGGTGCGCGGGCGGCAGTCCGCTGAGGCCGCCGGTCGCCGCCCGGGGAGCGGTGATCCACCAGGGCACCCCCTGGGCCGGATACACGCCCGAGCGGTCCGTGGTGATCGAGCCCGCCGAGCGGGCCGTGGGGCGGCTGGCGATCGTCGATGTGGCCGACCGCAGCTGGATCGACCGGCGGACCGGGAGCGACGGGGAGCAGGACAGCCGGCCGGCGGTGCTCCCGCCGGACTCCCCGGACTCCCTGGAGGAGCTGTTCGCCTACCCTCCGGCCCCCGGCCCCGGCGAATCCCCGGACACCAACCGGGAGACCCCGGAGTCCTCCGCGCCGTCCGTTCCCGCTCCGCCGGCCGTGCCGGAACCGCCGGCTCCGGCACCGGCGGACGACGGGGACGGCGCGGACGGCCTCCCGGAGGGCGAGCCGCTGCCGCTCGACGCGGGCGACGACGGGTCCGGCGGTGACGGGCTGCTTCCGCTCGACGGCGACCACGGCGGCGGCTCCGGCGGCGGTCTGCTCCCGCCGGACGACGACGATCTGATCCTGCCCGACGCCGAGGAGCCGGTCCCCGATGAGGAGCCGGTGCCCGATGAGGAGCCGGCCGGCTCCGACACCTTCGCGGGCTGAGGGCCGGGCGCGGGACCGGCCCGGGACCGACAGTCGAAGAATCCGACAAATGATGACAGAGTGGCTCCATGGTTGAGCGGGCAGCGGGGGCCCTGTCGCTTCCCGACGACTGGCCGGCGAGCCCCGAGACGAGCCTCGCCCTCACCCGCATGGGCAGCTTCGACTGGGATCTGGCCAGCGGGCTGTGCCATCTGGACCCGGCCGCGCTCGATGTGCTCGGGCTGCGTCCGGAGGAGTACGACGGCCGCCGGGAGAGCCTCACCGCCCGGATGCCGCCCGACGAGGCCGCCCGGCTGGACGCCAAGGTCGCCACGGCCCTCAAGGACGGCAGCGAGCACTACGGCGTCTACTTCCGCTTCCGCCGCTCCGACGCCACTCTGTGCTGGACCCACACCCAGGGCCGTGTCCTCCGGGACGGCACCGGCCGCCCGCTGCGGATCGTCGGCATCGTCCGGGACGCCACGGAGGAGCTGGCCGACTCCGCCGCGCGGATGGAGGCCGACGCCGTCCGCAGGCGCCGGACCAGCGTGGTCGAGTCCACCACCGCCGCCCTCGCCCACGCCCGGACCGTGCAGGACGTCATCGACGTGCTGCGCGACGTCCACGGCCTGGAGCACTTCGGCGCCGCGAGCCTGGTCCTCGGGCTGCTGGAGACGGGCGGCAGAATCCACCTGGTCGCGGAGGGCCCCCAGGAGGCCTTCATCCCCGGCACCCGCTGGACCCATGTCGACGACGCCTACCCCATGAGCGAGGTGGTGCGGACCCTCGCACCGCGCTTCATCGAGTCCCGCGGGGACTTCGCCGAGTCCTATCCGCTGCTCTGGCCGCATCTGGAGGGGCTCGGCATCCGGGCCGCCGCCTATCTGCCGCTGATCGCCCAGGCCCGGCCGATCGGGGCGCTCGGCCTCCTCTACAGCGACCGGAACGGCTTCAGCGACGAGGAGCGCAATGTCCTCGTCGCCCTCGGCAGCAGCATCGCGCAGAGCGTCCAGCGCGCCGTCCTCTACGACCAGGAGCACGACATCGCCGAGGGGCTCCAGCAGGCGATGCTGCCGCGCCGCATCCCCGAGGTGCCCGGGGCGCAGATCGCGGTGCGCTACCGCTCGGCGCGGATGGGCCGGGACATCGGCGGCGACTGGTACGACGTCATCCCGCTGCCCGGCGGCCGGGTCGGCGCGGTCATCGGCGACGTCCAGGGCCATGACACCGACGCGGCGGCGGTGATGGGGCAGCTGCGGATCGTCCTGCGGGCGTACGCGGCCGAGGGCCACACCCCGGCGACCGTGATGGCACGCGCCTCGGTCTTCCTCCATGAACTCGACACCGACCGCTTCGCCACCTGCATGTACGCCGAGGCCGACCTCTCGACAGGGGTGGTGCAGGTGGTACGGGCCGGTCATGTCGACCCGCTGCTGAGGGACACCGACGGGAGCTGCCGCCGGGTGCCGGTGGACGGCGGGCTGCCGCTGGGGCTCTCGGCGGAGTTCGGCCGGCTGGAGTACCCCGTCTCCACGGTGGAGCTGGACCCGGGGCAGACGCTGCTGCTCTTCACCGACGGGCTGGTGGAACAGCCGGGCGCCGACCTCGACGACGGGATGCAGCTGCTGACCTCGCTGGTGCGCGGCGGCCCGCGCGACCTCCAGCGGCTGGCGGACCATCTGTGCGAGGTCGTGGACGACCGGGGCGGCGACGATGACGTGGCGATCCTGCTGCTGCGCCGCCGGGGCGCGTTCACCCCGCAGACGGGCGGCCGGCTCCAGCAGCACGTCTCCCAGAACGACCCCGAGGCGCTGGTCTCCGCCCGGCACATGGTCCGCGCGGCGGTCCGGGCCTGGGGCGCGGGGGAGCGGGCCGACGACATCGAGCTGGCCGCCGACGAACTGATCACCAACGCGCTGCTGCACACGGACGGCGGGGCGATCGTGACGGCCCGGGTGCTCTCGGGGCCGGAGCGGCGGCTCCGCGTCGAGGTGGAGGACCGCTCCAGCGCGCTGCCGAGGCGGCGGGACGCGGGTGAGTCCGGAGTCACCGGGCGGGGGCTGCTGCTGGTGGACCGGCTGGCGGACACCTGGGGTGTGGAGTCGCGCGGCACCGGCAAGTGTGTGTGGTGCGAGTTCCAGGTGGTGGCCGGACCGGGCGGCGGCGGCCCCCGCCCGGACGGCTGAAGCCCTCCACCGGTCACGCTCCGTGGAATGATCGTACGTGACCGTAATCGAGCGCAGGCGATTGACTGCTCCGGTACGGTCCTGATCCCTCCCGGCGGCCCGCCCCCGGGCCGCGCACCCCGGACAGGTTCCGGATCACTCCCCGAACATGAGGACACCGTGAGCAGCGAGCTACTCGCCCCCCTGGACCTGGCGTTCTGGCAGCTGGAGTCCACCGGGCACCCGATGCACCTCGGCGCCCTCGCCCTCTTCGCCCCCGCCCCGGCGTCCGCGGGCGCCCCCGCCCCGGACGGCGACGCGGTCCTGGAGCTGCTCGCCGCCCGCGCCGCCGCCGTCCGCCGGCTCAGGATGCGGGTGCGCGACGTGCTGCTGCCGGTCGGCGGCGCGGTCTGGGCCGTCGACCAGGATTTCGACGTCACCCGGCATGTCCACCGGCTCCGCCTCCCCGGGGGCGATGTCACCGCCGAGGCCGTCGCGCTCGCCGGGGAACTCATGGAGCGCCCGCTCGAACGGGGCCTGCCGCCCTGGGAGATGTTCCTCCTCACCGGCGCCCCGGACGGCCCCTTCGCGGTGCTCGTCAAGCTCCACCACGCCCTCGCCGACGGGATGCGCGCGGTCGCGATCGGCGCGGGCATCTTCGACGAGATCGCCGCACCGCCCGGTGCGCGGACCGCCGCGCGTCCCCGCCGGCCCGGGCCCGCGCCCGGGCGGATGTGGTCCCCCGACCCCCGCCGGCTCATCGGCTTCGCCCGCGACCGCATCGACGGCCTCGGGCGCGCCGTCGGCGTCGGCGCGTCCGTCGTCCGGGCCAGCCGGCTCGACCCGCGCGGACTGCCCGCCCTGACCGCGGCCCCCAGCGGCACCCGCAGACTCGGCACCGCCGTGCTCGACCTGGAGGACGTACGGCACATCCGCAGGGCGGCCGGCGGCACGGCCAACGACGTCCTCCTCGCGATCGTGGCGGGCGCGCTGCGGCGCTGGGCGGAGCAGCGCGGTGAGCCCCTGCCCGCGGCGGGCCCCCGCGCCCTGGTCCCCGTCTCGCGGCGCCGCCCCGGCGGCCCGCCCGGCTCGGCCAACCGGCTCTCCGCCTATCTGCTGGAGCTGCCGGTCGCCGAGCCCGACCCGCTCGCCCGGCTGCGCGCCGTACGGACGGCGATGGACCGCAACAAGGCGGCCGGCCCGCTGCGCGGCGCCGGGGCCCTCGCCGTGCTCGCCGATCAACTGCCTCCGCTGGCGCACCGCTTCGGCACCCCGCTCGCCTCCGGCGCCGCGCGGATGCTCTTCGACATCGTGGTCACCAGCGTCCCGCTGCCCCGTTCCGCCCTCTCGCTGGGCGGCTGCCCGCTGAGCGCGCTCTATCCGATGGCGCCCCTGGCCCGGGGCCAGGCGCTGGCGGTGGCGCTGACGACCTACGGGGGCCGGGTGCAGGTGGGGCTGGTCGCCGACGGCAAGGCGGTGCCGGATCTCGACCGGCTCGCCGCCGGGGTGCGCGAGGAGACCGCCGAACTGCTGGCGCTGACCCGCTGACCCGCCGACCACGGAGCCCGCCGCCCGCTGTCACCCCCGGGCCGCCCGGGGACGCGCGATCCCGGCCGGAAACGACCGGCGGACCGCGCGTCCGGTGAACCCGCGCCGGGCATCGGGCGTACAGAGAGGTGGACGAGCGCACGGACGGTCCCGGGCGGCCCGGGGCCGCGCGTCCCCCCGATCACCCGGACACGGCCCGCGGAAGGCGGTTCCGCATGAGAAGGCGCAGGCTCGGACGGAGCACGGTCGAGATCACCGAACTCGCCTTCGGCGGCGCCGGCATCGGCAATCTCCACCGCCCGGTGTCCGACGAGGACGCCGCGGCGGCCGTCGACGCGGCCTGGGAGTGCGGCGTCCGCACCTTCGACACCGCGCCCCACTACGGCCTCGGGCTCTCCGAGCACCGGCTCGGGCGCGCCCTGCGCTCCCGGCCCCGCGACGCGTACACCCTCTCCACCAAGGCCGGCCGGCTGCTCGAACCCGTCCCGCCCGGCGGCGACGACCTCGCCCAGGGCTTCGCCGTGCCCGCCACGCACCGCCGGGTCTGGGACTTCAGCGTTGACGGGGTGCTCCGCAGCGTCGAGGAGAGCCTGCGGCGGCTCGGGCTCGACCGGATCGACATCGTCTATCTGCACGACCCCGACGACCACGGGGACGACGCCTTCCGGTACGGCTACCCGGCGCTGGAGCGGCTGCGCGCCGAAGGCGTCGTCGGGGCCATCGGCGCGGGCATGAACCAGACCGCGATGCTCACCCGCTTCCTCCGCGACACCGACGCCGACGCCGTGCTCTGCGCCGGACGCCACACCCTGCTCGACGGGAGCGCCCTGGCGGAACTGCTCCCCGAGGCACGGGCGCGCGGCCGGAGCGTCGTCGTCGGCGGGGTCTTCAACTCCGGACTGCTCGCCGATCCGCGCCCCGGCGCGACCTACGACTACGCGCCCGCGCCCCCGGATCTGATCGCCCGCGCCCAGCGCCTCCAGACGGTCACCGAGCGCCACGGGGTGCCGCTGCGCGCCGCCGCGCTGCGCTACTCCCTCGCCCATCCGGCCGTCGCGGGCGCCCTGGTCGGCGTCCGCTCCGCCCACGAGATACGGGACGCGGCGCACCGGCTGCGCACGCCCGTACCGCCCGCGCTCTGGGCGGACCTGCGCGCCGAAGGGCTCCTTCCGGAGCCGCCCCGGACCTCCGGGGCCACGTGGGTCCCGGGGACCTTCCGGGACCATGAGCAACGGGACCACGAAGAAGGGGAGAGCCGATGAGAGTCGCCCTGCACACCAGGGTCCGCCCCGACCGCGTCGACGCCTACGAGGAGGCCCACCGCGAGGTCCCCCCGGAGCTGACCCGCGCGATCCGCGCCGCCGGTGCCACCTCGTGGACCATCTGGCGCAGCGGCACCGACCTCTTCCACCTCCTGGAGTGCGCGGACTATCCGCTGCTCCTCGCCTCCCTGGAGCGGCTCCCGGTCAATGTCGCCTGGCAGGCCCGGATGGCCGGTCTGCTGGCCACCCCGCACGACTACTCGCCGGAGGGCGCGGGCGCGCCCCTGCCCGTCGTCTGGGAGCTGTGAGCCGTGACGATCATCGACGCCCACCACCATGTGTGGGACCTCGCCGTCCGCGACCAGGAGTGGATCACCGGTCCCGCCATGGAACCGATCCGCCGCACCTTCTCCCTCGCCGATCTGGCGCCCGCGGCCCGGGCGGCCGGGGTGCGCGCCACCGTACTGGTCCAGACGGTCACCGACCCGGCGGAGACCCCCGAACTCCTCGCCGCCGCCCACCGCGACGAGCTGGTCGCGGGTGTCGTCGGCTGGGCCGACCTCACCCGCCCCGATATCGCCGACACCCTGGCCCGGCTGCGCGAGCTTCCCGGCGGCGACCGGCTCGTCGGCATCCGCCACCAGGTCCAGGGCGAACCGGACCCGAACTGGCTGCTCCGCCCCGACGTCCAGCGGGGCCTGGCCGCCGTCGCCGCCGCCGGACTCGTCTACGACCTGGTGGTGCTGCCGTCCCAGCTCCTCACGGCCGCCGAGGCCGTCAGCCGCCGGCCCGGTCTGACCTTTGTCCTCGACCACCTCGGCAAGCCGCCCATCGCGGCGAAGGAACGCGAACCCTGGGCGAGCCGGGTCCGTGCCCTCGCCGCCCGCGAGAACACCGTCTGCAAGCTCTCCGGCCTGGTCACCGAGGCCGACTGGGCCTCCTGGACCACCGATGACCTGCGCCCGTACGCCGAGACCGCCGTCGAGGCCTTCGGCCCCCGGCGGCTGATGTTCGGCTCGGACTGGCCGGTCTGTCTGCTCGCCGCCGACTACTCCGAGGTCGCCGCCGCCGCCCGCGATCTCGTCGGGCAGCTCGGCGCGGACGACCGCCGGGAGGTCTTCGAGACCACCGCGACCCGTGTCTACGGACTGCGCCCGCCCGGGGCCACGGACGCGGCGGGCCGGTGAACCTGCGCCGCCGCCGGTGCTGCGGCACCCTGGACGCATGCCGGAACTGCCCGAAGTGGAATCGCTGAGAGAGTTTCTCGACACCCATCTCGTGGGAGAGGAGATCGTCCGGGTGCTGCCCCTGGCGATCAGTGTGCTGAAGACCTACGACCCGCCGCTGAGCGCCGTCGAGGGCCGGGAGGTCACCGCGGTGGCCCGGTACGGCAAGTGGCTGGACCTCACCGCGGGCGACGGACCCGGCCGGCTCCATCTGGTCGTGCACCTGGCCCGCGCGGGCTGGCTGCGCTGGCGGGACGAGATCCCGGACACCCCGCCGCGCCCCGGCAAGGGGCCGCTCGCGCTGCGGGTCCGCCTCGCGTCGGGCGGCGGCTTCGACCTCACCGAGGCCGGCACCACCAAACGTCTCGCCGTCCATCTCGTCCGCGACCCGGCCGAGGTCCCCGGCATCGCCCGGCTCGGCCCCGACCCGCTGGCCGGCGACTTCGACCGGGCGGCCTTCGCCGCGCTCATCGCCGGGGAGCGGCGCCGGATCAAGGGCGCGCTGCGCGACCAGAGCCTGATCGCCGGTATCGGCAACGCCTACAGCGACGAGATCCTGCACGCCGCGAAGATGTCGCCGTTCAAGCCGGTGCACAACCTCGGGGAGGACGAGATCACCGGTCTGTACGAGGCGCTGCGCGCCACACTCACCGAGGCCGTCGAGCGGTCCCGGGGAGTGGCCGCCGGGCGGCTCAAGGCGGAGAAGAAGAGCGGGCTGCGGGTGCACGGCCGCACCGGCGAGCCGTGCCCGGTCTGCGGCGACACCATCCGCGAGGTCTCGTTCAGCGATTCCTCGCTCCAGTACTGCCCCACCTGCCAGACCGGCGGCAAACCGCTCGCGGACCGCCGGCTCTCCCGGCTGCTGAAGTAGCGGCGGCCCGCTCCCGGTGCGCCGTCAGCGCGCGACGCCGCAGAGTGCCCGGCTGCGCGCCCAGACGAGCAGGGCGCTGTCCTCCAGGGAGCGCACCCAGTGGTCGGCCATGGCCAGGCTCTCCCGGTCGGGCCGGCTGCCGACCCCCAGGACCCGCAGCCCGGCGCGGACGGCCGAGCGGATGCCGCAGAGGGAGTCCTCCACGGCCAGGCAGTCCGACGGTTCGGCCCCGAAGGCCGCCGCGGCGCTCAGATAGACATCGGGGTGGGGTTTGGGACGCATCTGCTCCTCCGGCACGATCACATGCGAGAAGTGCTGGAGCAGCCCGGCCGTCTCGAGGCAGTCCTCCACGACATCGCGGGGGCAGTTGCTCGCGACCGCGAGGGGCGCGAACTCGGCCGCGTGAGCCACCATTTCGGAGGCCCCGGGTGTGGTGACCGGGTCATCGGCGACCAGCGACCGGAAGCCCCGGAGCAGTTTTTCGGTCATCTCCGGGGCCAGTTCGGGGCGGCCGGCGGTGACCGCCATCAACTCGCCGCACTCCGCGTAGTGCACACCCTTCGACAACGCGGCGAACTCGTCGTCCGGAACCACTCCGTATTCACGGAGCACCAGATCCCGGGCGCCCTCCCAATGGCGCTCGCTGTCCATCAGCGTGCCGTCGCAGTCGAAAACGACGGCCGCCGGGGTCCACGGAAAGATTTCTGACATGTTTCTGCCTTCCTGAGGCGATGGGGACGTGTCCGGTCCGGGCTTCCGCGCAGGCTGAGAGGAGCGCGCTGCGGGCACGGGGCTACCGACTCGTACCGCAGGAAGAGTTGTCCTCGCGTGGCAGTGCGGCAGGCCGGCCATTCGCCGGGGTCGACCGCGTATTGACGCACTGCACGACGTGAGCAGGGCCGGACGGGAAACCAGCGAAATCCACCGTAATTTTCTTCGGGTGTATAAGTCAATGAATTTGGATTAAGCGATACGAGATGTATGAATTATGTATATGCTAATAATTCTCGAATTCTCGGCCGATGTGCGAGGATACGCAAACATGGTCGTGGAATGTACCATCGAATGACATTGTTCTGAGCCCCGCCGGCAGGGCCGGGACGAGCCTTCGGGGTCGTTGTGGCCGCGCGCCGGGGCGGGGGGAGCGCGCCAAGCGGTGGAATTCAAGCCTCCATGCCGCGGACACATGTCGTTAACCCGGCAAACATCTGAGCTGCTTAGCGTATTGCCCGGTCGGGGCGCCGCCGCGCCGATCGACGGGAAAGGCGCCGACGGGAGGACGGTCGGCGAGAACCGCCGAAGGGAGGCGCATGATCCGGGGCACCACGGCACGGAACCGCTCCGGCCTTCTCGCCGCCCTGCTGATCGCCCTTCTGCTCGTCCTCCCCGCCGCGGCACCGGCACAGGCGCTCCCCGCGCAACCGCCCGCCGCGGCGGAAGCCGCCGGCTGCGCGGAGGGGGAGCGCCTCAAGGAAGGCACCTCGCCCCAGCGGGCCCGGGACCGGCACCGCGCGGGCGAGCCCGGAGCCGGGCCGCCACCGCGACCCGCCGGCGGCACGGTCACCCCCGCCGCCCTGGAGCGGTCCGCGCGGGCCGCCGCCGAGGCCCTGCCGCGCCGCGCCAGACCGCCGGCCGGCCCCGGACCCGCCGTACTCCAGGTCTTCCGCTGCTGAGCGGACCGACGGGCACGCACGCGAACGGCACCCCCGACGGGCCCCCGAGGCTCCGCCGGCGCCCCCACGGACCGGTGTCACGCGTCCGCGCTGCCCCGTTCGCTCCCCACGCACACCGACGCGCCCCCACGGCGCGCCAGGAGGAACCGACATGCAGCCCTTCATCGACCATGCCCGCTCCTTCGGCCGGCGGTCCGCCGTCCGCTCCGGCGAACTCGCCGCGCTCGCCGACGGCCAGTGGCCCCAGGCCCTCTTCATCACCTGCTCCGACTCCCGGGTCATCCCCTCGCTGATCACCGGGGCCCGGCCGGGCGAACTCTTCGAACTCCGCACCGCCGGCAACATCGTTCCGCCCCACACCCCCGGCAGGCCGACCTCAGAGGCCGCCACCGTCGAGTACGCGGTGGATGTGCTCGGCGTCCAGGACATCGTCGTCTGCGGCCACTCCCACTGCGGAGCGGTCGGCGCCCTGGCGCGCGGTGAGGACCTCACCACCGTCCCCGCCGTCCGCGACTGGCTCGCCCACAGCGCCCCCGAGGTCCCCGGCTCCACCGGCGCCTCCGACGACCCGGCCGTCACCTCGGCCGTACAGCACCATGTGCTCACCCAGTTGATCCGGCTGCGCTCCTACCCCTGTGTGGCCCGGCGCGCGGAGAGCGGGGCGCTGCGGCTGCACGGCTGGTACTACGAGGTGCACACCGGCGCCGTGCTCGCCCACCGCCCGCACGCCAACGCCTTCACCCCGCTGTGAGCGGCACCGTGAGGAAATTCCCGCACGCGCGGCAGGACTTCGCCGCCTCGCTCGTCGTCTTCCTCGTCGCCCTGCCGCTCTGTGTGGGGGTCGCCGTCGCCTCGGGTGTCCCCGCCGAACTGGGGCTGATCACCGGCATCGTGGGCGGCATCGTCGCCGGCCTGCTGCCCGGGAGCAGCCTCCAGGTCTCCGGGCCCGCCGCCGGTCTGACGGTGCTGGTCTTCGAGGCCGTACGGGAGCACGGGCTGCCCATGCTCGGTGTCATCGTGCTCGCCGCCGGGCTGCTGCAACTCCTCATGGGAGCCCTGCGGCTCGGCCGCTGGTTCCGGGCGATCTCCGTCTCCGTCGTCGAGGGCATGCTCGCCGGCATCGGGCTGGTGATCATCGCGGGCCAGCTGTACGCCGCCGCCGGGCTCACCGCCCCCGCCTCCGGGCTCGGGAAGATCACCGGACTGCCCTCGGCCGCCGTCGACGCCGCCGGCAGCGCCACCGCCCTGACCTCGCTGGCCATGGGGGCCGCCACCATCGCCGTCATCGTGCTGTGGAAGCGGCTGCCCCGGCGGGCGCGGGCGGTCCCCGGGGCGCTCGCCGCGGTGGTCCTGGCGACCCTCGCCGTCTGGCTGTTCGACCTCCCGGTCGCCACCGTCGAGATCCAGGGGCTGCTGAACGCCGTATCCGTCCCGGGCGCCGACGCGTTCGGCGGGCTGCTCGGTGTCGGAGTCCTCGGCACCGTGCTGGCCTTCACCCTGATCGCCTCCGCCGAGAGCCTCTTCAGCGCCGCCGCCGTGGACCGGCTGCACAACGGGCCGCGCACCCGCTACGACCAGGAGCTGATGGCCCAGGGCGCGGGGAACGCGGTGTGCGGGCTGCTCGGCGCCCTGCCGATGACCGCGGTCATCGTGCGCAGCTCGGCCAATGTGGAGGCGGGCGCCAGGACCCGGGCCTCCCGGGTCCTGCACGGCGTCTGGCTGCTGCTCTTCGCGGCACTGCTGCCGGGCGCGCTCGCCCTGATCCCGCTGCCCGCGCTCGCCGGCATCCTGATCCACGCGGGGTGGAAGCTGCTGCCGCTGGGGCGGTTCGCGCGGCTGTGGCGCGAACACCGGGGCGAGGCGCTGATCCTGGCGGCCACCTCCGTGTCGATCGTCGTGGTGAACATGTTCGAGGGGGTGCTGATCGGCCTGGCGCTGGCGGTCGCCAAGACCGCCTGGGAGGCGTCCCATGTGCGGCTCCGGGTCACCGGCGACGAGCCGGGTCCCGCGGTGGTCCGGCTCGACGGCAACGCCACCTTCCTGCGGCTGCCGAGGATTCTCGACAGCCTGGAGGCGATCCCGCACGGCCGTGCCGTGGAGCTGGATCTGAGCGGGCTGCACCATCTGGACCACGCCTGCCGGGCGGCCCTGGAGAGCTGGGCCGCCCGGCACAGCGCCACCGCGCCCGAGACGGTGAGGGTCACCGGCGCGGCGGAGGGGGAGTGGCCGGACGCGGGCCCGGGCCCGGGCCCGGAATCGGATGAGGACGCGGAGGACGCCGGGCGCAAGGTGCTCGTACCGGCGGCGGACCGCTCCTGAGCCGTCCGGCCCCCGCCCCGCCCTCGCGCCGGGGCGGGGGCCGCGGACCCCGCGCGACCGATGGTGCGCTCCCCGCCCCCGCTCTAGACTCCGCACCATGCTGCGCGTACTGGCTGTCGACGACGAGAAACCGGCGCTTGAGGAACTCCTCTATCTGCTCCGCGCGGACCCCCGGATCACCAGTGCCGAGGGAGCCACGGACGCGACCGAGGCGCTGCGCCGCATCAACCACGCGCTCGACGCGGGGCCCGGTGCCGACGGCGGGGTCGATGTCGTCTTCCTCGACATCCACATGGCCGGGCTGACCGGGCTCGACGTCGCCCGGCTGCTGGCCCGCTTCGCCCACCCGCCCCTGATCGTCTTCGTCACCGCCCACGAGGGGTTCGCCGTTCAGGCCTTCGATCTGAAGGCCGTCGACTATGTCCTCAAGCCGGTCCGCAGGGAGCGGCTCGCCGAAGCCGTGCGCCGGGTCTGCGACTTGGTCGACGCGGCCGGGGAACCCCGGCCGCCGGGTCACCCGCCCCTCGTCCCGGCGCCCGCCAGATCCGCGCCCGACCTGCTGCCGCCCGCGGCGGCGCCCGGGCCGGTCCACAGCAGCTCCGAACAGATCCCCGTCGAACTGGGCGGTGTCACCCGCTTCGTGCCCATCGACACCATCACCTATGTGGAGGCGCAGGGCGACTACGCCCGGCTGCACACCGAGAGCGGCAGCCATCTGGTGCGCATCCCGCTCTCCGCCCTGGAGGAGCGCTGGGCCGCGCGCGGGTTCGTCCGCATCCACCGCAGCCATCTCGTCGCGCTCGCCCGCATCGACGAGCTCCGGCTGGACGCCGGGACGACCTCGGTACGGGTGGGCTCCGCGGAGCTGGCCGTCAGCCGCCGGCACGCCCGTCAGCTGCGGGACCTGCTGATGCGGCACGCCAGGGGCTGAACCGCCCCGTGACCGGCCGCGACCGCCGTTCGTCGCGGTCCGCCGACCGTTCGGCAGCGGTGGGCGCCCGCTCGTCGTCCCGCACACCCGCCCGGCGACCGTCGTCATCCGCTGACAGAGCCACCGGGGGAACAGGCGCGCCCCGCGCCACCCGAGGCATAGCCTTGATCAGGGAGTGAGGGGTCTGATGTCCGACATCGAAGCGCTGCTGGAGGAACTCCGGAGCCTGCCGGCGACCCGGGCGTCCAGTGCCCGTGACGTCGAGGCACTGCTCACGAGGATCAAGAGCGCGGCCGGGCGCTGGGCGGATGTGCTCTACGAGATCCACGAGTCGTCCCAGGGGTTGGTGGGGCCGAGGGCGGAGGCGGCGCTGGAGGTGGCGTTCCGGCGGGCCGAGGAGTCGTATGTCGAGCTGGAAATAGCCCTGAGCGACTGCGCCCGCCCCCCGGGCCGCTGACCCGCCCCCGGGGCCGGACCCCGCGCCTCAATCGCCGGCGGGGCTGGGGTTGGGGTTTCGGTTGTGCGAGCTGGTCCGGTGCGCGGGGACGGGCTTGGGTGTGCGGGCGCCTCGTGATCCGCGGGTTGTTGTCGGGGCGCTGCCCCGAACCCCGCGCCTCAATCGCCGGCGGGGCTGAGTGTGCGACCCGTGCCGGGTAAGCCAGCCTGTCCGGCGTTTGAGGACGGACCCCGTAGACGGTGGGCCCGAGGGTTCCGGGTCCCGGCGGGTTGGGTAAGCCAGCCTGTCCGGCGTTTGAGGACGGACCCCGCACATGGATGGCCGGAGGGTTCCAGTTCCCGGCGGGTCGGGAAAGTCAGCCTGTCCGGCGTTTGAGGACGGACCCGGTACACGGTGGGCCCGAGGGTTCCGGGTCCCGGCGGGTTGGGTAAGCCAGCCTGTCCGGCGATTGAGGACGGACCCCGTCCACGGGGGACCCGAGAGGGACGGGCGCCTGCGGGCTTTCGGGGAGGGGCGGGACCTGACATCAAGGGCGCGGGGCCGTTGCCCGGAAGAGAACGGGCGCTCACCCTGGCACCGACCCCTGTCAGGCCCCCACCCCTGTGAGGCACCCCCATGAACCGCGACCCGGCTGACCAGGCCCCCGCGACAAGCGCCCGCGCCCCCGCGCACGCCCCCGCGCCCCGTGAGCGGTCCGGCGGGCTGCGGTACGGGCTGCTCTTCGGGCCCGGCGTGCTCGGCGTCACCGCCGCCGGCATCGCCCTCCCCGAGGTCGCCTCGGCACTCGGCGCCTCCGCCTCCTCCGCCGCCTGGGTCCTCACCGCGTACGCCCTCGCCCTCGCCGTCGGCACCGCCCTCTTCGGCCGGCTCGCCGACTCCCGCGGCATCCGCGCCTCCCTGCTGAGCGGCTCCCTCGTGCTGGCGGCCGGAGCCGCGATCTGCCTCGCCGCCCCCGGCCTCGAAGTCCTGGTGGCCGGCCGCTTCGTGCTCGCCGCCGGCTCCGGAGCGATGATCTCCTGCGCCCTGGCCCTCGCCGCCGCCACCGCCCCCGCGCACCGCGCCGCGGCCATCGCCGGGATCGGGGCCACCATGGCGGTCTTCTCCGCCTGCGCCACCCTGATGGGCGGCGTCCTCACCCAGTGGGTCACCTGGCGCCTCACCCTGGTGATGCCCGCCCTCTCCCTCGTCGCCGTGCCGCTGTGCCTGCGCGCGGCCACCGCCCGCCGCGGTTCCGGCCGTTCCCTGGACGTCCCGGGCGCGGCCCTGCTCACCCTCGCGGCCACCGCCTTCCTCCTGCTGATCCAGTCCTCCGGGCTCGGACTCACCGCACCCGTCACCACCGCCCTCGCCGCCGCGCTGCTCCTCACCCTCCTCGCCCTGGTCCGCCGGGTCCGCACCGCCGACGCCTCCTTCGTCCCCCGGGCCCTGATCACCGACGCCGCCTTCCTGCGCGCCGCCGTCACCGGAATCGGGGTGTACGCGGGGCTGTTCGCCGCGATGTACGCCGTCCCCCAGATCCTCGCCCGGGACCACGGCTGGAGCGTCCTCGCCATCGGGGCCTGGCTGCTGCCCGGCGCGGTCGCGGGCGCGGTCCTCTCCCGGGTCGCCGGCCGGCTGGCCGCCGGCCCCGGAGCCACCCGGCTGCTCACCGCCACCGCCCTGACCACGGCACTCGCGCTCGGCGCCTCCCTCGGCGGCACCGGCCCCGCGCAGCTCGTCACCGGAGCCTCCCTGGGCTTCGCCGGGACGGCGATCACCCAGGTCGTCACCACCGCCCTGATGTCCGCCCGGGTCGAACCCGCCCTGCGCGGAGGCGCGATGGGCCTGCTCAACCTCTGCTTCTTCCTCGGCGGCGGGGTCGGCAGCGCCACCGCGGGCGCGCTCGCCCCCCAGCTCACCCTGCCCGCCGCGCTCGGCGCCGTCGCGGTCTTCCCGCTGGCCGCCGGCCTGATGGCCCTCACCCTCGCCCCGCCCCGGCGCCGCCCCCGGGGCGTCTACCGTCGGTAATCGTCCGGTGCGTAGACTCCACACCCCCGAGAGTTCGTTCGACAGACGCTGGAGCGGACGACGATGTCTGCAGAGCAACGCCCCCGTCGCGAGGTGGTCACCGGTGTCCCGCGCGGCGCCCGACGCGCCCCCGGCCACGCCCACGCCCGCTCCGAGATCAGTGAGCAGACCACCCTCGGCACCACCTACGTACGCTCGCTGATGCGCAGTCAACTGCGGGCCGCGCTCGTCGCCCTCGGGGCCCTGGTCCTGTTCATCGGCACCCTCCCCCTGCTCTTCGCCCTCCCCGACGCCTTCCACCGGGGCTCGCTCGCCCCCGGTCCGGTGGTCTGGGGCATCCTGGGCGTCGCCGTCCACCCGGTCATGTGGCTGATCGCCCGCTGGTACGTCCGCCGGGCCGAACGCAATGAGCAGGACTTCCTCAGGCTCGTCGAGGGGCGCTGAACCATGCACCCGGGCGAGGGCGGAGACCGCCGGTGAACCAGGCGTACGCCGTGACCGCCGTCACCGCCGTGGTCCTCGCCACCGTCCTCATCGGCGGGCTCGGCCTGCGCATATCCCGCACCACCTCCGACTTCTACGTCGCCTCCCGCACGGTCAACCCGGGGCTCAACGCCGCCGCCATCAGCGGCGAGTACCTCTCCGCCGCCTCCTTCCTCGGCATCGCCGGCCTGGTCCTCCTCCAGGGCCCCGACATGCTCTGGTACCCCATCGGCTACACGGCCGGCTATCTCGTGCTGCTGGTCCTGGTCGCCGCCCCGCTGCGCCGCTCGGGGGCGTACACCCTCTCCGACTTCGCCGAGGCCCGGCTCGAATCCGCCACCGTGCGGCGCATCGCCAGTCTCTTCGTCGTCGGGATCGGCTGGCTGTATCTGCTGCCCCAGCTCCAGGGCGCCGGACTGACCCTGGAGATCCTCACCGGCGCGCCCGGCTGGGTCGGGGGAGTGGTCGTCGCCGTGGTCGTGGCCGGGGCGGTCGCGGCCGGCGGGATGCGCAGCATCACCTTCGTCCAGGCGTTCCAGTACTGGCTCAAGCTCACCGCGCTGCTCGTCCCGGCGCTCTTCCTGGTCGCCGCCTGGACCGGCGACGGCGCGCCGAGGGCCCGCTTCGACGCGCCCGCCGTGCTGCGGCAGCACACCGAGATCCGGATCGAGGACACCGTACGGATCGAACTGGACCGCCCGCTGACGCTGACCGTCTCCGGCGCGGTCGACGGCCGTGAGTACCGGGGGCGCACCGTCACCCTCGGCGAGGGCGATCACCGCATCGCCTCCGGCACCACCCTCGGGCTGCCCGAGGGCGCCCGGGTGCCCGAGCGCGTCACCTCGGGAACCGACCCGGCCAGCTGGTCCCAGCCGCTCTCCGGCGGGCGGGACGGCTACGACCTCTACGCCACCTACGGGCTGATCCTCGCCACCTTCCTCGGCACCATGGGCCTCCCGCACGTCGCCGTCCGCTTCTACACCAGCCCCCACGGGCGCGCCGCCCGCCGCACCACCCTCGTCGTCCTCGGCATGATCGGGGTCTTCTATCTGCTGCCGCCGGTCTACGGCGCGCTCGGCCGGATATACGCCCCCGAACTCGCCCTCACCGGCGAGGCGGACGCCGCCGTCCTCGTCCTGCCCGAGCGGATCGTCGGCGGGCTCGCGGGCGAACTGCTCGGTGCCCTGCTGGCGGGCGGCGCGTTCGCCGCGTTCCTGTCCACCGCCTCCGGGCTGACCATGTCCGTCGCCGGGGTGATCTCGCAGGACGTGCTGCCCTCCCGGGGGGTGCGCCACTTCCGGCTCGCGACCCTGCTCGCCATGGCGGTCCCGCTCGCGATCAGCGTGGTGGCCACCAATGTGCCGGTCGCCGACGCCGTCGGGCTGGCCTTCGCGGTCTCCGCCTCCTCCTTCTGCCCCCTGCTGGTGCTCGGCATCTGGTGGCGGCGGCTCACTCCGCCGGGCGCGACGGCGGGGCTGCTCACCGGGGGCGGTTCCGCGCTCACCGCCGTGATGGCGACCCGCGCCGGGTTCGCCCCGGAGGGCTGGGCGCACACCCTGATGGCCTGGCCCGCCGTCTGGTCGGTGCCGCTGGGCTTTCTCACCATGGTGGCCGTCTCGCTCGCCACCGCACGCCACATACCGCCCGGTGCCAGCGCGATCCTCGCGCGGCTCCATCTGCCGGAGGACCTCGTCGGCAGGGCCCGGCCCGAAGGAGTGGAACGATGACGGGTACCGGAATCGCGGCGCTGGTCGCGGCCGGCGCGGTGCTGTTCGTCGTGGGCCTGGTGCTGGGGCGGCTGCTGGAGCGGCGCGGCGGCGGACCCGATCTCGATCTCGGCACCCCCGTGGAGCGCGCCACCTTCCACACCCTGCACACCGCCTCCCTCGCCGCGCCCCCGCTGCGGGCCGGCCTCACCGAGGACACCGCGCGCAAGGCCGCCCGGCGGCTGCGGTCGCTGCTCGGCACCGAGGCCCTGTGTCTGACCGACCGCGCGTCGGTGCTCGCCTGGGACGGGCCGGGCAGGGACCACCACGAGCGGCGGGTGATGGTCCGGGTGGCCCAGATGCTCGACTCGGGGCGCAGCCAGAGCGTGCA
Source organism: Streptomyces sp. NPDC001889 (assembly GCF_053594535.1). Lineage (NCBI taxonomy): Bacteria > Bacillati > Actinomycetota > Actinomycetes > Kitasatosporales > Streptomycetaceae > Streptomyces > Streptomyces sp. NPDC001889. The sequence goes on from NZ_JBSFER010000002.1 coordinate 342,885, forward strand.
GACCGAGTGCGACGATCTGGAGTGCCCGCTGCGCTGGGCCGTCATCGCCCCCCTGACCGGTGAGGAGGGGGTGCTCGGCGCGCTGGTCGCCTACGGTTCGCGCGAGTCGGCCGTGCTGGTGCGGGCCGCGACCGAGGTCGCCCGCTGGGTCTCCGTGCAGCTGGAGCTGGCGGAGCTGGACCGCTCCAGGACCCGGCTGATCGAGGCGGAGATCCGGGCCCTGCGGGCGCAGATATCGCCGCACTTCATCTTCAACTCCCTCGCCGCCATCGCCTCCTTCGTCCGCACCGACCCGGAGCGCGCGCGGGAACTGCTGCTGGAGTTCGCCGACTTCACCCGCTACTCCTTCCGCCGCCACGGCGAGTTCACCACGCTCGCCGACGAACTGCGCTCGATCGAGCAGTACCTCGCGCTCGCCGGGGCGCGCTTCGGTGACCGGCTGGGTCTCACCCTCCAGATAGCGCCGGAGGTGCTGCCGGTTTCGCTGCCCTTCCTCTGTCTCCAGCCGCTGGTCGAGAACGCGGTCAAGCACGGCCTGGAGGACTCGCCGGGCGAGTGCCGGATCACCATCTCGGCCCAGGACGCGGGGGCGGAGGCCATGGTCACGATCGACGACACCGGGGTGGGGATGGACCCGGCCGTGCTGCGCCGCATCCTCGCGGGGGAGCGGACCGGGTCGGCGGGGATCGGGCTCTCCAATGTGGACGAGCGGCTGCGCCAGGTGTACGGGGACGACCACGGACTGGTCATCGAGACGGGCGTGGGCGCGGGAATGAAGATCACCGTACGGATTCCCAAGTACCGCGCGGGGGTGCACTCCTCGCCGGGCCGCCGGACGCCGCCGGGGTAGCGGGTCCGCCGGACGCCGCCGGTCCGGCCGCGCGCCCGGACCCTCCGGGGTGCGCCGGAGGTGCGGTGCGCCGCCGGGACGGTGTCAGAAGAGGTGGATGGCCAGATGGCTCAGCGGCAGCCCCAGCTGCCAGGCCGGTGTCCAGACCTGCTCGCCCTCGTCCACGGACACCCCGAGCGGGACCGCCGGGTGCCAGGGCTCGTCGTCGCCCAGATCCGTGGCGAGCAGCTCGGTGGCCCGCAGCCACCGCCAGGACTCCCGGGCCAGCGCGAGATCGGGATCGCCGCAGCCCAGCTCCCGCTCGCGCTCCTCCCGGGCGGCCAGCCGCTCCCGTACCCACGCGGTCCAGGGATGGCCGTACGAGGTGAGGGTGAGCCACTCCTCGATCCTGGACAGGGCGCGGAGCCCGGCCGGGTCGTCGGAGCTGTCGCAGAGATAGACGGTCAGGGCCAGGGTCTCCCGCCCCGCCCGGAATTCGAGCGAGCCGCCTTCCACCAGACCGCCGGTGCGGAGCATCTCGTCCGCGACGTACTCGGCGCAGAGCCACGCCATGGGAATGTCCAGCGTGCCTCCGCTGGTGCCGTTCGTACTCTCGGGGTGCACCTTTCCACCTTCCTCGGACGCCTTCCCGTGCGGGCCCGCTGTGCCGGCCCAGGGACGAGCCTCCACCGAGAGACACCGTTCGCGACGGGTCTTTGCCCAACTTCACCGTGTCGTTTCGCGGCGGGCCGCCCCGCGCCGTGGCGTGAGGGAGAGGAGGTCACGGGCGGGGTGCCCGGGACGTGCGGGACGGGCCCGGGGAGCCGGACCCGGAGGGTCAGGGGCGCCCGCGCCCTGGGGCCCCGCGCGAGCGGGCGTACCCCGGCAGACAGCGGGAGAGGGCCCGCAGCGCGTAGTACGAGCGTGATTTGACGGTCCCCGGCGGGATGCCGAGCACCTCGGCCGCCTCGTTCACGCTCAGCCCGTGGAAGTAGATCCGCACCAGCACCTCCCGGTGCTCGGGGCTGAGCGACCCCACCGCGGCCCGGACGTCGAGGGCCGCGACGGCGCTCTCGGTCGGGTCGGCCGGGTCGGGGGTGGAGGCCAGCACCCCGTCGCCGATCTCGGTGGGGCGGGCCTGCCGGGAGCGGCGCGCGTCGATGGCGAGGCGCCGGCCGACGGTGAAGAGCCAGGGCCGCATCGACTCGTACGGCCCGTGGAAGGCCTCGGGGTGCTGCCAGGCGCGCACCAGGGTCTCCTGGAGGAGGTCCTCGGCCCGCTGCTGGTCGCCGTAGGTCAGTTGCTGGAGGAAGCAGAGCAGAGCGGGGCCGTGTTCGCGCTGGAGTTCCGCGATGGCCCGCTCGTCGGTGGTCGCGGAGGCGGTCACGGTCGCCGTTGCCATGGCCAACACCCTTTCGCGCGGAGGTCGCTGTTGCGTGGCTGGTATGGCGTGTATGGGAACGCATCGTGGCGCCCGGGGACAGACAGAGCCGTGCGGTCAATCGGCGAGCGGTCGCACGGAGCGATGAATGGTGCGGTGAGCGGTTGGCCGGATCACGACAGCCGGTGGGGTGGGCCGGTGAGCGGCAGAAAACGGATGACCGGGGTCCGTTCCGGTGACGCCGACGGCGGGGCCGCTTGACTCCGCCCACCCCGGACGGTGCATTCGTACCGTCATATCAACGCTTGATCGGTCCGGGCGGTCTCCGTCCGGTTGGGAGCCGCCATGACCCGGCGCACGACCCCCCGCACGGCCCCGGGCCACTGGCCGGGAACCGCCCGGCGGCCGTCGAGCCCCGCCCGGCGGGCGGCGCTCGCCCTCACCGCCGTACTCCTGACCGCCTCGGCCGCCGCCTGCGCCGAGCCGGACCGGCAGCGGGCCCGGGAGCCCGCCGGCTTCTCGGGGGCCCCCGCCGCGCCCGCCCCGCCGGCCGGCTTCACCCTGGTGGCCACCGGCGATGTGCTCCCGCACGACTCGGTCATCGAGCAGGCCAGGGCGGACGCCGGCTACGACGGCTACGACTTCGCCCCCATGCTCGCCGCCGTCGCCCCGGTGGTCTCGGCGGCCGACCTGGCCATCTGCCACATGGAGACCGTGTACGGCGCGGACGGCGACTACAGCGGCTACCCCGCCTTCACCTCCCCGCCCGAGGTCGCCGCGGGCCTGGCCGCCACCGGCTACGACTCCTGCTCCACCGCCTCCAACCACTCCCTGGACGACGGCGCCGACGGCATCCGCCGCACGCTTGAGGCGCTCGACGCGGCGGGTGTCGCCCACCACGGCTCGGCCCGCACCGCCACCGAGGCCGCCACCCCCGCCTGGCTGGAAGCGGGCGGTGCGAAGGTCGCCCAGCTCGCCTACACCTTCGACACCAACGGCCATGAGCCGCCCCCGGGGCAGCCCTGGGCGGTCAGCCCGCTCGACGAGGAGAGGATCGTCGCCGACGCGCGCGCCGCCCGGAGATCCGGCGCGGACGTGGTCGTCCTCAGCCTCCACTGGGGCACCGAGTGGCAGACCGACCCCGACGAGCGGCAGCTCACCCTCGCGCGGACCCTGACCGCCTCCACCACGGCGGGCCGCCCCGACATCGACCTGATCATCGGTACGCACGCCCATGTCCCGCAGGCGTACGAGAAGGTGAACGGCACCTGGGTGATCTACGGCATGGGCGACCAGATCGCCGGCCCGATGTTCAACCACTACGGCGGGCACGACCTCCGGGGCAACCAGGGCTCCATCGGCCGCTTCACCTTCGCCCCGCCCGCCGGGGCCGGCGCGCGCTGGGAGGTGCGCCGGGCCGAGTTCATCCCCCAGTTCTACGACACCGGCGCGGGCCGGCTCGTCCAGCTTCCCGCCGCCCTGGCGGACGGCGCGGACCGGGACGACTACCGCGAGGCCCAGGAGTCCATCAGCGAGGCGGTGCTCAGCCGCGGAGCCGCCGCGGACGGGCTGACCATGGCCGGCCGCTGAGCGCGGGCCCCTCCACCCGCACACGAGTGGGTGGTTCGCACGACTGCTCCCATCGGGGGTGCTTTCACCCCCGGTGCGTGTTGATCATCGGCCCGGAGCGGACGCCGTGCGAGCTGTTGGTCATGACGAAGGATCAGACACCGCCGGACCGCCGGACGGTACTCCGTGTCACCGCGCTCCTCGGTGCCGCCGCCACCGCCGGGCTCCTCCTGCCCGAGGGCTCGCGGGGCCCGCACGGTTCGTGGGGCTCCGGTGGCTCCGGGGGCGCCGGGTCCTCCCGCACGGTCGCCGGCGCGCCCGGCGGCCCCCCGATGGCCGCCGGACAGGCCGTGCGGGCCTCGGCCTACCGGCTGGAGCCCATGACCGCCCATCCGCCCGGCATGCGGCGGGCCCTGCCCCCGGTGCGCCGCCGCCCCTTCCACCGGCTGCCGGCGTCCACCGGCCGCACCATGGTCCTGACCTTCGACGACGGCCCGGACCCCCAGTACACGCCCGGCATCCTGCGCACACTGCGCCGGTACGACGTACGGGCCATGTTCTTCGTCTGCGGCGAGATGGTCACCGTCCACCGCCGGCTGCTCCGTCAGATCGCCGACGACGGGCATGTGATCGGCAACCACTCCTGGTCGCATCCGCTGATCCCGCGGCTCGCGCCGTCCGGCATCCGGCGCGAGCTGGGCCGCACGAGCGAGGTGATCGAGGAGGTCTCGGGGCTGGCGCCGCTCTGGTACCGGGCGCCCTTCGGCGCCTGGAACCGGCACTCCTTCGAGATCGGCGCCGAGCTGGGCATGGAGCCGCTGGCGTGGACGCTGGACACCCTCGACTGGACCGAGCCGGGCACCGGCACGATCGTCAGCCGGGTGCTGGACGGGGCCGCGCCCGGGGTGGTGGTGCTCTCGCACGACGCGGGCGGCGACCGCTCGCAGAGCGTCGCGGCGCTCCGCCACTACCTTCCCCGGCTGCTGGACGACGGCTACCGGCTCACCGTGCCGCGCCGCTGAATCGTTCTGTCAGCGGCTCCCGGCGCCCGCGCCGGGCCCCGGGTCGCGCGGGCGCGAGGGGTTCTCAGGCCGCCCGGGCCACCGCCGGGGAGTGCCCGGCCGCCCCGGGGCCCGCACCGAGCGGCCGTCCGCCCCGGGCCCGCACCGACGGCTCTGACGGCTCCGACGGCTCACTCAGACACCCCGGACCAGCCGGGCGAAGACCACGACATTCGACTCGTACCCCTTCGCCCTGGACCAGCCGCCACCGCAGGTGATCACCCGCAGCTCCGCATGGCCCGTGTCGCCGTACACCTCGGCGGCCGGGAAGTCCTCCTTGCCGAACACCTCCACCCCGTACACCTCGAACACCGCCTCCGAGCCGTCGAGGCGGGGCACCTCGACCCGGTCGCCCCTGCGGACGGTGCCGAGCCCGTAGAACACGGCCGGGCCCGAGCGGTTGTCGACATGGCCGACGATCACCGCGGTGCCGCGCTGGCCGGGCGCGATGCCGTTCTGGTACCAGCCGGCGATATTGCGGTCCTCGGGCGGCGGCGCCTCGATCCAGCCGTCGGCGTCCAGGCCGACGTTCATCACGGGGGCGTCCACGTCGAGGGCGGGAATCCGCACCCGCTCGGCGGGCGCGAAGTCCAGCGATCTCGGGGGCACGAGCGGGGTGAAGGTCTCACCGGCGCGGCCCAGGGAGGCAGCGGCGGCCGGCTGGGGCGGGCCCAGGGAGACATCCGCGCCGTTCTTCATCAGCGCGATCCCCGTGAGCATCACCAGGGCCACCACGCCCCACGGCGAGCGTCTGCGCGACTCCGAGCCAGGGTGATCCTCGCCCATGATTCTCCCTTTTGTTCTGTTTCCCAGGTGCCTGGGAGCACGCTAGGCGAGCGGTGGGGGAGCGGCGAGGAGAGAAGGGCGAACGGGTGGCGGCGGCCACTCGGGGTGACCCATCCGTGTCATCGGTACGACAGAACGCCTGATGGGCCATGACCTGCGACTCCGTCAGCTCCTTCGGCGTGTCGCCGGGGTGCCGGCTCACCGAGGTGGACCAGTGCCGAAATGCGGTGGATGGTGGGTCCGGTGAGGGTTCGTCATGGAAGGCGTACTCGTCGAATCCCCGGAGCGCCGCTTCGGTGCGCCTTCCTCTGGAGGTTCACGATGCGTGCTTCACGCGCTCTCGCAGCGGCCGCCGCGGCATGCGCCGCCGTAGGGCTGACCGCCCCGGTGGCCGCCGCGGGCGGCGACAGCCAGGACAACGGCCCGATCCATGTCTCCGTCAGCCCCCACTCCGTCCACCAGGGCGCCACGCTGACGATCACCGTGCACGGCTGCGACCGGGGAGGCACCATCACCTCCAACGCCTTCCCGAGGCTCAGTCTCCACCGGGGGGACGGCCGGGAGGACGGCCGCGACAACCGCGACGGCCGTGAGGAGAACCGCGAGGAGAACCGGGGAGCGGACCGGGGCGGCGAGAACCGGAACGACAGCAGAAGCGACAACCGGGGCGGGGACAACCGGGGGAACAGCACCAGCGCCGGCGCCCGGATTCACGACCACGCCACCCCGGGCCGCTACAACCTCGCCGTCCGCTGCCACAACGGCAACCGGTCCGAGGTGGCGACCGCGCACTTCACCGTGGTCTCGGGCCGCGGCGCCCACGGCGGACTGGGCGGCTCGATGGCCCCGGGACCGGCCGAGATGGCGGTCGGCGCCGGGCTGGTCACCACGGCGGCCGTCGGCGGCACCCTCTTCATCGCCCGCCGCCGCCGCACGGTCGGCGGCCGGGCCTGACCGGACCCCGGCCGGACCTCCCCACCGGGCCCGGGAACGCCCGGCACAGGCGCTCGCCCCGGGTCCTGGACGGGACCCGGGGCGGGGGACGGAGGGAGCGGACGCGGTACGAGGGGTCAGTGGCGGCGGTCATCCGCCGCCCGCCTGCGGACCAGCAGGGTGGCCGCGCCGGTCGCCGCCAGCACCAGCCCCGCGCCGATCGCGATGTTCCCGGCGTCCACCTCCCCGACGCTGCCGCCGAGCCCTCCTCTCACCCCCTGAGGGGTGGCCGGCGCGCTCACCGAGCTCGTCGAGCTGATGGTCGGGGACGCGCTGCCGCCCGCGATGGCGAGGTTGAACGAGCCCCGCTGGCTGCCGCAGGTGAACTGGACCGAGTAGAGCGCACCGCGCCGGGCGTCGCGGTCCACGGTGGCGACGGCGGAGGTGCCCGGGCCCATGGTCACGGCGTCGAAGACACCGGAGGAGGCCGTGGCCGTACTGCTGCATCCCCGCGCGGACAGCGAGACGCGCCCGCCCGGCGCGACGGTCGAGGGGCTGACGGTGAACAGCGGGGTCGCCTTGCCGTCGGCGGCGGTGGCGGCGGGCGGGGTCAGGGCGAGAGCGGCTGCTCCCAGTACGGCGGCGGATGCGGCACATATCGCGCGCATGGTGAGTCCTCCGGGTTCCCCGAGGAGCAGCCGCGGAACCGATATCCACACGGAGAAGGGAATGCCCCTCGATATCCGGAACGCTAGGAGCGCTCTCCCGGGCCCGCGATCGCTGCCGGGCGAATGGGTCACCGGAGTAGGCCGTGCGGAGGACGGACCGGCCCGCCCGCCGGGGACTCCCCGTCCGCCGCCGGGCCCGCCGCCGGGCATCGGGCCCCGCCGCGCTCCGTTTCGCGCCCCGGGTGGCGGGACCTCGCCGCGGAGGCCCCGGCACCGCGTGATCACCGCCGGCCGGCACCGGGAGGGGCCGGCCACCGCGTCCGGGGGCTCCCCCCCGGCTCCCGGCGGACCGCCCGCGCCGGTGACCGCCCGGGAAATGGCCGGTTGTCGCCTCCCCGGGCAGGGACGGCACCGAGGGGGTCCGGCGGAGGCGCTCAGCGGCCCCCGACCGCTCCCACGGCGCCCAGCAGCAGACCACCGACCCCGCAAGCGCCGCACCCCCGCCCCCGGCCCCCGGCCCGGCGGCACCAACGGGCGCGGCGCCGGGAGGACTTGGTGCGCGGCGAAACCGCTGGGCAGGCCCGTGCCGGCGGCGGGGTGAGCCCCGTACGGCGACCGAGGCCCCGGCGGGCCCCTCCCGCCTCTCCCGGCACGCGGACGAGCCGGTTTCCCCCTGTGCCGTGTGACCAAGAACGGACCGCTAATTTCCGTTTGGACTCGCCCAATTGGCGGTCGATCAGTAGCCTCGGCTCGAACACTCGCCATACACATGGCCGGACTTCCCCCGTGACGACCCCGGCGACTTGGTTGGAGACATCGATGGAGCGTCCCGCCTGGGCCCCGCCCGGCATCGATATATCGATGCCGAGCGTGTCCCGAATGTACGACTTCTATCTGGGCGGTTCGCACAACTTCGAGGTCGACCGCCAGGCCGCCCGCCGGGCGATGGAATTCCTGCCGGGCCTGCCCAAGGTCGTCCAGGCCAACCGCGCGTTCATGCGCCGGGCCGTGCGGTACGCGGCCGGGCAGGGCATCACCCAGTTCATCGATGTCGGTGCCGGACTCCCGACACCCGGCGGCGACCGCACCGTCCACGAGGTCGCGCTGCGGGCCGATCCGGACGCCCGGGTGCTCTACATCGACCACGATCCGGTCGTTGTCGCCCACGCCCGGGCCGTGCTCGAAGAGGAGCCCCGGGCCGCCGTCGCCCACGCCGACCTGCGCAGACCCCGGCAGATCCTCGACAGCCCGGAGCTGGCCGGCCTGCTCGATCTGCGGCGGCCGGTGGCGCTGCTGCTGCTCTCCGTGCTCCACTTCGTCGAGGACGCGGACGATCCGCACGGCGCGGTCGCCCGGCTCCGGGACGCGTTCGCGCCCGGCAGCCTGATCGTCGTCAACCACGCCGCCTACGACGGAGTCCCGGTGCCCGAGGAACAGGCGGCGCGCGCGGTCGGGGTCTACCGTGACATCCGACAGCCGCTGACCATGCGCACACACGACCGGATAGCCGGGTTCTTCGAGGGGTACGACATGACCGAGCCCGGACTGGTGTCACCGCCCCGCTGGCGGCCCGACGCACCGGCCGAGCAGGAGGACCCATACGCCTTCGCGGGCTTCGCCGGGGTGGGGCGCAAGGCGTGATGGTGCCCTCGCAGGCGGCGGATTCCGCGGCCGACCCGGACGGGCTGGAGGACAGACTCCGCAGGTTCGCGACCATCTGGAGCCGCGCGGTCTTCCCCGTGACGGCGACCCCGCTGACCCGGGGCGAGGTCGAGGAGCATCTGCTGCCCCTGGCCCGGCTGCTCAGCGAATCACTGCACGCCCGCACCTTCGACCCCCGGGCGGCCCAGGGGATCGGGGCCGCGCTCGTCGACGCCCACTGCACCGACCCGGAGGCGCTCAGCAGCACCCTCGGGGTCATCGACGCCTATCTGGTCCTGTACTGCGGCTCCGGTTCCGGAGCGCCGGCGGACCCGGCGGCCGAGGAGAGCCGGGTCGCCCGCTGCGCCCGGCTCCAGCACGCCCTGGCCGCGGGGTTCGCCCGGGCCCTGCGCGAACGGACCCTCGCCGAGCAGGAGGCCATCGCCCGCTCCGCGCTCCAGGCCCGCTCGGACGCGGTGAGCGCGCTGCACGACACCGAGACCCGGCTGCGGGCGGTGTTCGAGGGGGCGGCGATCGGCATCGGGATCGCCGACCTCGACGGCAATGTGCTGGAGGTCAACGAGACCCTCACCCGCATGTTCGGCGGTCTGGAGAACCATGTGCGGGGCAAGAAGGTGACGGAGTGGGCCCACCCCGAGGACCGGCCGCACGTCTGGCAGCTCCACCGGGAGCTGATCCGCGGCGAGCGCGAGCACTTCCGGGTGGAGAAGCCCTTCTTCCGCAACGACGGCACCGTGCTCTGGACCAATATGACGCTGTCGCTGCTGCGGGACAGCGAGGGCCGCCCCCAGTACCAGCTCGCGCTGCTGGAGGACACCACGGAACGCCGGCTGCTCAATCTGCGGCTGCGGTACGAGGCCACCCACGACGCGCTCACCGGGCTGCCGAACCGGACGCTCTTCGCCGAGCGGCTGGAGAAGGCGATCTCCGGCGGGGACGGCCGCCGCTTCGGGCTCTGCTATCTCGACCTCGACGGGTTCAAGGTCATCAACGACAGCCTCGGGCACGCGGCGGGCGACCGGCTGCTGGTCGAGGTCGCGGACCGGCTCCAGAGCTGTGCCACCGCGCCGGGGGAGATGGTGGCCCGGCTCGGCGGCGACGAGTTCGTGGCGCTCACCACCGGGCCGGACACCCAGCACGAGGTGGGTGAGCTGGCGGCCAGGATTCTGGGCGCCCTCGCCTCGCCGATCCGGGTCGACGGGCGCGAGTTCTCCGTCCGGGGCTCGATCGGCATCGTCGAGGGCCCGGCGGGGGAGCGCACCACGGCGGAGGTGCTGCGCAGCGCCGACATCACCATGTACCGCGCGAAGTCGGCGGGCGGCAACCGCTATGAGATCGCCGACCCCGAGATGGACGCCCGGGCCATCACCCGGCACGGGCTGACCACCGCGCTGCCCGCGGCGCTGGAGCGCGGGGAGTTCTTCATCGAGTACCAGCCGCTGGTCCACCTGGACGACGGCAGCGTGCACGGCGCGGAGGCCCTGGTGCGCTGGCACCACCCGCAGCACGGGGTGCTGGGGCCGGACCAGTTCATTCCGCTGGCCGAGCACACCGGGCTGATCGTGCCGCTGGGGCGCTGGGTGCTCCAGGAGGCGGTGCGCCAGGCGAGATTCTGGCAGCAGAACCACGCCGACGGCGGGCCGCTGCGGATCAATGTGAACCTCTCACCCACCCAGCTCCACCACCCGGGCCTGGTCACCGACACGATCGCGGTCCTGGAGGGATCGGGGCTCGCGCCGGGCGCGCTCTGCCTGGAGGTCACCGAATCGGCGCTGATCGGCGCGGACGAGGGGCTGCTCAAGCCGCTGCGGCAGCTCGCCGAGATGGGGGTGGACATCGCGCTCGACGACTTCGGCACCGGGTACTCCAACCTGGCGAATCTGCGCCGGCTCCCGGTGAGCATCCTCAAACTGGACCGCTCCTTCACCCAGGGGATGCAGCAGCTCCCGGTGGACCCGGTCGATGTGAAGATCGTGGAGGGGATCGTCGCCCTGGCGCACAGTCTGGAGCTGGCCGTCACCGTCGAGGGAGTGGAGACCGGCGCCCAGGCCGAGCAGCTCCGGGAACTCGGCTGCGACACGGCCCAGGGCTGGTACTACGCCCGCCCGGGCCCGCCCGACCGCCTCCACGCCCTCTCCCTGGCGGACGCCATCTGAGGCCACCCCGGCGACCCGCCGCCGTGCGACGCCCCGGGCACCTCCGGCCCGTCCGGCGGCGAAGGACACGGGCCGGCAGCCCGCGCTGTGGGATGCCCTGTGCCTTCAGCCCGTCCGGCGATTGAGGACACGGCCGCAGGCCGTGCCCGCCACGGCGGGCGCCGCCCGACAACGCGCATCCCCATGGGGTTCACCCGGCCCCGTGACGCGCATCCCCATGGGGTTCACCCGGCCCCGCCACGCGCATCCCCACGGGGTTCACCCGGCCCCGCGACGCGTACGCCCACGGGGGTTCACCCGGCCCGAGCGATCAGCACCCGCTGCAACTCCCTCGCCGCCCTCGGCGGCGCCACATCGCTGCGGTGCGCCAGCGCGATCGTCCTCCGCAGCCCCGGCTGTGCCAGCGGTGTCACCCGGAACCCCGGCCCCGCCCTCCCCGCCACCATGCTCGGCACCACCGCCACCCCCAGCCCCGCCCGCACAAACCCCAGCACGGCGTCCATCTCGCCGCCCTCCACCGTGAAACCGGGCTCGAACCCCTCCGCCCGGCACGCCGCCACCGTCAGCTCCCGCAGGTCGTACCCGTGCCGGAACATCACCAGCGGCTGGTCCCGCAGATCGCGGATGCGCACCGGCCGCCGGGGCGCCTTCACCGAGGCCGACGACACCACCACCAGGTCCTCCCGCAGCAGCTCCACCGTCGTCAGCGCCGGCGACCCCGGCGGCAGCGGCAGCACGATCAGCGCCAGATCCAGCGCCCCCCGCGCCAGCAGCCGCACCAGATCGTGCGACCCGCCCTCCTCGATCACCAGCGAGATCCCCGGATGCCGGTCGTGGTAGACCCGCAGCACCTCCGGCAGCAGCCCGGTGCACAGGCTCGGCGTCGCCCCCAGCCGCACCCGCCCCCGCCGCAGCTGCACCAGCTCCTGCACCTCGTGCCGCGCCGTGTCCGCGTCCGCCAGAATCCTGCGGGCCAGCGGCAGCAGCGCCTCGCCCGCCTCGGTGAGCCCGATGTTCCCCCGCGCCCGGCTGAACAGCTCCGCCCCCAGCTCCGTCTCCAGGGCGCGGATCTGCTGCGACAGCGAGGGCTGCGAGACATGGACCCGCTCGGCGGCATGGGTGAAGTGCCGGGTCTCGGCGACGGCGACAAAGTACAGAAGCTGCTGGAACTGCATACCGCCCACCGTAACCCACCATAGGGTTTGTCTATGGAGATGAGCCGGATCATGTCTTGGACCGATTGACCCCCGGAGCCCTACGGTTCCCCCATGGCTCTGGCAACGCGTACCGGACAGGGGCCGACGGACCGAAAACCGTCGCCCAAGCGCACCTTCTGGGGATCGACGCTCGGCAAGAAGGCCGTCATGGCGGTGAGCGGCCTCATCATGCTCGGCTATCTCGTCGCGCATGTGCTGGGCAATCTGAAGGTCTTCTTCGGCTCGCAGGAGTTCAACGAGTACGCCCACTGGCTGCGCACCCTGGGCGCCCCCCTGCTGCACTACGAGTGGGCCCTGTGGCTGGTCCGGGTCGTGCTGGTCGCGGCCGTCGTGGCGCACGCGGTCTCCGCGTACCAGCTCAGCCGGCGCGACATCAGGGCCAGGCCCGTGGCGTACGCGCACAAGCGCGGGCGGGCCAGTTACGCCACCCGCACGATGCGGTGGGGCGGCATCATCATCGTCCTCTTCGTCGTCTGGCACATCCTCGATCTCACGACCCTCACGGTCAACGAGAACGCCGAGGCCGGGAAGCCGTACGAGAACATCGTCGCCACCTTCTCCACCTGGTACGGCAATGTCATCTACATCACCGCGATGCTCGCCGTCGGCCTCCATGTCCGCCATGGCTTCTGGAGCGCAGCCCAGACCCTGGGCGTGGGCAGTGCCACCCGTGACCGCGCCCTGAAGGCCGCCGCCAACGGCCTCGCCCTGATGCTGACCGTGGGCTTCATCGCGGTACCCGTCGCCGTCATGACCGGAGTGGTGAGCTGAGATGAGCTTCACGGAGTACGAGACCGGCGAACCGATCGCCGACACCAAGGCCCCCGAGGGCCCGATAGCCGACCGCTGGGACCGCCGCCGCTTCGAGGCGAAGCTCGTCAACCCGGCCAACCGGCGCAAGCACACGGTGATCGTCGTCGGCACCGGACTGGCCGGCGGCGCGGCCGGCGCGACCCTGGGCGAGCAGGGCTACCACGTCGAGCAGTTCTGCTACCAGGACTCACCGCGCCGCGCCCACTCCATCGCCGCCCAGGGCGGCATCAACGCCGCCAAGAACTACCGCAACGACGGCGACTCCATCCACCGGCTGTTCTACGACACCGTGAAGGGCGGGGACTTCCGCGCCCGCGAGTCCAATGTGCACCGGCTCGCCCAGATCTCCGTGGAGATCATCGACCAGTGCGTCGCCCAGGGCGTGCCCTTCGCCCGCGAGTACGGCGGACTCCTGGACACCCGCTCCTTCGGCGGCGTCCAGGTCTCCCGTACCTTCTACGCCCGGGGCCAGACCGGACAGCAGCTGCTGCTCGGCGCCTACCAGGCGCTCTCCCGGCAGATCGCGGCGGGCAGCGTCACCCTGCACGCCCGTACCGAGATGCTCGATCTGATCGTCGTCGACGGGCGGGCCCGGGGCATCGTCGCCCGGGATCTGATCACCGGCGAGATCTCCACCCACTTCGCCGACGCGGTGGTGCTGGCGACCGGCGGCTACGGCAATGTCTTCTATCTGTCGACCAACGCCATGAACTCCAACGCCACCGCCATCTGGCGCGCCCACCGGCGCGGCGCCCACCTCGCCAACCCCTGCTTCACCCAGATCCACCCCACCTGCATCCCGCGCACCGGCGACCACCAGTCGAAGCTGACGCTGATGAGCGAGTCGCTGCGGAACGACGGACGCATCTGGGTGCCGAAGGCGCGCGGCGACCAGCGCCCCGCCAACGAGATCCCCGAGGACGAGCGCGACTACTACCTGGAGCGGATCTACCCCTCCTTCGGCAACCTCGTCCCCCGGGACATCGCCTCCCGCGCCGCGAAGAACGTCTGCGACGAGGGCCGGGGCGTGGGCCCCGGCGGCCAGGGCGTCTATCTCGACTTCGCCGACGCGATCAGCCGGATGGGCCGGGCGAAGGTCGAGGAGAAGTACGGCAACCTCTTCGACATGTACGCGCGGATCACCGCCGAGAACCCCTACGAGGTGCCGATGCGGATCTACCCCGCCGTGCACTACACCATGGGCGGGCTCTGGGTCGACTACGACCTCCAGACCACCGTGCCCGGGCTCTTCGCGATCGGCGAGGCCAACTTCTCCGACCACGGGGCCAACCGGCTGGGCGCCTCCGCGCTGATGCAGGGGCTCGGCGACGGCTACTTCGTCCTGCCGTCCACCATCAACGACTATCTGGCGCGCGCCCCGCTCGGCGAGCGGCCCGACCCCTCCCACCCGGCGGTCGCGGAGGCCGTCGCCGAGACCGAGGACCGGCTCCGGCTGCTGCTCGCCGTCGACGGCGACCGCACCCCGGACTCCTTCCACCGCGAGGTGGGCGAGCTGATGTGGGAGTACTGCGGGATGGCCCGCACCGAGGAGGGGCTGCGGAAGGCACTCGACCGCATCCCGCAGATCCGGGAGGAGTTCTGGCGGCGGATCAAGGTCCCCGGCACCGGCGAGGAGTTCAACCAGTCGCTGGAGAAGGCCAACCGCGTCGTCGACTATCTGGAGCTGGCCGAGCTGATGTGCCTGGACGCGCTCCACCGCGCGGAGTCCTGCGGCGGTCACTTCCGGGAGGAGTCCCAGACCCCGGAGGGCGAGGCGGAACGCCGCGACGAGGAGTTCGGCTACGCCGCCGCCTGGGAGTTCACCGCGACCGGCACGGCGCCCGTCCTGCACCGCGAAGACCTCGTCTTCGAGTATGTCCACCCCACCCAGCGGAGCTACGCATGAGGCTCAAACTGCGCGTCTGGCGGCAGCGCAACCCCACCGCCCCCGGCACGATGGCGACCTACGAGGTCGACGACATCTCCGAGGACATGTCCTTCCTGGAGATGCTGGACACCCTCAACGAGGAGCTGATCCTGCGCGGTGAGGACCCGGTGGCCTTCGACCACGACTGCCGCGAGGGCATCTGCGGCGCGTGCAGCCTCGTCATCAACGGCGACGCCCACGGCCCCGAGCGCACCACCACCTGCCAGCTCCACATGCGGTCCTTCCGGGACGGCGACACCATCGACATCGAGCCCTGGCGGGCCGCCGCGTTCCCGGTGGTGAAGGATCTGGTCGTCGACCGGTCCGCGTTCGACCGGATCATCCAGTCCGGCGGCTATGTCTCCGTCCCGACCGGCGCCGCGCCCGAGGCCCACGCCACCCCGGTGCCCAAGCCGGACGCGGACTTCGCCTTCGAGCACGCCGAGTGCATCGGCTGCGGGGCCTGTGTGGCCGCCTGCCCCAACGGGTCGGCGATGCTCTTCACCTCGGCGAAGGTCAACCATCTCAATGTGCTGCCGCAGGGCGCTCCCGAGCGCGAGACCCGGGTGCTCGACATGGTGGCGACGATGGACGCGGAGGGCTTCGGCGGGTGCACCCTGACCGGTGAGTGCGCCACGGCCTGCCCCAAGGGCATCCCGCTCCCCTCGATCGCCGCCATGAACAAGGAGTGGCTGCGGGCGAACCGCAGGGCCAAGCGGTAGGACCGCCCGGCCGGCGCGGGCCGCGCCCGCCGCCGGCGGGGCGCGGAGCCGGCCCTCCCCTGGACCGTGTCCACATCCCGGGCCGTGGCCGGCCGGGATGTGGACACGCCGGTTCCGGTGGCGCTATCCGGGCGCAGGGACGCCCAGCGCCGCCGCCAGGAACGGTGCCGTACGGCTCCGCGCCACCGACGCCACCTGGGCCGGGGTCCCCTCGGCGACGATGCGCCCGCCCTCGTCACCGCCGCCCGGGCCCAGGTCGATGACCCAGTCGGCGCCCGCGACCACATCCATGTCGTGCTCCACGACGACCACCGAGTGCCCCGCGTCGGCCAGCCCGTTCAACTGGCGCATCAGCACCTCCGCGTCGGCGGGGTGCAGCCCGGTCGTGGGTTCGTCCAGGATGTACAGGGTGTGGTCGCGGCGGGGCCGCTGAAGCTCCGTGGCCAGCTTGATCCGCTGGGCCTCGCCACCGGACAGCTCGGTCGCCGGCTGGCCGAGCCGCAGATAGCCGAGCCCCACATCCAGCAGCGCGGCGAGGCCGCGGGCCGCCGCGGGCACCTCCGCGAAGAACTCCGCCGCCGCCTCCACCGTCAGATCCAGCACCTCCGCGATGTGCAGCCCCCGGTGGCGCACCTCCAGCGTCGCGGGGTTGTAGCGCGCGCCCCGGCAGTCCGGGCAGGGCGTGTGGGTACGGGGCAGGAAGAGCAGCTCCACGGAGACGGACCCCTCCCCCTGGCAGGTCTCGCACCGGCCGCCCGTCACATTGAAGGAGAACCTGCCCGCCCGGTACCCCCGGGCCCGCGCGTCCCCGGTCCCGGCGAAGAGCTTCCGTACGGCGTCGAACAGACCGGTGTACGTCGCCAGATTGGAGCGGGGGGTGCGCCCGATGGGCTTCTGGTCCACCGTCACCAGCCGCCCCACCCCGGGTGTCTCCCCGGTGACCGCCCCGACCAGGGTCGACTTGCCCGAGCCGGAGACCCCGGTGACCGCCGTCAGCACACCGAGCGGCACCCGCGCCTCGACACCCCGCAGATTGTGCCGGGTGACCGGGCCGGTGCTCAGCCAGCCGGCGGGCTCCCGGACCGTCCGGGGCGGGGCGGGGGAGCGGTCGAAGAGGAACCGCCGGGTCGCCGACTCCCCGACCGACGCGAGGCCCTCGGGCGGACCGCTGTGCAGCACCCGTCCGCCGTGCTCACCGGCGAGGGGGCCGACATCGACGATCCAGTCGGCGCCGCGCATGACGTCCAGATGGTGCTCGACCACGAAGACCGAGTTCCCCGCGGCCTTCAGCCGCTCCAGGACCACCAGCAGCGCCCGGGTGTCCGCCGGGTGCAGCCCGGCCGACGGCTCGTCCAGGACGTACACCACCCCGAAGAGCCCCGAGCGCAGCGCGGTGGCGAGCCGCAGCCGCTGGAGCTCCCCGCTGGAGAGGGTCGGGGTGGGCCGGTCGGCGCTGAGGTAGCCGAGGCCCAGCTCGGTGACCGTGGCGATGCGCGCCAGCAGATCGGCGGTGAGCACCCGGGCGGACCCGCCCCCGCCCCCGCCGTCCCCGGCCCCGCCTCCGCCGTCCCCGGCCTCGGTGAGGACCTCGGCCAGCGCGGTCAGCGGCAGGGCCGCCAGCTCGGCGATGGTCCGGCCCGCGAAGGTGACCGCGAGGGACTCCGGCCGCAGCCGCCCGCCCCCGCAGACCGGGCAGGGCGCGCTGGTCAGAAAGCGCTCGGCCCGGGCGCGCAGCGCCTGGCTCCTGGAGTCGGCGAAGGTGTGCAGCACATGGCGCCGGGCGCCGGTGTACGTCCCCTGGTACGGACGCTGGATGCGGCCCGCCTCCCGCACCGGGTCCACCGTGACCACCGGCTGCTCGTCCGTGAAGAGAATCCACTCCCGGTCCCGCGCGTCCAGCTCGCGCCAGGGCCGGTCGATGTCGTATCCCAGGGCGTCCAGCACATCGCGCAGGTTCTTCCCCTGCCAGGCGCCCGGCCAGGCCGCGATGGCGCCCTCGCGGATCGACAGCGAGGGGTCGGGGACGAGCAGGGACTCGTCCGTGCGGTGGACCAGGCCCAGACCGTGGCACTCGGGGCAGGCCCCGGCCGCCGTGTTCGGCGAGAAGGCGTCCGAGTCCAGCCGCTCCGCGCCCGCCGGGTAGTCGCCCGCCCGGGAGAACAGCATCCGCAGCGAGTTGGAGAGCGTGGTCACCGTGCCCACCGAGGAGCGCGAGGTGGGCGCCGAGCGCCGCTGCTCCAGCGAGACCGCGGGCGGCAGCCCCGAGATGTCCCCCACGTCGGGGGCGCCGACCTGGTGGATGAGCCGGCGGGCGTAGGGCGCGACGGATTCGACGTAGCGCCGCTGGGCCTCGGCGTAGACGGTGCCGAAGGCGAGTGAGGACTTCCCCGACCCCGAGACACCCGTGAAGACGACGAGGGCGTCACGGGGGATGTCCACGTCGACACCGCGGAGATTGTGCTCCCGGGCGCCACGGACACGGACGTAGGGGTCGTGAGGGCTGTGCATATCGGACAATTCTAGGTGCTGGTGTCGTTCAGCCGTTCGCCCGGGGCTCCGCCGGGCGGGTGCCGGCGGGATTTCCGTACCGGTCTGCGCCGTTCGGGTGGCCCGGGGCCGCACCCGGCCGGCCGGGAGGCGAGTCCCGCCCGGTAAGGCCGTTTCGGACCTGCTTGAAAGGGATGTGAGGGAACTGGTGTGATGTGTCCTTTTTGGGTGCGGACGGTCAGCCGCCGTCCTCCAGTCGGAAGCCGACTTTCAGGCCCACCTGGTAGTGCTCGATCCGGCCGTCCACGATCCGGCCGCGCACCTGTGTCACCTCGAACCAGTCGAGCCCGCGCAGGGTTTCGTCCGCCCTGGCGATCCCGTTCCGAATGGCTTGATCCACTCCATCGGGAGATGTGCCGACAATCTCAGTGACTCGGTAAGTGTGATTGGACATGTCGTCGTACTCCTCTCGCTACACTCTCTGCACATGGTCTCCACCGTGCCCCACCAGGAAGCGGTGCGCGAGGCATCGGTATAGGGCTTGACCGGCACTTTGGTACATACCAAAATCCAGCCACACCCGTGCGAGCCTGGAGCGCGCTTCCCCCCATCGGGTTCACGTTTCCACACCCTCGAAGGTGAACGCTGTGAAAATCCGCCGTCCTCTCCCGTCCTCCCTCGCACTCGCCTGTGCCCTCGCGCTCACCGCCGGATGCGGTCTCCTCCCCGGCGGCGGCTCCGACAGCAGCACGGTGCGGGTGTGGCTGATGGAGAACAGCGTCTCCGACGACTTCCTGCAGCGCTTCACCAAGGAGTACGAGAAGGAGCATCCATCGGTGGAGCTGGAGTTCACCTTCCACTCCTGGACCGGCATCGGGAAGAAGGTCAACGCCGCGCTGGAGGGCGAGAACACCCCGGAGATCATCGAGGTCGGCAACACCCAGGTCGCCCAGTACGCCGAGAGCGACGCGCTCCGCGACCTCACGCTGGAGGCCGTGCGGGACCTCGGCAGCGAGGACTGGCTGGAGGGCCTGGCGGAGCCCGGCAACATCAACGGCTCGCAGTACGGCATACCGTGGTACGCCGCCAACCGCGTCGTCATCTACAACAAGGACATCTTCGCGGACGCGGGGATCGAGGAGTACCCCAAGACCCGCCAGGAGTGGCTGGACCTCTCCGAGCGGCTCAACACCGGCGGCAACCAGGGCATCTATCTCGCGGGGCAGGACTGGTACACCCTCGCCGGCTTCATCTGGGACGAGGGCGGTGCGCTCGCCGTCGAGCGGGCGGGCAACTGGGAGGGCCGGATTCACACCGACCAGGCCCTGCGCGCCATGGAGTACTACAAGGAGCTCCAGGCGCACGGCAAGGGCCCCAGGAACGCGGACGAGCAGAAGCCCCCGCAGGCCGATGTCTTCGCACGCGGCAATGTCGCCCAGATCGTCTCGGCCCCCAGCGCCGCCGCCGCCATCGAGAAGGCCAACCCCGCGCTCAAGGGCAAGCTCGGCTACTTCACCATCCCGGGCAAGACGGCGGACGAGCCCGGCGCGGTCTTCACCGGCGGCTCCGACCTGATCATCCCGGAGAAGGCGGACGAGCGCGGCGCGGCGGTCGAGGTCGTCAAGGCGCTGGCCAGCGAGCGCTGGCAGACCGACCTGGCGAAGTCCATGAACTACGTCCCCAACAAGGGATCGCTCGCCCGGGTCGTCGAGGGGCAGGAGAGCACCTCCGCCATGGCCGCGGGCGCCGCGGCCAAGGGCAGCCAGGCCACCCCCAACTCGCCCAAGTGGGGCGAGGTCGAGCTGGACAACCCGATCAAGACCTTTATGACCACCGTGCTGGAGGGCGGCGACGCCCGGCGCGCCGGGCAGCTCGCGTCCGAGCGGATCACCACCATGCTCTCCCCGGGGTGAACCGCCGGACGCGCCCCGAGGGATGACCGGGGCGGCCCGCGCACACCGCGCGGGGCCGCCCGTTCACCCCGTACCCCGGGATCAGGTGATGACGGTCGCCAGCGAGAGGGCGAACCGGCCCTCCGTATCGGTCCACCACGCGGACAGTTCGAGACCGGCCTCCGCCAGCTCCTTGCGCACCCCCTCCTGACGGAACTTCGCCGACACCTCCGTGCGCATCTCCTCACCCCGCGCGAAGGGCACCGCGAGACCCAGCTCCGGAATCCGCACCGTCAGCGCCGAGCGCGCCCGCAGCCGCATCTCGATCCACTCCCGCTCCCGGTCCCACCGCGCCACATGCTCGAAGTCCGCCGGGTCGACCTCCGCCCCCAGCTCCCGGGCGAGGACCCGCAGCACATTCCGGTTGAACTCCGCCGTCACCCCGGCGTCGTCGTCGTACGCCCGGACCAGGACCTCCTCGCTCTTCACCAGGTCCGTGCCCAGCAGCAGCGCGTCCCCCGGCCCCAGCAGCGTCCGCACCGACCCCAGGAACCGCGCGCGCTCGGCGGGCAGCAGATTGCCGATCGTGCCCCCGAGGAAGACCACCAGCCGGGGCCCCGGGGTGCCGGGCAGCACGAGCCCCCGGGTGAAATCCGCGATCAGGGCATGGATGTGCAGCCCCGGACGCTCCTCCAGCAGCGCCCCGGCCGCGCCCGTCAGAGCGCTCTCGCTCACATCGACCGGTACATAGCTGCGCAGCTGTGGCAGCGCGTCCAGCAGATGCCGGGTCTTCTCGGACGACCCCGAGCCCAGCTCCACCAGGGTGCGCGCCCCGGTCGCGGCGGCGATGGCGGGTGCCCGGGCGATCAGGATCTCCCGTTCGGCCCGGGTCGGGTAGTACTCGGGCAGCCGGGTGATCTCCTCGAACAGCTCGCTGCCCCGGGCGTCGTAGAACCACTTGGGCGGCAGCTCCTTGGGCGTACGGGTCAGCCCGTGCAGCACGTCGTCGCGCAGCGCGGCGCCCGTGGCGTCCTCGGGCAGGGTGCGGGTCAGCTGGAACGGGCTCACTGCGGGGGCTCCTTGAGCGGGGAGAGCAGGACACCGGCGCGCGTGGCGACCAGCAGGGTCCGGTCGGGCACCGCGCGCCAGCGCGGATCGTCGTCGTACGGCTCCGACGCCACCGCGCACCGGCCGTCCGGGCCGGCGAGCGAGTACAGGGAGTCGCCCCAGGCGGTCGCCGCGACCGTCTCCCCGTCGGTGAGCAGGAAGTTCAGCCGGGAGCCCGGGGCGGCCTCCGCGACCTCGTGGACCGTGTCGGCGAGCGCCTGGCCCGGCTCGTCGCCGTCGCGCAGCCGGTGCAGCACCAGCGCCCACAGCAGCGCCGTGTCGCAGCGGGCCTCCAGCGAGAGCAGCTCGGCGGCGGGCAGGGTCAGGGCGAGCGGAGCCAGCGAGCCGGGCCACCCCGGCACCGCGCCGTTGTGGCTGAAGAGCCACGGGCCGGCGGCGAAGGGCGCCGCCGCCGCCTCGCCGTCGGCGCCCGGCACGGTCGCGTCGCGCACCGCGGCCAGCAGCGCCCGGGTGCGGATCACCCGGGTGAGATCGGCGAAGGAGAGATCGCCCCAGACCGGCCCGGCGCGCCGGTAGCGCGCGGGCACCGGATCGCCGTCGGCGTACCAGCCGAGACCGAAGCCGTCGGCGTTGACGGTGCCGTGGTTCTGCCGCCGGGGGGCCCAGGACTGCCGCAGCAGTCCGTGGGCCGGCGCGGTGAGCAGCTCGCCCGGGGCCACCGGGGGCCCGAGATAGGCGATGTGCCGGCACATCAGCCCACCCCCGTCCCCGCGCCGCCCTCTCCGGGGGCCGCGTCCCGCGCCGTGCGGAACCCGGCGAAGATCTGCCGCCGCACCGGAAGGTCCCAGTTGCGGAAGGTCCCCCGGCAGGCCACCGCGTCCACTCCGAAGGAACCACCGCGCAGCACCTTGTGCTCACCGCCGAAGAACACCTCGGAGTACTCGCGGTAGGGGAAGGCGGCGAACCCCGGGTAGGGCAGGAAGTCGCTCGCCGTCCACTCCCACACATCCCCGATCAGCTGCCGCACACCGAGCGGCGACGCCCCCTCCGGATACCCCCCGGCCGGCGCGGGCCGCAGGTGCCGCTGCCCCAGATTGGCGTGTACGGGGGTGGGGTCGCCGTCGCCCCAGGGGAAACGGCGCGAGCGGCCCGACACCGGGTCGTACCGCGCGGCCTTCTCCCACTCGGCCTCGGTGGGCAGCCGCCGCCCCGCCCAGCGGGCGTAGGCATCGGCCTCGTACCAGCTCACATGCAGCACCGGCTCGTCCAGCGGCACCGGCTCGGTCACCCCGAAGCGGCGGCGCAGCCACTGGCCGCCCTCCCGCCGCCAGAACAGGGGCGCCTCGATCCCGTGCCGCTGGATCTGCCCGAAGCCCTCCGCCGCCCACCAGCGCGGATCGCGGTAGCCGCCGTCCGCCATGAACGCGAGATACGCGCCGCAGGTCACCGGCACCGTGTCGAGCCGGAAGGCCGCGACCGTGCGCCGGTGCGCCGGCCGTTCGTTGTCCAGCGCCCAGGGCTCGGCCGATGTGCCCATCGTGAAGGGGCCGCCGGGGACCAGCACATCGGCGGGCAGCCGGGCGCCGTCCGCGCCGGGCGGATCGGGTGCCTCCAGCACGGCGGGGCCACCGCGCAGCTGATGGGTGATGAGCATGGTCTCGTCGTGCTGCTGCTCGTGCTGGGCGATCATCCCGAAGGCGAACGCGGAGTCCACCAGCGGCCCGCCGCCCTCCAGCGGCGAGCGCTCCAGCAGATCCAGGACCCGGCCCCGGACATCGGACGCGTACCCCCGGGCCTCGGCCGGGGCCAGCAGCGGCAGGGACGGCCGGGTCGCCCGCGGATGCTCGAAGGCGTCGTACAGCGAATCGATCTCGGGCCGCAGGGCCGCCCGCCCGCCGACCCTCCGCAGCAGCCACTGCTCCTCCTGGTTGCCGATATGGGCCAGGTCCCAGACCAGCGGGGACATCAGCGGGGAGTGCTGGGCGGTCAGCTCGCCGTCGTCGACACATCCGGTGAGCGCGGCGGTGCGGGCGCGGGCGCGGGCGAGCGCGTCGACCGCCCGCCGTCGGAGGTCCTCGGTCATGTGCCCGGCTCCTTGTCCGGTGTCGCCGGGCCCTGCCCGAGCGAGGGGTGGAGGAGGAGGTCGTCGGCGGGACAGCGGCCCCGCAGCACCTGCCGCTCCGTGAAGGCGGCCACCGCGTCGCACACCTCGGTGGAGGCACCCACCCGGGGCAGCGCCTCCAGCGCGACGGTGAAGCAGCCCGCGGCGGTCGCGCGCAGCTCCGGGTCGCTCAGCCCGGCGCGCGCCGCGCCGAGCCAGAGGGGATTGCGGGGCGCCGGCCGGTTCCCCGCGTACTCCGCGAGCGGTTTGACCATCCGGTAGACGGTCTCCGCCGCCTCCGGGTCCTCGAAGAGGGCCGTGACCACCGCGAGCGGCACGAGCCAGCCGTCGTCCCCCGGCTGCGCGTCGATCATCCGCAGCTCCAGATGGCCGCGCGGGCGCACCGGCGGGAAGAGGGTGGTCAGATGGCGGTCGAGATCCTGCCGGGTCGGCGGGCGCGGCCCGCCGGACCGCAGCCAGGCCCGGAAGGTGAGCGCGTCGGGCCGCTCCCACGGCCCGTCCTCCGTCGCCACGAACATCACCGGCGCGTCCAGCGCGTGCGCGGTCCACGCGTCCCTCGGCTCCCGGTCCAGCGGAGGCGCGATGGGGCGGATGTCGTCCAGCTCGGCCCAGATCGCCTGCCGGGTCGAGCGCCAGCCGGTGGGCCGCCCGGCGAGCGCGGGGGAGTTGGCGAAGGCCGCGGTCAGCACCGCGCCCAGCAGATGCGCGAGCTGCCAGCGCCTGCCGGCGCCGAGCGGCCCCGGCTCCTGCTCCCCGGCGTCCAGACAGACCTGGATCGAGGCGGAGTTGCACATCATGACCCGGCCGGAGGGGCCGGTCCGGTCGAGGTACGCCTCCATGGCGTCGTAGCGGGGCTCCCGGAGGATGCGGCGCGGGGTCCGCCAGGGGTCGAGCCCGAATCCGGCGAGGGCGAGTCCGGCCGGTTCGAGTGCGGCGCGGACGGCGGCCAGATCGGCGGCCACGGATTCGACGCACTCCATCAGGGAGGCCGCGGGGCGGGAGCTGAGCTCCAGTTGCCCTCCCGGCTCGAAGGTGAGAGCCGAGTTCAGCGGGAGGGAACGCGCCCGGTCGTGGGCGGCCGTGAGACGGTCCGCCGAGACGGGGCGCTCGGGGCTGTGCCGTTCATGGATGAGCCATTCGAGCTCCACGCCCACGGTGGTGGGCGGGCCGTTCTTGAAGCAGATACATCGCAGCAGATCCTCTGCTTCCTCTTCGGATATGGACCGGCCGTGGTCGCCGGCATCGGGTGGACGCATCAGCGGCTCCTCTTTCGAAGGCCTGCGAAGGCACTCTGCCAACCTAAAGCCAGGTCTGACGCTCCGCACAAGGGTGCGGTGGCGCCCGGCGGCCCGGCCTGGGCGCCCCGCCCGGGCCGCCGTAAAACGGATTGCCCCGTCCGCCGCAGGTCACGGACTATTCGGTCATGAGCACACGACTCCGGGAGCTGGCCCGCCAGACGGAAGAGATTGTTGAAACCGGTCATTATGTCGCCCCCAATGGGCGCACCGTGGCCCTGTCGGCCCGGATCGCCGCCGCCCGGGCGGGGACCCGGCTGTACGGCCCCGACCCCCTGCACGTCACCCCGGACACCGGCCGTGCGACCGCCTTCGAGGTCACCCCCGAGGACAGCGCCGAGGCCGCCCGGCGGCTCACGGCCGGGGCACCCGACCCGGTGGCGGTGCTCAACTTCGCGTCGGCGCGCAACCCCGGGGGCGGCTACCTCAACGGCGCCCAGGCCCAGGAGGAGGCGCTCTGCCGCGCCTCCGCCCTCCACACGACCCTGCTGTGCGCGCCCCGGTACTACGCGCACCACCGCGCCGACCGCAGCCCGTTCTACTCGGACCGGGTCATCCACTCGCCCGCCGTCCCCGTCTTCCGCGACCGCGCGGGCGCGCTGCTGGACACCCCGTACAGCGCCGGGTTCCTCACCTCGCCCGCGCCGAACGCGGGGGTGATCGTCCGCCGCGCCCCGGAGGAGGCGGACCGGATTCCGGGGGTGCTGGCCACCCGCGCCGAACGGGTGCTGGAGACGGCGGTGGACCGCGGATACCGCCGGCTCGTGCTCGGCGCGTGGGGCTGCGGGGTCTTCCGCAACGACCCGGCGGCGGTCGCGGGCGCCTTCCACACGCTGCTCACCGGGGACGGCCGGTTCGCGGGCCACTTCGACCGGGTGGTCTTCGCGGTCCTCGACCGCACGGCGGGCACGACCACGCGGGGGGCCTTCGCGAGCGCCTTCCGCTCCGAGCGCGCGCCTTCGGAGGGAGTGGGTCAGGGGCCTGGGGCCTCACGTGCCGGGGGCTTGTGACGCGAAGGGTTTCGTGCCTCGTGCCTCGTGCCTCCGGGGGGCGTGCGTCTCCGGAGCGCTCGCGGCCCCGGAGCCACGCGCGCCTCCGTACCGCCGCCCGCCCCGCTCGGCGCCAGCCGCACCGCCGGCCGTGCCGCCCGCCCCGCTCGGCGCCGTCCGTGCGGCCGGCCGTACCGCCTCAGCCGCACCACTCGCCCCTTCAGCGCCAGCCGTACCGCTCCCGCAGCCGCTCCACCACCGCGTCGAAGCGCCCCCGGTCCAGCGCACACGCCTCCCGGCGCATCCCCTTCTCGTGCACCCGCAGCACCCGGTCGAGGTCCACCCAGGACTCGCGCTGCTCGCGGTCCCACGCCCCCACACCGATCGGCACCCACTCCCGGTCCCGGTCGTGGCGCTTGCTGGAGAGCTGGACGGCCAGCAGGGTGCCCTTCTCCTCCCGGGCCACGATCAGCACCGGACGGTCCTTGCCCCGCCCGTCGTTCTCCTCGAACGGCACCCACGTCCAGACGATCTCGCCCGGATCGGGGTCGCCGTCCCGGTCCGGGGCGTACGAGGTGGCCACCGGGCCCACGGCGCCGGGAGCGGCCTCGGTGGTGGCGGCGGCACCGCCGCGGCCCGGGGAGTCGAAGGCGCCCGAGGCGCCGGAGGAGATCGTCACCGTCCCACCGTAATGCCCCGGGCGCCGGGGCCGCTGTCAGATCCACCCCTCCAGGCCGGCCATGAATCCGTCGAAGTCGTCCCGCTGGACGGTGTGTCCGGCGCCCGTGACGGTACGGACCTCGAAACCGCGCTCCCGCAGCAGCGCGGCGGCCTCGGGGGAGACCAGTTCGCTCGGGTCGGCGAGCTGCACCAGGGACGGGACCACCGGCGCGGCCGGCATCAGATCGACGCCCACCACGCCCATCAGCCCCTGGGCCGTCGACTCGTCCCACACCCCGATGGTCTCCACCTCGATGTCGATGTCCTCCTCGTCCCAGCGCGGACTGCCCTGCCGTATCCGCTCCCGCGTCAGCGCCTTCGCCGCCGCGAACAGTTCGGGGCGGAACCCGTGCTCACCGTCCGGCAGATACCAGACCGGGTCCACGTACACCGCGCGCCGCGGTGCCAGCTCCGCCACCGCCCGGGAGAGCGCCAGCGCGCCCAGCGAGTGCCCGATCGCCAGTTCCGCACCGGAGGGCAGCGACTCCACCAGGTCCCGCGCGTGGTCCTCCAGGGTGTAGGAGTCGGCACGGCCGCTCGCGCCGTGCCCCCGCAGATCGACCGCGATCACCCGGTAATCCCGCGCCGCGAGGGCGGGACCGACCCGCCGCCAGGTGCGGTGGTCGGCCATGATGCCGTGGACCAGGAGCGCGACACGATCGCCCTCTCTCCATGTGGTGGTGTGAAGCCGCACGTCGACGCCCCTCCAGTACGGTGCCCTGTGGTGACCAGCATGCGCGGTTGAAGATCGAAGCAACAGGGGCAGCCGAATCCGGCCAACCACCCGACGGCGCAGGGGACCGTTCTGGAAAGATTCCCAGGGCGATGAGCCAGACACCCAAGCAATCCGCCGAACGCTCCGTTCCCACCAGCGCCGATGTCGCCCGGTTAGCAGGGGTCTCCCGGGCCACGGTCTCGTACGTGCTCAACAACACGTCGTCCGTGCGCATCAGCGAGCCCACCCGCCGACGGGTCCGGGAGGCCGCAGAAGAGCTGGGCTATGTCCCCCATGCGGCGGCCCGCAGCCTGCGGGCCGGACACACGCGCATGGTGCTGCTGCCCGCCGCGAGTTTCGCGGTCGGCCCGCTGTTCCACCGGTTCTTCCAAGAACTCCAGTGGGCGCTGAGACGGCTCGACTACACCGTGGTGCAGTACGGCAGCCTCGGCCTGGGCGGCGACGAGGCCGCCCGCGCCTGGGCCGAGCTGAGACCCGTCGCGGTCGTCTCCCTCGGCGAGGTCGGTCTCACCCCGCACGGTGTCGACGTGCTCAAGCGCTCGGGCGCCAAGGCCGTGATCACCCTCGCCCCCCGGCGCGTCGAGGGCGCGCACTCGCTCGTGATGGATCAGACCGGGGTGGGAAGCTGCGCGGTCACCCATCTGATCCAGCGGGGACGGCGGGCGATCGGGGTCGTCATGCCCCGGGAGCCGGGCCTGGAACACTTCTCCGAGCCCCGGTTCGAGGGCGCGCGCCGGGCCGCCGCCGGGAGCGGCGCCCATGTGGAGCCGCTGGAGCTGTCGTACGACGAGGAGTCGGCGAGCACCCTCGCGGCGGGCTGGCGCGGACTGGGGCTCGACGCCGTCTACGCCTACAACGACGATTACGCGACGCTTCTGATGCGGGCCCTCCAGGACGAGGGCATCGACATACCGGGGGAGACCGCGGTGATCGGCGCCGACGACCTGCTCCTGGGCAGGCTGCTGCGGCCCCGGTTGAGCACGGTGCACATCGACATGGTGACCGGACGGCTGCTGGCCGAACTCGTGGACCGGGTGGTGCGAGATCCGGAGGACCGGCCGGAGCTGCACGACCTGATGGGGGCGCGGGCCGTGCACCGTGAGTCGAGCTGACGGCCCCCGGCCCCCGGGCCGCGGGGCCGGCCCGGAGCGCCCCGGCCCGGATGCGGACCGGGCGACCAGTGCCTAGCGTCGCGCGTATGACGACAGACCCGCAGCACTACGAGGTGCTGATCGTGCCCGAGCACGCCGAGGGCCTCGACGCGGCGCATCTGTACCGGGCCGCGATCCGGTCGGCCGTCGTGGCCGCCACCGGCGAGACCGGGGCATCGGGATACCCCCGGTACGCCGGTGAGGGCGTGGTGGCCGATATCGACCCCACCACCCGAACGGTCGAGGCGCTTCTCGTCGACGGCGCCGAGCTGGACTACGGTCTCTCCGCCCGGGTCGCCGACGAGAGGCGCTGAACCCGGCGTACCCGCCCGGCTCAGCCCTCCTTGGGGCTCTCGCCCTGCGCGGCGGCTGCCTCGGCCGCCTTGATCGAATCGCGTACCTCGTCCATGTCCAGCGCACGGGCCTGGCCGATCACATCCTCCAGCGCGGCCTCCGGCAGCGCTCCGGGCTGCGCGAACACCGCCACGTTCTCGCGGACGATCATCAGCGTCGGGATGGACTGTATTTCGAACGCGGCGGCCAGCTCCTGCTGCGCCTCCGTGTCGACCTTCGCGAAGACCAGATCCGGGTGCCGCTCGGCGGCCCCCTCGTAGACCGGGGCGAACTGCCGGCACGGGCCGCACCATGACGCCCAGAAATCGATCAGAACGAAGTCGTTATCGGAAACGACCTGATCGAAGTTCTCCTTGGTGAGCTCAACAGTGCTCATGACGTGGTACCTCTCCCATATGTCCGGTGTGTGTCCGGTGTCCGGTGGACTCGCCCCCGACAACCGTGTCCGGGGCGGTGCTATTCCTGCCCCTGCCCATGTGGCCAGGAGACACACCCGGTACCAGACTGTCCCTATGACCGATGCTGTGGAGTACGACGTCGTGGTGCTGGGCGCGGGCCCCACCGGCGAGAACGTGGCCGACCGGTGCCGGGCCGCGGGCCTGAGCACGGCGGTCGTCGAGAGCGAACTGGTCGGCGGCGAGTGCTCCTACTGGGCCTGTATGCCCAGCAAGGCCCTGCTGCGCCCGGTGATCGCGAGGGCCGACGCCCGCAAGGTCCCCGGCCTGCGGCAATCCGCCGAAGCACCTCTCGACGCGGCGGCCGTGCTCGCTCACCGTGACGCCTTCACCTCGCACTGGAAGGACGACGGCCAGGTCTCCTGGCTGGACACCACCGGAGCCAGGCTCTACCGGGGGCGGGGCAGGCTGGACGGCCCCCGGAAGGTCGTCGTGGACGGCCCCGAGGGCGAGCCCCGGGTACTGACCGCCCGCCACGCCGTCGCCGTCTGCACCGGCAGCCGCGCCGTCCTGCCCGACCTCCCGGGCCTGGCCGGCGCCAAACCCTGGACCAGCCGGGAGGCCACCAGCGCCCACGCCGTCCCCGGACGGCTCGCGGTCGTCGGCGGGGGAGTGGTCGGCGTCGAGATGGCCACCGCCTGGCAGGCCCTCGGCTCCCGCGTCACCCTCCTGGTGCGGAGCGAGGGGCTGCTCCCCCGGATGGAGCCCTTCGTCGGCGAACATGTCGCCGACGCGCTGACCGAGGCCGGCGCCGACATCCGCCCCCGCACCTCCGTGACCTCCGTGGAACGCCCCGACCCGCGCGGCCCGGTCACCCTCGTCCTGGACAGCGGCGAGCGCGTCGAGGCGGATGAGGTCCTCTTCGCCACCGGCCGCGCCCCGCGCACCGAGGGAATCGGCCTGGAGACGGTGGGCCTGGAGCCGGGCTCCTGGCTGCCGGTCGACGACAGCTGCCGGGTCGACGGCAGCACCTGGCTGTACGGCGTGGGCGACGTCAACCACCGCGCCCTCCTCACCCACCAGGGCAAGTACCAGGCCCGCATCGCCGCCGCCGCCATCGCCGCCCGGGCCCAGCAGGTCCCCCTCCTGGAAACCGACCGCTGGGGCGCCCACGCGGCAACCGCCGACCACGCCGCCGTCCCCCAGGTCGTCTTCACCGACCCCGAGGCCGCCGCCGTCGGCCTCTCCCTCGCCGAAGCCGAATCGGCCGGCCACCGCGTCCGCGCCGTCGACTTCGACCTCGCCTCCGTTGCGGGCGCCTCCCTCTACGCCGACGGCTACCGTGGCCACGCCCGCATGATCGTCGACCTCGACCGCGAAATCCTCCTCGGCGTCACCCTGGTGGGCCCGGGCGTCGGCGAACTGCTCCACTCGGCCACGGTGGCGGTGGTGGGCGAGGTACCGATCGAGCGACTGTGGCACGCGGTGCCCGCGTATCCGACGATCAGTGAGGTGTGGTTGAGGTTGCTGGAGACCTATAGGCAGGGGTAGTCGCTCTCAGTCTTCCGCCGCCGAGGCGACGCGGTGATCCCTTGGCGGCCCGGGGAACGAAGGACTGTGCGGGGGCGGCTCTCGCTGTGGCACTCTGCGGACATGCAAAGGTGCCGTGCAGTCCGGGGTGTTCATCCGCTGCGCCGTGCCGTGGTTCTTGACGAGGAGCGAGGGCTACTGCACGCACTGGTCAGTGCCTTCTCCGTATGGCGGAAGGCTGGGCATGGCGGCCCGCGCCCCTGAGTTCCGTGAGATGGGGTAACCGTGTACTCGACCGTCTTCCGTAGCGGCATCGGACGGCTGCGCTTCGAACGGGGACCCGATGAACTGAGGGTCTGGAGCGTGGAACAGGTGCCGGAGAGCGCGCTGTACGGTGGCCTCGTCGAGGTCAACCTTCTGCTCGAAGGCACCGATGACATCGACGCGGCCGATCTTGTCCTGGTCGGAGAGGTACTCGGCGGACTCGACCACTACCTGGAGACGGGGCTCCGCTTCGTGCGGGAGGCGTTGGAGGCAGACCCGGAATTCTTCGGTCTCACCGAAGCGGAATCGGAGTCCTACCGCAGCGTGCCGGACGCGGATTTTCCTCTGGATGCTCCACAACTCAACTTCTACGCCGATGAGTGGCACCTGCGTTTCGCCGAGGGGCGTTTGCCCGTCTGCGACCCCTACGGTCTCGTGATCGCATTCAGCGGACAGCGGCCTCTGAGGGTGGAGGACGTGAGTGGCGCCGCTGCCGTCGACACCGATGGCTCGGGGCGACACGTTTCCTGAACCACCGGATCAGGAACTCCGTCGGATCTCGACCCGGCACTGGAGTGCAGCGGTCGTTGTCGCCGGAATCGCCGCGGCCCACCGGGCCGGCGCCCTGACCCCAGCCGGTACCGACACCCGGTGTCGTCCACGGCCGCAGGACCGCTCCCGGTGGCCGGCCCCGGCGAAGGCCGCCAGGGTTCCTGTGACTCGTCATTGACGGATGTCCAGTGGGCGGTGATCGAGCCGCTGCTGCCGATGCGGGGGCTCCGTCGCGCCGGTCGGCCGTCGCGGTTCCCGCGTCGGCCGGTCGTGGGCACCGTGTCGCCCGCCCGGGGTCCGGCCCATGCCTGTGGCGTGGCGGCTAGGGTGTGTCCTTTACGGCGGTTGCTGGAGGCGTATCGGCAGGGGTGCCGCCGCTAAAGCCATACTGGGCTGGAAGGGCGGTGTGGTCGGGGAGATCCGGGTGGCCGTCAGTGACTTCTCAGTCCCGCTGCGGCCGCCTCGGCGGCGAGAGTCGCGCCGCCGATCGTGAGGTCGCCTTCCCTCGGCTCGGCTCGCAACCGCTCGATCTCCTCATGCCGGACCGCCGGAGGCCAGTCGGGTATGACCCGTACCGTTGACAGTGGTGGAGAACACCACCTTCGGGAGCGGCTCTCCAGAGAGCGGCCCACTTGAGCACCGAGTCGTCGAGCGACAGATCGTCGTCCGCGATCTCTCAGCACAGCATTGCCTCGTACGGCCGTCGTTCAAACGGGTGGACGCCGACCGTGCTACTGCCGCTGGTGAGCAGACTCTCCGGTTCCATGGATGGGTTTCACGAAGCCGTTGTGTTGAGCCGCGACGTGTTGGTCGCCGCCCGAGGCGGGCTACGTGGTGTGTCCTGTGCCGCGCAGCAGCGGTGGGCCGAGCAGCCATGCGTTTCCCCGGCGGTAGAGGGCGGCTGGGCGGCCGGTGGGGGGTAGTCGTTGTTCCCCCGTGGGCCGCACGAACCCTGAGGTGTTGAGTACTTTGCGGCGAAAGTTGCTCGGGTCCAATTGCTGCCCCCAGATCACTTCGTAGACCGTGCGCAGCTCACTCAGGGTGAAAGGGTCCCGGCAGAAGGCCGTGGCGACTGCGGTGTATTCGAGCTTGCGGCGGACTACCTCCAGGGCGTCCGTGAGGATGGCCGGGTGGTCAAACGCCAGCTGCGCCGCACCACTGCCTAGTTGTGACACGGGAGCCCAATAGGCTCGCCTGGCATCGGTGCCGCCCACGGGGGCGGGAAGATTCGGCCCCAGTGCGAGATAGGCGATCGTGACCACCCTTCCCCTGGGGTCACGTAGAGGATCCCCATACGCACCGAGCTGCTCTAGATGCAGCTGGCGGCCATCGATTCCCGCCTCTTCCTTGAGCTCACGCAGAGCCCCTTCGTGCAAAGTCTCGCGCTTCTGGACGTAGCCGCCGGGCAGCGCGGGCTGGCCAAGGAAGGGTTCCAGCCCACGCTCGATCAGGAGCACCATCAACTGATCGCCCCTCACGGTGAAGATCGCCAGGTCCACGGTCACCCACGATGCCTCCACCTCGGTTGAGTCTTTCAGCCAGTCCTCCACTGGAACCCCCTTAAGGTCGCATTGACTTAAACGCCTTCGGTGCTTATGGTCTCATGGACCTTAACTCTGCGAGGCAGGGGTAGAGCGTGACCACCTCCCATGCGCCACCGGCCAGGGACGCAGCCAGTGAGCCGACCGCTGCCACCCGTCACTTATGCGCTGGCGTGTACGTGGACGAACGATTTCGAGACCTCGTGATCGACGAGGTGTGCACCGCGCCGTATCGACGGGTCGCCCCGTCCTATGGATTCGACATCGTTCCCGTCATGCACCACGCGTGGCGGGCCGCTACGCTGAACGCGTTTCTTCGCATGGCGGTGACGGGAGCGGTGGTTGCTCCTGCTCTCGCGGGTGCCCTGCCCGCCGCCATCCTCGTCGCTTGTGGCCTCGCCCTTCTGTGGTTGCTCCGCCTCGCCATGCTGCTCCGGGATGTTGACCGGGAGTCGAGGCCCAGACGGAAGTCCAAACGCCGCGGTCTGGGGTCGGTGCGAGGCCAGTGGCATCCCTTGAGGTTGCTGTCTCCGCGGAAGTACCCGGAGAAGGCAGATGCGCTCAGACGTATCGGATTCGCCGCTCTGTCTCTGACAGTGGGTGGCCTGGCGATCGCACTGGCTCATCCGGACCAAGCCACGGCGGCCCTCCGCATAGCCGTGGGAATCACCCTCTTCTGCCTCGGCGTGGGAGCTTCACGTCAGCTGATGCTCAACCGCATCCTGCGCGCGCCAACCCTTCGGCCTGCGCGTTTGTCCGGTCGGCAACGAACTGCGGACGTACAGCAGCAACATCTCTGCGCCGTTTACCGCCGCCCCCGTCACAGTGAGGACGAAGGCGAGGACGAGGACGACCTCACCACGTTCACGCTCTTCGGGGATGAGTCACCCTTCATCGGGGCCGGCGAAATCGTCTACCAGTGGAACCCACCGATGAGCATCCAGTTGCTGCGCCCCGGCGACGATGCGCCACTCCATGAGCGCGAGCACCCCGTGCCGCCCTTCCAGGCACATGAGTTGGTCGATTACCTGCGCGAGGCAGTTCGACTGCTGGACGCTGACAGCGGGAACGTCCGGCTTCCCGCGCACGTCCGCGACCGCGTCTACGTGGCCGAGACCGATGTGGCGGTGGACCGTTCACTTCTTCCGCAGGAGTTCGACGAGGCAGACCTGAACACGATCATCAACACGCCTGGATCCAAACAGCACCACTTCCTCGAGGTGATAACTCCTGTCGAGGGATCGGAGTTCGTCGCGACCGTCCTGTTGCATGTCAGCCTGCAGGGACGCACCTTGAGTATCTCCACAGCAGCATGCGTCCTTGCCCATACGCCTAGATCTTTCCAGCGCACGGCGGAATTTGGCCATCATGGAGTTGCAGCCGTCATCTGGGCGGCATTTCGTGAACTGGCCACATTGCCCTCGGAGATCCAGTGCTCATGGCGGCTCTTCCTTTACTTGTATGCCTTGAGTAAGGCGGCCGTTCTCCCCCGCGACCTCACTTCCACGCCGATCCGCAATGTCCTGATCGGCAGTCGGGTGAGTATAAGGGAGAGATCGGCTCAGGCGTGGTCCAAGATCCAGCTGGAGAAGAGCGACATCCTGGGTCGGATGAAGACGATTGAGCAGCGTTTGCTTCGGGCGGCCGGCGACTTCCTGGCAGCTAAGGATGTGGACATATCGGATTTCAATGACCGCGCGCTCAAGATTATCAATAGTGGAATCTTCAATTTTGGTGACAACAATAGCTTCAGTAACAACGCGGTGGGCAACGCCGCTCAGGTCGGAGTCTCCGTAAACCAGCCCACAGGCCTGGACACTCCCAGCGCTGGAGGAAGTAAGTGATTAACAATCGAGGCATCGCCAGTCAGGGTGACAACAATAACTTCAGCAGCAATGCCGTCGGAGAGAATGCCCATGTTTCCGTGGCCGCCCCTTCCTGTGACAGTACCCGCCCTGTCGAAGCCGAAGCAGCCGGTGAACAGGCCACTGTTTGGGACGTCGGAGTGGTTACGATCCTCAGCGAGGAATTGCGTTCAGTGGTAGATGAGTTGAAACTGGAACGCCGGAAGGAGCCAGGCGGGCTGTACTTCTACCAGGGCACACACGCCACTCCGGAAGGGACCGTTCGTATCGTGGCCACCCAGAGCCAGAGCCAAGGGCAACGGTCGGCGATGGCTGCTCTGGAGAACCTGCGCCGACACTACGAACCGAGACTGTGGGCACTCGTCGGAGTAGGCGGCGGCCTCCATGCCGAGCACGCTCGCATCGGCAACATCATTGTCTCTACCGACATTGTTTACTACGAGAATCGCAAGATCAATCCACGTGGGGACGTCCGCCGTCGAGGAGAGCATCGGCAGGCGCCGGCACCGGTCGTCCATGCGGTAAACGCCTTCTTCACCGATCATGGGACCCCGGCACGTATCAACGGTCAGCTCACCACACATACTTCGGAGGAGTTCGAGGTCTACCCGGGAGTAATCGGGTCCGGCGAAGCCGTCATCGCCGACCGTGAGAGCGAAATCCGCAGCTACCTAACGAACTACCACGAGAAGGTTCTGGCGGTGGACATGGAAGCCGGAGGGCTGAGCCAGTACTGGCAGGAGAACTCTATTCACGGGGGAATCAACCCCGGCTGGATCGTCATCCGGGGTGTGTCCGACAACGCCGACGAGGGAAAGGGGCATGTATATCACGAGCTTGCGGCTCGGAATGCCGCATATATCCTGCGGAAGCTTCTTCCCTATCTCTGTTGATGCCGTAGTCAAATGATCGAGATCGCCCAGACGCAGGGAGACGGCTCGTATGACTGCTTTTCTGTTCGGGATACTCAGTTCTCTGGTGGCAAGCGCGATCGTGCTTGTGCTCGGCCTCCTGCGCGGCTCACACCCAGTGGGGTGGCTGGTCAGCGCCAGCTCACGGCTCACCGGCACAGGAATCGGCCGAGTCTACCGTCATCAGTCGTCCGCCGAGCAGGACATCGCACGCGACCTTGGCAGGGCTCGCTGGATCAAGGTCCTGGCGGGACGTGGAAACGTACTCACCCGTGACGTTTTCTCGCCTTTATGGTCGGGTGAGTTGTCCCTGGATTCTGTCCAGGTTCTACTGCCTGACCCTCGCAACCAAGGTGACTCATGGCTTGACCGCCGCTCGCGCGACATACAGTTGTTTGATGCCGGGTTCACCCCCGACCTGCTCAGGAACCAGGTCCGGATGAACATGGACTACCTCGCGCATGTGGCCCGTACGCAAAGTAATTTCGAGCTTCGCAACTTTAACCTGCCGAGCACGTGCCGCGTGATCGCAACGGACCGGGCCGCCTACCTCACCTTCTACAGCAGATCTGCTCACGGTAGGAACTCCCCGTGCCTGTACGTCCGGGCACCCGGACTTCTGTACTCCATCGCCCTGCAGCAGTTTGACTCAGCATGGACGGCCAGCCC
Source organism: Streptomyces sp. NPDC001889 (assembly GCF_053594535.1). Classification (NCBI taxonomy): domain Bacteria; kingdom Bacillati; phylum Actinomycetota; class Actinomycetes; order Kitasatosporales; family Streptomycetaceae; genus Streptomyces; species Streptomyces sp. NPDC001889. The sequence goes on from NZ_JBSFER010000002.1 coordinate 379,150, forward strand.
ACCCTCTCACCCGGCGCCCCAGTCCTAACGTCCCCCGTAAGCTCTCACTGCCGTTGCCTCAAGCACGGCTCAAGCTCTACGTTGCCCATGCCAGGGCGATCGGAGCCAGCCGGTCAGAGCAGTTCCACGTTTCCACGTTTCCACGTTTCTTCGGTACCGAGGGGCCGCTCTCGGGGCGACGACTTGCCGACACCTCCGATGGAAGTGGCTAAGGTGTGTCCTTTACGGCGGTTGCTGGAGAAGTTTCGAGGTTAGGAACCGCCGTTGAAGCCATACTGCAAATGCCCGTGAAGTGCGGCAGAGGCAGTCACGGGTGGGCGATCCGGCCACCCTGTTCACCGTCATACGGACCGCTTGAGATACGACACGGGCAACCCGGACTGCCGGAACCACTGGCAACGGCGTGAACGTCCTTGCTTTACCTGCCAAGAGCCGGCCAGGGGAAGGCGGGGCGGCGTGACACGGCCGCAGAAGATCGTGCTGATCGTGGTCGGGGTGGCCTGCATCGCGGACACGCCGATGGTCTGGTTGCTGAATGGCCCGGGGACCGGGGAGCTGGTCGGGGTGTCGTTGCAGGTCGGCACCGGGGTCGCAGCGCTGGTGTGGGCGTGGTTGCAACTCTGGCAGGGAGACTCGGCCGTGGATACCGGCAAGGCGGAGGCACCTGGTGGAGTTCCACCGGGATGACCACCCTGAACCTCAACAGGCTCTGGATGAGCTGCGCATCTTGATGTCCTCGTCCAGGGCGAGAAGCAACTCTACCTTCCGGACCCGACCGTTCACCGGGCCTGACCGCCTTGACCGCACGGTTGATGCGGGCGTCCGGCCGGCGCGGCGCGTTTCCGAATCCCGTCGATGCCTTTTGGGGCCTGGGCGACCGAGCCGCCCAGGCCCCGCCTCGCATTGGCCGCCGGGCGGCCCCGGTCGCTGTCCGGCTCAGCCGCTGGGAGACCGGTCCTCCAGGGCGGTGATAACTCTGACCGGGAGGTCCGTATCCTCCTGGATGACGCCGACGATCAGAGTGCGGCCGTCCAGTCCCCACTTCCGGAAGGTGATGAACTCGTCTGTTTCATCCGCCGTCCCCTCCGCCTCGACCAGCCCGTCGGCGAGCGACGACGAGAGGATCTCGGGGAGAAAAGCGGACAGTGCTTCCTCGCCCTCCTCGTAGACCGTCTCCAGATCCTCGAAATAGCCCGTCGCGTCGTCCGCGTCCCGCATCCAGACGGTGAATTCGACGCGGACGCCACCGTCGTACGGGTGGACCCAGCCGCCGATGCCATCCTTGTTCCACGAGGTCTCGAAGCCATTCTTCGGACGCCCTTCTGGCATCCAACCCTGGGCCCCGAACTGCGCCGACACTCCTTCGCCTGTCAGCGGGACGATGCCCCGGATGCTCTCCAGCAACTCGACTACTGCAGCCATGCGCTCATTCCACTCATGCCAGTGCCCGGTACGTGATAAGCCTTGAGAGTGCCGTTGGCGACAGCCTCGGGGAAGGCTCTGGCCAGGACCTCGTTCACATGCGCGGCACCCCATTCATTGGACACCATGTAACGCACTCCCCTGCCCTCCAATCCCTCGTTCAATGCCAACAGCTTTTCGGCCTGATCTGTGATCTTCGATTCGCTGTAGAATTTATGATCAGGATTATAAGGGGACTTCTCCCATTCGGACTGCTTGTCGCCTCCGGTCCACTTCGCCTCCGCTATCCAGCCGTCCCTTGGCCCGCCGTCGAGATGCACCTCACGCCCGTCAGGCAGAATCCACTGCTGCTCGTAGTCCTGATTGGTGACGGTCCGCTGGTAGCGGAACGAAGGACGGGCGAGCATCCTCTCCGTCAGCCAGCCGAGACCCTTGAACTGAGGATAGGGCGAGAGCCCCAGCGGATCGCAGATCGTATACGGATTGTGCACGTAGGCGACAGGATTGGGTGCGGGTGCCAGTCCCAGTGGGTCCGGCGCGGCATAGCGGCCGGACTCCGGGTCGTAGTGCCGGAAAACGTTGTAGTGGAGCCCGGTTTCCGGGTCGAAGTACTGGCCGGGAAAGCGGAGTGGTGTGTACGCCGTGGCGTCGCGGTTCCAGGTGGTCGTGCCCCACAGCGTGGTGCGGGTGCGCCAGGCCACTTCGCCCGTCTCGTCGACGAGTTCGGTGGGGGTCCCCATCAGATCGGTGGCTATGGCGAAGAAGCGCTGATCGATCTCCGTCCTGGAGGAATCGGCGGCAAGGACGCGTTCGGTCTGTGCGAGGGGGCGCAAACCCTGGTGATCCCAGGTGGTTGCGACCGGATGAGGCAATTCCGTCGAGGTGGTGAGCTGTTCGCAGAGCACCGCCCCGTCCCAGGTGAACCGGGTCTCCTCGCAGACCGTCTCCCCGTCGTCCGCGAGCCGCTGCTTGGCGGAGCGGCGACCCAGCGGGTCGTAGAGATAGCGCCACCGCGTGCCGTCGGGGGTTGTGACCGCAGTGAGGCGGTCCTCGGCGTCCCACTCGTACCGCCAGGTGCCGGGCCTGCGGGAGAGCCGGGTCCGCTGGCGCAGGACAATGCGCCCGCCCTCGTCGTGCTCGTAGCGGACTTCTCCAGCACGGGTGATGGAGGTGCCGGTGTACGAGCGGGCCCCGGTCGCCTCATGGCCCGGGTGGGAGGAGGGCCAGGAAGCCGAACTCTGGTTCCCGGCCGCGTCGTAGGCGTATCGCTCTGTCCAGCCGGCGGCGTGGACGGCGGTCACCCGTCCCACAGGGTCCAGCTCGAATGAGCGGTCGCCGGAGAGCTGATCCGTGATGCCGGTGAGGTGTCCGTCCGCGCGGTAGTCATAGCCGCGGCGATTGAGCGTCCGGTCGCCGGCGGTGAGTCGCTGGTCGGCGAGCCGCCCGGCCTCGTCCCAGGTGGAGGTGAGTGTGAGCGTGTCGCCGAAGACGCGTTCGAGCTCCCGCCCGGCGGCGTCCCAGGTGAAGGCGATACGCCGGCCGGCGCTGGTCAGGTGAGCCGGCCGGCTGGCGGCGTCGTAGCCGTAGACGGTGGTCTGCCCGGTGGGAGTGGTCCGGTGGGTCCGGCGGCCGAGCGCATCGTACGCATAGGTGACGGCATGGCCGTCTGACAGCTCCGCGGTGACGCGGCCCCGCCGGTCGTACCGGTACAGCAGCTCGCCGCTCGGCCCGGTTGCCTGGAGCAGACGCCCGGCTCGGTCGTACGCGTAGCTGGTCACCGCACCCGCCGCGTTCTGGCGGATCACCCGGCCCAGTTCGTCGTGCTCATAGGCGACGACCTCGCCGAGGGGAGTCGTCCTGGCGGTCAACCGGCCGGCCGGGTCGAGGGCATAGCGGAGTGTGCGGCCGTCGAAGTCGGACTCGGAGACCAGCCGCCCCGCCGGATCGTAGAAGTACGACCAGGTCAGGCCATGCGGGTCGCTGACTCTCGTCAGGCGCAGGTCGGCGTCGTGCTCGAACGCGTAGCGCGTTCCGTCAGGGCCGGTGCGCGCGGCGAGCAGGTCGAAGTGGGTGTACTCGAAGCGGGACTCGGCACCCGTCGCGTCGACATGGGAGACACAATTGCCCTCGCCGTCGTGGGACCAGGTCTCCGACGAGCCGTCGGGGCCGGTACGGCGTTCCAGCTCGCCGTCGGCACTCCATTCGAGCCGGGTCACCGCGCCGAGGGGGTCCGTAATCCGTACCGGGCGACCGAAGTCATCACGCACAAAACGGGTGGAACCGCCCAGCGGGTCGACCACCTCCACCGGCCGGCCCGCCGGGTCGCAGCGGATTGTGGTCACCCCGCCCAGCGCGTCGGTGACCGAGGTGAGACGGCCGCCGGCGTCGTAGGCGTACCGCGTGGCGTGGCCGGCCGGATCGACGACTGCCGTCCGGTTGCCGCGCTCGTCGAACTCCTGCCGCCAGCAGGCCCCGTCCGGCCCTGTGAACCCTGTGGACAGCCCGAGCGAGCCGCGGACTGTGCTCAGCTCGGCTCCGTCCGGTCGGATGACAGCCTTGAGACGCCCCTCCTCGTCATAGGTGAAGGCGGTGATGCGGCCAAGTGCGTCGGTGTGGGTGAGCTGGTTGCCTCGGGCGTCGTAGGTGAAGCGGGTGGTGTGGCCGAGTGGGTCGGTGGTGGCGAGGACGCGGCAGCCGGGACCGATGAGGTGGCGGGTCGTGCGGCCGTCCGCGGTGGTGAGGGTGGTGACCCTGTTTCCGGAGGCGGGGTCGGGGATGCTGTAAGCGAGGGTGAGCTGGATGTGTCCGGCTTCGCCGCCCTCGGCGACGCACCGGTCCTGTTCGTCGTAGGCATAGCCATAGCGGCGGCTGTTGGAGTCGATCCAGGCCGTCACCCGGCGGCGGTGGTCGTACTCCAGAGTCAGGGCGGCGCCGGATGGCTTGGCCACCGAGGTGAGGTTTCCGTCGGTGTAGCCGTACGCAAGTAGCGGGTGGACCGGTCCTGCGGTATCGGCGCCGCTGAGGGCGAGGCCCGTCACTCGATGGTCGGCCGCAGTCAGCAGCAGGCGATGGCCAGCGGAGTGGACGATGGCCGTGGGGGTTCCGTCGTCGGTGCGGTCGATGCTGATGGTGTTGTCGTTGCGGTCGGTGATCTGGACGAGCCAGGCGTCGCCGTCACCGCCCGGCTCGACTCCATGCGGGGCCGTGAAGTGGCGTATTTGTCCGCTGTCCGGGTCGGTGATCGTGTAGTCGCCGTCTTCCCGGCGGCACAGCACGTTGCGCGTCGCCCCGCTCCTGGGAAGGGCGGGCAGCCCGGGGACGGGGTGGGGGTAGGTCAGGAGCAGCCCGTCGGGAGTGATGTGGATGACGCCTTGGGCGTCGATTTCCAGGCGTTCGTCGATGGTGGAGGCCCAGGAGGGGCCGAAGAACCGGCCGGCGGTGTAGCCGGATTCGGCGCGGCGGGTGAAGGTGAGGGGGAGGGTGCCGGGCAGGGTCACATCGGTCTGGGGGAGGAACATCCGGCCGGTGGCGAGGTCGACGGGGTCGGTGGCGGTGACAGTGCGCCGGTTGTCCGGGCGGCTGTTGGTGCCCTCCGGCAATTCGTTGACGGCGTTGCGTGCCCGGTTGAGGTCGGTGGCGAGGTCGGCGGCCTCTTTCGCGGTGCGGATGCCTTTGACGCCGGCTCCGGCGCCGCCGGTGGCGGCGGTGAGGAGGAGGTCGGGGACGAGCCGGCCGAGGCCCTCGGCGGGGTCCTTCATGAAGCCGGTGATCATCTGTTTGCCGGCGCCCACCGGGTCGTTGGCGACCTGGACGAGGCCGGCGGCGGTGTTGTTGAGGGCGAGGGCGTACTCGGCGGGGTGGGTGAGGTTGTACGGGTCGAGGGGGTTGAGGCCGCGGACGAAGGTGACCAGCCCGGCGGTGCCCTTGACGATTCCCGCGCCGAAGTGGGTTTTGAGGATGTCGTACTCGGCGATCCCGTCCGCGGCCTGTTTGGCGTAGGAGGGTGTGGGCGGGGCGGCGTCGCGTGCGGCGGTCACGGCGGCGCGGGCCGTGTCGGCGGCGGTGTTGCGCTGTTTGCGTGCCTCGG
>NZ_JBSFER010000003.1:0-1180 GCF_053594535.1 Streptomyces sp. NPDC001889
TCCGCCGCTGCACCAACTGTGACGCAGATCGTGCGGACGCGCAACCAGTTCGTGCGCGCGCGCAGCAAATAACGCGGAGAGGCGGCCACCCGGGGAGGGGTGACCGCCTCTTCTCTGCTCGGTGTCCGGCCGTCGGCCTGGGGAGTTTCTTTCGGATCTTGCCGGATCGGCGAGGCGCGGTGCCGGGGCTCGCGAGCCCCGGCACGATCCGAAAGAGACGACCTAGGTTCTGCGACGGGTCGCGCGCTCCGCGGCGAAGACCTCCTCCAGCCGGAAGAGCTGCGCCCGGCCGCGCCGCCCGGCGGGTGTCAGATGGCCGAGCTGGACCCACTTGCGGATGGTGGCGGGCACCACGCCGGCCTCGGTGGCGGCGAGGGCGCCGGTGATCAGCGGGGTGGAGGGGTTCATCGGCGTACTCCCTCACCGGTGGTGTCCAGGGCGGCGGCGATCTCGGACGGGTCGGTGCCGGCCAGGGCGTCCCAGCCGCCCTCCTTCCAGCTGTGGCGGTACGCGGGGTCCGCGCCGCAGCCGCAGCCGGCGGAGGCGCACCGGCAGCCGGGGTTGACGCAGAGGACCGCGCGCCGGTCGGGGAAGGCGCGCAGGGAGACGGAGTCGCACCAGGGGCAGCGTCCGCCGATGCGGGTCATCGGCTCGCCGTCGCCGACCGCGCGGGCGCAGCGCCCCGCCATCCGGCGGGCCTCGTCGGCGACGTGTGCGACGAGGTCGGGGTGGCCGGCCATCCGGCCGACGAGCCCGGCGACCCGGGCCAGGCGCTCGGGGACCCGCGCCTTGCGGGGGCGGCCGAGGCCGAGGCGTTCGTGGACGGCCTCGTCGAGTTCGACGACTCCGTCGGTGATGTCCCGGATGGCGTCGGACACATGGAGGCGCAGGGGCGCGGGCGCGTGGGTGCGGGTGGTTCGTCCGGCTCCGCCGATGGGGCCGGAGGAGCCGGGGGAGAGTTCGGTGAGGAGGTGGGGGAAGCGGTGGGTGAGGGTGGTGAGCCAGTGGGTGGCGTCGGTGGGGGTGGTCATGGGGGCCTCCGGGGTCGGGTTGGTGGTACGTCGGCCGCGCCCCGAGCCCCCGCGCCTCAATCGCCGGCGGGGCTGGGCGTACTCAGCCCGTCCGGCGTTTGAGGACGGACCTTGGTCCACGGGTGGCCCGGGCAAACTCAGCCCGTCCT
>NZ_JBSFER010000003.1:1277-54812 GCF_053594535.1 Streptomyces sp. NPDC001889
CCGGCGTTTGAGGACGGACCTTGGTCCACGGGTGGCCCGGGCGTACTCAGCCTGTCCGGCGTTTGAGGACGGACCTTGGTCCACGGGTGGCCCGGGCGTACTCAGCCTGTCCGGCGTTTGAGGACGGACCTTGGTCCACGGGTGGCCCGGGCAAACTCAGCCCGTCCGGCGATTGAGGACGGACCCTGGGCCGCAGGTGCCCGCACGGTGCGGGCTGCGGTCGGGGGCCAGCCCCCGAGCCCCCGCGCCTCAATCGCCGGCGGGGCTGGGTTTGCTCGGGTTTCCCGGCGGGGCCGGGTGGGTGCGTCTCGATCGGCGGTGGGGGCGGGTTTGCTCGGGTTTCCCGGCGGGGCCGGGTGGGTGCGTCTCAATTGCCGGTGGGGCTGGGTTTGCTCGGGTTTCCCGGCGGGGCCGGGTGGGTGCGCCTCGATCGGCGGCGGGACCGGGTTTGCTCGGGTTCGCTGGCGGGTCTGGACGGGTGCGCCTCGATCGGCGGCGGGGCGGAAGGTGCTCGGGTTCGCCGGCGGGGCCGGGTTTGCCGGGACCCGGGGTGCGCGAGGGCGCTCGGAGGGCCGTACGCGCCACGCAGGGCCCCGCAGCCGCCCCCGGCGTAGGGCGAATACTCGCCGCGCGGGGGTTTACATCCCGCCGTCCCCGTACGCCCCCACCCCACTAGCGCGCGAGCCCGCAACACCCCCACCCCGCAACCTCACCACCCGCCCATTGCGCCAGAGCCGCCCCGCGCTCACCCCGTCGAAGAAGCTCGCGGCCGGTGCCACGCTCTCCTCGCAGCGCCGGGTCACCGGACACCGTTCGCAGGCCTTCAGCGCAGGTCGGGCCTCCGACTCTCGCCGTGCGAAGACAATGTGCGGGGGCAGTCCCGCACACGCCGCGGCGGCGCGCCAGCCGGCGGACTCCAGGGAATCGGGGAGGGGCATAACGGCAACTCCTGACTCTGCGGGGGTCGTTGCGGTTCCGCACACTGACACGTTGCGCGCGCACGCGCAACCAAAAGAAGGGGCATCTCCGCAGAATCCCCACTGTGCGCGCGCGGAATCACGTAATTCCGTGCGCGCAAGCGCGATAGTCTGAGGTCCGCTTCGGAGGGAGGCGACCACCCGTGACCGCCAATGATCTGGATCAGTTCGCCGCCTGGGTCGAGGAGCTCATCCGTGCCCGCGGCTTCGACATCGACAGCCCGCGGGGTGGCGGCAAGTCGCGGCTCGCCGACGAGGCCGGGGTCCACCGCGCCGCCATCACCCGGCTGCTCCAGCGGCAGAGCATGCCCGACCTGGAGACGACCCGGCGGCTGGCCCATGTCCTCGACGTGCCGGTGCGCGACATGCTCATCCGCTCCGGCCGGCTCACCGAGGACGATCTGCCCCTGCCCCTGGAGGCCGACTCGGCCGCCGGGGCGGCGCCGGCCGCCCCGGGAGGCCGCAGACTCACCCTGGAGGAGGCCGCCGCCGGGCTCGGCATCCCCGATGACCAGCGGGAGATGTTCATCCGGGTCGCCGGCCAGTTCCTGCCCCCGGCCCCGGCCCGCCGCGCCCCCCTCGCCAAGGACTGACCGGGCGGCGGAACGGGCCCCCGCACTCGTTTTCGGCCCCCAGTAAGCTGTCACGGCCTGTACTTCACCTTCACACAGGCCGTACGTACGCCCCCAAGGATCAGAGGTGTTGCCGAGGCCTGCTCTCCGATCGCGTGGGCGGGATGGGCAGCGATGGGACGCGAGCGAGAGATGCGGCGAGAGATACGGATGGCCGAGGGCGACGAGGCACGGCACGGCGCGTCACAGGTCCCTGCCCGTCCCGCCGCGTCCCCGGAGGACCTTCCGGGGCTGCTCGCCCTGCTCGGCCGGCTGCTGGAGGACCGTGCACCCGCCGAGGTCGCGGTGCTGCTGCGGGAGGAGCTGGACCGGCGCGAGATAGCGGCGTACGCCAGTGGGTGGCGGGACGCGGTGGCCGAGTACGGCCCCGCGCTGGAGGAGGCCCGCGCCGCCGCCGCTGCCGCCAGGCCCCTCCGGCTGGTGGGCCGCACCCCCGGTCAGGCGGCGGTCATCCCCTTCCCGCAGGACGAGCGCGGGCGGTACCCGGCGGACGGCGGCGCCGGGGACGACCCGGCCGGCCGGCACCCTCCGGACCCCCGCACGGCCGCCGGCGGCCCGGAGCGCGACCACCCCGCCCGCGACAGCCCCCGGCACCCGCACCCCCGGTCCGACATCAAGGACATGAAGGACGGCATGGACGGCGAGGGCGGCAAGGACAGCGAGGACGCGATACGCGAGGCCCGGCACGACCAGCACGACCAGCACGACCAGCACGATCAGCGGGCCCGGCAGAACCGCGAGAACCGCGAGAACCGCGAGGACCACCAGCACCGCCAGGACCAGGACACCGGAACCCCCACCACCCCGCCCCCCTCCCTCGCCCCCAAGAGCCGCAAGTCCAAGGTCCCCACCATCCCCCGGCTCGACTCCCCCTCCACCCCCGCCGCACGGTCCCGCCGCCCCCGCCGCGAACCCCCCGACGCGCCGGACGCACCGGACGCACACGCCCCACCGGAGGCCCCGGTCCCCCCGGTCCCCCCGGACCCCCCTGCGGCCCCGCCCACCCCGCCCGACGGTGACCCGGCGTAACGGTGTAGCCTTCGCCCTCTCCGGCCCGTGCGGCCCCCGGTGCCGCACCCCCCGGAGCCGCCCGCCCCGGGGCTCCCCTCCCAGGCCCCCCGGCGCCCCGCCCCCCGAACGGGCCCTTCCCCGGGGAACGGCCCCCTCTCCCGTGCGTGGGCATTTGTTTTGACCGCAGCCCATGCGGTAGGTACGCTCTGACCTTGTGCCTGGGGTGTGCCTGGGCTCCTGTGCGTGTCCTCAACCGCACAGCGAGTCCGATCACTGGCCACCGTATTCTGCGCCTTCTCTCGTCGTACGGCGAGAGCCTCGCAGCTTCGACACACCCGACCGCGTGGGTCGGTGGCGTTCCAGGTTAGTTTCACGAACGGCACACAGAAACCGGAGAAGTAGTGCCTACGATCCAGCAGCTGGTCCGGAAGGGCCGGCAGGACAAGGTCGAGAAGAACAAGACGCCCGCACTTGAGGGTTCCCCTCAGCGCCGTGGCGTCTGCACGCGTGTGTTCACGACCACCCCGAAGAAGCCGAACTCGGCCCTGCGCAAGGTCGCGCGTGTGCGTCTGACCTCTGGCATCGAGGTCACGGCCTACATCCCGGGTGAGGGACACAACCTGCAGGAGCACTCGATCGTGCTCGTGCGTGGCGGCCGTGTGAAGGACCTGCCGGGTGTTCGCTACAAGATCATCCGCGGTTCCCTGGACACCCAGGGCGTCAAGAACCGCAAGCAGGCCCGTAGCCGCTACGGCGCCAAGAAGGAGAAGTAAGAATGCCTCGTAAGGGCCCCGCCCCGAAGCGCCCGGTCATCATCGACCCGGTCTACAGCTCTCCTCTTGTCACCTCGCTGATCAACAAGCTTCTGCTTGACGGCAAGCGTTCCACCGCCGAGCGGATCGTCTACGGCGCCATGGAAGGCCTCCGCGAGAAGACCGGCGCCGACCCGGTCATCACGCTGAAGCGCGCGCTGGAGAACGTCAAGCCCTCCCTCGAGGTCAAGTCCCGCCGTGTCGGTGGTGCGACCTACCAGGTGCCGATCGAGGTCAAGCCCGGTCGCGCCGCCACCCTCGCGCTGCGCTGGGTCGTGGGTTACTCCCGCGCCCGCCGCGAGAAGACCATGACCGAGCGCCTCATGAACGAACTGCTCGACGCCTCCAACGGCCTCGGCGCTTCGGTCAAGAAGCGTGAGGACACGCACAAGATGGCCGAGTCCAACAAGGCCTTCGCGCACTACCGCTGGTAGTCGCTTACCCCATCGAGACCGAGAGAAGACTGAGCCATATGGCCACCACTTCGCTTGACCTGGCCAAGGTCCGCAACATTGGGATCATGGCCCACATCGACGCGGGCAAGACGACGACCACCGAGCGCATCCTGTTCTACACCGGTGTGAGCTACAAGATCGGTGAGGTCCACGACGGCGCTGCCACGATGGACTGGATGGAGCAGGAGCAGGAGCGCGGCATCACGATCACGTCCGCCGCGACGACCTGTCACTGGCCGCTCGACGACGTCGATCACACGATCAACATCATCGACACCCCGGGTCACGTCGACTTCACCGTCGAGGTGGAGCGTTCGCTCCGCGTCCTCGACGGAGCCGTCACCGTGTTCGACGGTGTCGCCGGTGTTGAGCCGCAGTCCGAGACCGTCTGGCGTCAGGCGGACCGCTACGGCGTCCCGCGCATCTGCTTCGTCAACAAGCTCGACCGCACCGGTGCCGAGTTCCACCGCTGTGTCGACATGATCAGCGACCGCCTCGGCGCGACGCCGATCGTGATGCAGCTCCCCATCGGCGCCGAGATGGACTTCAAGGGTGTCGTCGACCTCGTCACCATGAAGGCCTTCGTCTGGTCCGCCGAGGCGTCCAAGGGCGAGATGTACGACGTCGTCGACATCCCGGCCACGCACACCGAGGCTGCCGAGGAGTACCGCGGCAAGCTGCTGGAGACCGTCGCCGAGAACGACGAAGAGCTGATGGAGCTGTACCTGGAGGGCGTCGAGCCCACCGAGGAGCAGCTGTACGCGGCGATCCGCCGTATCACCATCGCCTCCGGCAAGTCCGAGGGCGTCACGGTCACCCCCGTCTTCTGCGGCACCGCGTTCAAGAACAAGGGCGTCCAGCCCCTGCTCGACGCGGTCGTGCGCTACCTCCCCTCCCCCCTGGACGTCGAGGCCATCGAGGGCCACGACGTCAAGGACCCGGAGGTCGTGGTCAAGCGCAAGCCGTCGGACGACGAGCCCCTGTCGGCCCTCGCGTTCAAGATCGCGAGCGACCCGCACCTGGGCAAGCTGACCTTCATCCGGATCTACTCCGGGCGCCTGAACTCGGGCACCGCGGTCCTGAACTCCGTGAAGGGCCGCAAGGAGCGCATCGGCAAGATCTACCGTATGCACGCGAACAAGCGTGAGGAGATCGAGTCGGTGGGCGCCGGCGACATCGTCGCCGTCATGGGCCTCAAGCAGACCACCACCGGTGAGACGCTGAGCGACGAGAAGAACCCGGTCATCCTGGAGTCCATGGACTTCCCGGCGCCGGTCATCCAGGTCGCCATCGAGCCCAAGTCCAAGGGCGACCAGGAGAAGCTGGGTGTCGCCATCCAGCGTCTCGCGGAGGAGGACCCCTCCTTCCAGGTGCACACCAACGAGGAGACCGGCCAGACCATCATCGGTGGTATGGGCGAGCTTCACCTCGAGGTGCTGGTCGACCGGATGCGCCGTGAGTTCCGCGTTGAGGCCAACGTGGGCAAGCCGCAGGTCGCGTACCGTGAGACGATCCGCAAGGCCGTCGAGCGCGTGGACTACACCCACAAGAAGCAGACCGGTGGTACCGGTCAGTTCGCGAAGGTGCAGATCGCGATCGAGCCCATCGAGGGCGGCGACTCGGCGTACGAGTTCGTGAACAAGGTCACCGGTGGCCGCATCCCCAAGGAGTACATCCCCTCGGTGGACGCGGGCGCGCAGGAGGCCATGCAGTTCGGCATCCTGGCCGGCTACGAGATGACGGGCGTCCGTCTGACGCTCCTCGACGGTGGCTACCACGAGGTCGACTCCTCCGAGCTCGCCTTCAAGATCGCCGGTTCGCAGGCGTTCAAGGAGGCCGCGCGCAAGGCGAGCCCCGTGCTCCTGGAGCCGATGATGTCGGTCGAGGTGACCACGCCCGAGGACTACATGGGCGATGTCATCGGTGACATCAACTCCCGCCGTGGCCAGATCCAGGCCATGGAGGACCGGGCCGGCGCCAAGGTCGTCAAGGGCCTGGTGCCGCTCTCGGAGATGTTCGGCTACGTCGGAGACCTCCGCAGCAAGACCTCGGGTCGCGCAAGCTACTCGATGCAGTTCGACTCCTACGCCGAGGTTCCGCGGAACGTCGCCGAGGAGATCATCGCGAAGGCCAAGGGCGAGTAACTCACCCGAGTACACGCTTTAGGCTTGTCACCGGAGCCTGCCGCGGACATTCCAGTCGAATACCTACGTATACGGTTGGGGTGTCCCGGGCCCCGGCATTCCAGCAAAGATCACCTGGCGCCGATGAAGCAAGGCGTACAGAACCACTCCACAGGAGGACCCAGTGGCGAAGGCGAAGTTCGAGCGGACTAAGCCGCACGTCAACATCGGCACCATCGGTCACATCGACCACGGTAAGACGACCCTCACGGCCGCCATTACCAAGGTGCTGCATGACGCGTACCCGGACCTGAACGAGGCCTCGGCCTTCGACCAGATCGACAAGGCTCCCGAGGAGCGCCAGCGCGGTATCACGATCTCGATCGCGCACGTCGAGTACCAGACGGAGTCGCGTCACTACGCGCACGTCGACTGCCCGGGTCACGCCGACTACATCAAGAACATGATCACGGGTGCCGCGCAGATGGACGGCGCCATCCTCGTGGTCGCCGCCACCGACGGCCCGATGCCGCAGACCAAGGAGCACGTGCTCCTGGCCCGCCAGGTCGGCGTTCCGTACATCGTTGTCGCGCTGAACAAGGCCGACATGGTGGACGACGAGGAGATCCTGGAGCTCGTCGAGCTCGAGGTCCGTGAGCTCCTCTCCGAGTACGAGTTCCCGGGCGACGACCTGCCGGTCGTCAAGGTCTCGGCGCTCAAGGCGCTCGAGGGCGACAAGGAGTGGGGCCAGTCGGTCCTGAACCTGATGGCCGCCGTCGACGAGTCCATCCCGCAGCCCGAGCGCGACGTGGACAAGCCGTTCCTGATGCCGATCGAGGACGTCTTCACGATCACCGGTCGTGGCACCGTCGTCACCGGCCGTATCGAGCGTGGTGTCCTCAAGGTCAACGAGACCGTCGACATCGTCGGTATCAAGACCGAGAAGACCACCACCACGGTCACCGGCATCGAGATGTTCCGCAAGCTGCTCGACGAGGGCCAGGCCGGTGAGAACGTCGGTCTGCTCCTCCGTGGCATCAAGCGCGAGGACGTCGAGCGCGGCCAGGTCATCATCAAGCCCGGTTCGGTCACGCCGCACACCGAGTTCGAGGCCCAGGCCTACATCCTGTCGAAGGACGAGGGTGGCCGTCACACCCCGTTCTTCAACAACTACCGCCCGCAGTTCTACTTCCGTACCACGGACGTGACCGGCGTGGTGACCCTCCCCGAGGGCACCGAGATGGTCATGCCGGGTGACAACACCGTCATGACGGTGAACCTCATCCAGCCCGTCGCCATGGAAGAGGGCCTGAAGTTCGCCATCCGTGAGGGTGGCCGGACCGTCGGCGCCGGCCAGGTCACCAAGATCCTTGCCTGATTCTCCGGCAGATCCGACCTGGTAGCTCCGTAACAGGGCACCAAGCGAGAGGCCCCGCACCGTACGGTGCGGGGCCTCTTCGCGTTCCGCTTCAGCAGATCTCGCGGACGGGCCCGCCCCGCCCGCCCCGATGACCGTCAGATCTTGCGGGCGGGTCTGACCCGCTCGCCGCGCCGCTCCGGACGCCAGATCCACGGCCGGGCGTCCGCTCCCATCCCGACGGCCGTGGCCCCGTGCGGACCGGCCAGCAGCGCGGGGGAGGCCAGGGCGGGGGCGCCGCCCTCGCGGGCCGGCACCCCGCCCCCGGTGCGCAGCCGGACCCGCCCGTCCTCGCCGAGCGAGAGCAGCGCCGTCGCCCCGCGCGGACCGGCGGCGGCCGACACCGGCCCGTACCCGGGCATTCCGTCCGGCCGTGCGGTCACCTCACCGGACCCCGTCACCGACACGGCGGTGACGGTCGAGGTCGCCGGTGTGCGGTAGTGCAGCCGTACGCCGCCGTCGCGGCCGGGCAGCGCGGCGACGGGCCCGCCGGGCACCGGCCCGATGCCCTCCGGCCGGAAGGACACCTCGCCGCCGGGCACGCTCTGCGCCCAGTGGCGCACGGAGTCCCGGCCCGCGCCGAAGACATGGACCAGGCCCGCGGTGTCGGCCACGGCCGACAGACCGTCCTGGACCGGGGCGCCGCCCAGGTCCCGCCAGGGGCTCCAGCGCCCGCTGACCGCCCGTACCCGGGTGGCCACCTGCCGGTCCGCGGTGCGCACGAAGAGATGGACCCGGCCGTCCGGCGCGGTCACCGCCACCGGGACGCCCATCCGCCGGCTCCGGTCGTCGGTGTGCTCCGGGGTGCCGAGCCCGGTCCAGGGGAGGAACCGGCCGCCCGGAGTGGACTGCTCCAGCAGCACGATCTCCCGCCGGTTGGCCGCGCCCCGGCCGCCGAGCGCGGCGATCCGCAGCCCGAACAGCAGCTGCCGGCCGTCCCTGAGCGCCGCCGCCCCCAGCGCGGGCGCCAGCGGCCCGCCGCCCAGGTCGTCGGGGAGCCCCCACTGCCCGCTGCCGGCCTCGGTCTCCCGCCACCGGACCGCGCGCAGCCCCAGCACTCCGTACGCCGCGAGCCGGTCGCCCGGGTCCACCGAGACGGCCGGCCGGGCCCCGGGGAAGCGGTGGTGGGTGGAGCGCACCCACCCCTTCTTGTTCTGGAGCGGGCGCCCGCCGCCGACGCCGTAGTCGCCGCAGCCGGCGTCGTTGCCGCACTGCCAGGCGGGGTCGCCGCCGTAGGGGACGAGGTGCCCCGCCTTCTCCTGGAGGACCCGGGGAGGGAGGTTCTTCGGCCAGTGCCGGCCGTAGTAGCCCCGGAAGGCATGGGTGACGAAGCCGGGCACCTGGCCGCCGTTCTCGGTGGCCTCCGCGACCCAGCGCACCATCGCGGCCCAGCCGAAGCAGGCGGCGGCGGTGTGGTCGCCGTGGTCGGAGTAGCCGCGCTGCTCGCTGTCCCTGCGGCGGGTGGACTCGTCGCTGAGCTGGATGTCCGGGTCGGGGTCCAGGGTGTGGACGACGGTGGGGCGGTACTGCTGCATCAGCCCGACGAGCACGCCGAGAAGTCCCTCGTAGTCGTACGCCACCGTCTCGCGCACCGGGGAGTCCTGGGCGAGCACGGTGTGGACGCTCAGCGAGCGGTCGTTCCAGAGGCTGGGGAGGGCCGCCCAGCGGCGCCGGGTGTGCTCGGGGAGGTTGAGGAAGATCAGCTCGACCCGGCGGCTGCCCTGGGTGAGGGTGTTGATCTCGGCGACCCGGTCGCCCCGGAGGGTGACGATGCCCTTGCTCCACGGGGTGAACTTGTCGAGCCCGAGCAGGGTCGCGTACGCCTGCCGCAGGCCCTGGTGCCGGGCCGAGGAGTACGCCCGGGTGTCGGCGCGGACCTCGCCGCGCTGCCCCGGGACGCGGTTGACACCGGTGTGCTCGCCGGCCGTGACATAGACGCAGACCAGCGGGACCCCGGCGTCCAGCATCCGCTGGGTGTCCGGGTTCATGAAGTAGAGGTCGTCGTCCGGGTGGGCCAGGATCTGCATCAACTGGGCCCGTCCGGAGGTGGCGATACGCAGCCCGGGCGCGGGGTCGGCGGCCGGGACGGGCCGCTGCGGCTCGGGCACCGAACACCCGCCGACGGCGGTGGCGGTCGCCCCGAGTGCGCCGAGTGCCCCGATGGCACCGAGAACGGCGCGGCGGCGCGGGGTCGGGCGTGCGCCGCCCTCGGGTATTCGGGCAGCGCTGATCGTCTTCACTTGTCTGGGTGCTCCGTCCGCTTTCCCCCGCAGCGGACGTTCTGTCGCTGAGGTGTGAGGGTGCGAACGGGCTGGTCAGACCCGTTCGCGTTCAACTAGACGGATTATCGTCCCGCCGGGTTGCCTCGGTTCGCCCGGGTGCGGGCACCACCCGGTGATAGTGCGGATGGTGCCGCCGGGTGGTGCCGGCGCCTCGGCCGCCCTCAGCCGTGGGGGGCCGGCACGACCGCATTCCGTGCGGCGGGTTCTTCAGGCTGATCCAGTTCGGCCCAGACCCGCTTCCCGGGCGCGGGCCCGGAGGCCACCCCCCACCGGTCGGCGAACGCCTCCACGAGCAGCAGCCCCCGCCCGCCCTCGTCCTCCTCCCCGGCGGCCCGCCGCCCGGGAAAGCTGTCCCCCCGGGTGTCGGTGACCTCGATACGGAGGGTCCGCGCGGTCTCGGTGAGGGTCAGCCGGAAGTCCCGCCCGGCGACCCGCCCGTGGGTGGCGGCGTTGGCGGCCAGCTCGGCGACGATGTGCGCCGCCGCCTCGAAGTCGTGCCCCCAGGACTGGAGCTGCTGCACGGCGAGCAGCCGGGCGAGCCGGGCGCCACGGCGGGTGGAGGAGAGCCGCACGCTGAACTGGCGTGTGGGGACGGTGGTTTGGGTGGTGTGGTTCACATCACTCAGCGTGGCGAGATGTGTGCGGCCTGAATAGTGGCTCGCGGAGTACGCGGGGGTTTTGTCTCGCGCTTGTCTCGTCTTGTCCCGGCTGTCTCGCGTGACGGCCGGGTACGGCGGGCGTTGAACATGGCCAACGCGTCGAAGGTGGGTGCGGCATGGACGATACGACGGACGTGACAAGCGGGGCGGACGAGCCCGGCTGGGACGTCGATCCGCAGGACGAGATCGCGCCGGCGGTGGAGATGGCGGGTGCGCAGCTCAAGGCATGGAGGGAGGTGGCGGAGCTCTCGGTGGCGGAGTTCGGGAGGCTGATCGGTTACAGCCAGGACCTGATCCGCAAGGTCGAGCGGGGGGCGAGGATTCCGCGCCCGGAGTACCTGGACAAGGCGGACCGGATGCTGAAGGCCGGGGGCAGGATCGCGGCGATGAAAAAGGTGATGGCGGAGGCGAGGTACCCGAAGAAGGTCCGGGATCTGGCGAAGATGGAGGAGCAGGCAGTCGAGCTGTCGGCCTACTGCAACCACAACATCCACGGTCTGCTTCAGACGGAGGAGTACGCCCGAGCTCTGTTCGGGATGCGACGGCCGGCACATCTGCAGGACGATGCAGAGCGGGCGGTGGCGGCCAGGATTGACAGGCAGTCGATCTTCGGTCGACGGCCGTCCCCAGAACTGAGCTTTATCCAGGAAGAGGTAACGCTTCGGCGCCCGATCGGGGGCAGAATGGTGAAGCGTCGACAGCTCGAACGCCTGCTGGAGGTGGCCCAGTTGCGGAATGTCGAGATCCAGGTGATGCCGACCAACCGCGAGAACCACGCTGCCATGGGCGGGGAGATCCGTGTCCTGAAGTTCGAGGACGGCACGGCGCTCGGACGCTGCGAAGGGGACTTCCACAGCCGTCCGGTCTCTGATCCGAAACAGCTCCAGATCGTCGAGCTGCGGTATGGCATCATCCGGGGCCAGGCTCTCACGCCTGGGGAGTCGCTGGCCTTCATCGAGCAAGTGCTGGGAGAGACATGACCCGTAAACCCTCTGCCGGGTGCGGTTCCGAGCCGGAGTGGTTCAAGAGCAGTTACAGCGACAGCAGCAACGGCCACGACTGCGTCGAGGTCGCCTGGTTCAAGAGCAGCTACAGCGACAGCAACGAGATCGAGTCCTGCGTCGAGGTAGCGGCCACCCCCTCCTGCGCCACCGTCCACGTCCGCGACTCCAAGAACCTCCAGGGCCCCCAGCTCGGCTTCACCTCCGGAGCCTGGTCCGACTTCATCGCGTACGCCTCCATCAACTGACCTCAACTCCCCTCGCCCCGCACCTGTTTCCGGTTGCGGGGCGCTCTGCTGCGGGCGATAGGGTCCGGAGTCGTCGAGGTGGACCCGGGGAGGAAGAACGCGCATGGCGTGGGACGAGTGGGAGCAGCTCAAGGCGGGTGTGGCCGAGCGTCAGTCCGCCGGGATGCGGCTGAACAGCAGCGGGGGGACGGACCGGCTGAAGTCCAGCAGGCAGGGGTGGTTATCGGCGGGCGAGGGGGTGGGGTCCTTACGCGGAAGGATCGGTACGGCGCTGGGCCGGCTGGAGGACGGACAGGCGGGGCTCGGGGACACGGACGGGTGTCTCAGCGCGGCGGCGCAGAAGGACCTGTACGCCTCCTGGAGGACGTACGCCGAGAACGTGAGCAAGCGGTGCGGAAGCCTCCAGAAGATCATGGAGCGGGTGGGGCACGAGCAGCTCAGGACCGATGAGAGTGTCGAGGCGGGGATCGCCTCGGTGAAGTCGGCGTACGCGGACACGGCGGCCGTCGGCGGCGCCCCGCAGCGGGGCCGGTGACGGGGGAGTGGATCTCAAGACGCTCCAGGCCCTGAAGCCCACGGAGTACGAGGGCGCGGCGGACGGCTACCGCGCGCTGGCGGACATGGCGCAGGCGGCCAAGGACCACCTGGGGAACACCGTCGTCGCCGGGATGCGGAAGTCACTGGAGGGGAACGCGGCGGACGCGGCCCACGCCGAGATCCAGGAGCTGGCCCAGAACTTCCAGTACACGCAGACCGAGTGCGGTGTGATCAGTACGGCTCTGAACGGCTTCGCCTTCGACATGGCGGCGGCCAAGCGGAAGCTGGAAGCGGCCATCGCCGATGCCCGGGCCGACCGGATGACGGTGAACCCGGACGGGACGGTGACGTACCCACCGGGCCCGGACAAGGTGGACGGCGCCATCCCCGACGGCGGTATGACCGGCGGCTACAGCTCCCCCCAGGCCCAGGCGGTCGGCCGCCAGGCGGCGGGCCTGAACCCGAATCCGTACGCGCTCCGTGCGCAGGCGATAGCGGACCGCGTGTCCACCGCGCTGGCGGAGGCGACGGCCGCCGACGAGAAGTGGGCCCCGAAGCTGCGCGCCCTGAAGGCGGACGACGACCTCACGGTCTCGGCCGCCGACTGGTCGGACACCGCCTCCGACACGGCCGGCGCCCGCGAGGCGGCCACCCCGTACCTCGCCACGATCGACGGCCCGCCCAAGGAGGCGTCGCCGGCCCAGAACGCCGAGTGGTGGAAGGGCCTCACCGAGGAGGAGCGCGCCGCCCAGCTCACGATGAACCCGGCGAGCGTCGGTGCGATGAACGGCCTCCCGGCGGACATCCGCGACGAGGCGAACCGTGTGGTCCTGAACGAACAGCGTGGCGAGACCCGGCTTGAGCTGGCGGCCTGGGCGAAGAAGGAGCCGCAGCAGTACCAGCCGTACATCAGCCCGGTCACGGGCCGGGTGGTCGGGGGAGCGATGGTCCAGACCGAGGAGTGGGAGGCGTGGAACAAGCAGCGGGAGCGTCTTCAGGGCCGGCTGGACGGGATGGAGGTGATCCAGGAGCGGTTCGACAGGACCGGGGAGAGGGGCCTGCCGCCGGCGTATCTGATCGGCTTCGACTCGGATGCGAACAAGGGGGACGGCCGGGTCATCCTGGCCAATGGCAATCCCGACACCGCCGACCATACGGCGGTGTATGTGCCTGGTACGGGCACGAAACTGAGCGACATCGAGGGAGACCTCGGTCGCAGCGAGACTCTGTGGGCCGAGAGCGACGGCGTCGCACAGGGCTCCACGGTGTCCACCGTCGCCTGGTTCGACTACGACGCGCCGCGCTCGGCCACGCCGGGAGAGAAGGGGGACATCTTCCCGGAGGCGATGTTCGACCGGCGCGCCATTGAAGGGGGACCTGCGTTGCGGGACTTT
This sequence comes from Streptomyces sp. NPDC001889, assembly GCF_053594535.1. Lineage (NCBI taxonomy): Bacteria > Bacillati > Actinomycetota > Actinomycetes > Kitasatosporales > Streptomycetaceae > Streptomyces > Streptomyces sp. NPDC001889. Next base: position 14,826 of record NZ_JBSFER010000003.1, read on the forward strand.
CTTGACGGTGGCCGGGCAGCGCATACGGCGGCCACCGGAGACGCCGGACACACTACGGCTATCGGCCACAGCTACGGCAGCACTCTCATCGGCGAGGCGGCGAAGGCAGGCGGCTGGCCGGATGGCCCGCTAGCGGTCGACGACGTTCTTGTGGCGGGAAGCCCGGGTATGCAGGCCGACAACTCGGCGGACCTCGGTGTCAAGCCGGGGCACATGTGGGCCATGAGCGGCGATGGCAACGACCTGTGGGTCCGGGTTGGAGGGCGAGCTGCCGGGCTCGGGGACAACTGGACCATCCCCACCGATCAGGCGTTCGGGTCGAACGTCCTGGAGTCGGACGCCAAAGACCACAGTGATTTCTGGAGAGAGAACTCCCTCAGCCTGAGCCAGCAGGCATGGGTCATCACTGGTCAATACGAATGGACGAAGAGTGAGTAAGAGGTATCGATCCGTGCTCGTCGCGCTCGCGGCGGGCCTGCTCGTAGGAGGGTGCTCGCAGGTGAACGCGGATGGCGACGGTGGTGGAAATCGGGACCCGAAGACGGTACCCGTGCGTGTCGAGGCGGAGGTGGAAAAGCGGGTAGCCATGGCATCCAGCCAGATTCTCGACATCATCGCCCTGAAGGAGAAGGCCAAAGCCAAAGACTCGATGCCCTTCCCTCTTGAGTGCTCCGGCTACTCGAAGGAGTCCAAGGTGCAGCGGGTTCGTCATACCTGGAGTGTGTGGGGGGCCGCAGACACCGACCTACGGGCTGCGATGGACCGGCTGCGGGAGCGCCTCCCCACGAGCAGTTGGAAGATTGTCAAGGACGGTCTGGACGACAGCCGGGTGAAGGCCCCACAGGTTGTTGCGGAATCGGCCGACGGCCAGGTAGCCGCTGACCTCCGGCTGCACCTCGTGACCCCCGGCAAGGAGTACGAGTCCGCGATCGTTGTCACCGTCTCCACGAAGTGCTTCCGCCCCAAGGAACCCGCCTGACCGCCTGGCTTCGCGCATGGCTGTCACACGGCCGTGCACGGGCGGCCGTGCCCGCGCCTACTTGGCTGCGTACTGACTTCCCGCGGTGGCAGCATGGTTGGCGGCCGGGCAATTCAGTGCTGACGGGGGTTGGTTGTGGGGCTTGGTGACGCGTTCAAGGATCTCGCCGGTGATGTCTATGACGGGGTGCGGGGCGGGATCGAGAAGGGCGGGGAGCTGGTCGGTGAGGGGATCGACTACGCCACTGACCAGGCCGGGGCGGTGCTGGAGAAGGTCGGGGCGGAGGACTGGGCCGATGCGGTGGAGGACTGGGGGGACGAGACCGCGTCGTCGCTCGGGGCGGATGTCGATGAGCAGCAGTTGGGGCAGACGACCGAGGCGAATGAGCTGATCCACGGGAATCCGGTGAGGATCGGGTCGGCGGCGGGGAATCTGCGGGATTTCCAGCGGGCGTTCGACGCGGTCGGTACGGGGATGCGGCGGCTGGACTCGGGGAGCTGGAGGGGCGAGGGCGCGGACGCGTTCCGGGAGAGGTTCGCCCCGCTGCCGGGGGAGTGGGTGCGGGCGGCGGATTCGTTCGAGGGTGCGGCGAAAGCGCTGGAGGCGTTCGCGGGGACGGTGACCTGGGCGCAGGAGCGGGCGCGGGAGGCGGTCGCGCTGTACCGGCGGGGTGAGGAGGCGTCGAGGGACGCGGTGGCGGCGTACAACGGGCGGGTCGATGCGTACAACGCGGCGCGGGGGGAGCCGAATCCGCCGGCCCGGCCGGAGCCGTTCTCCGATCCGGGGAAGGGGGTGCGGGACCGGGCGAGGCAGGTCCTGAGGGAGGCGCGGCGCCAGCGGGACGACGCGGCGCGGACCGCGCGGGGGGCGCTGACGGCGGCTCTGGCGGATGCTCCGGAGGAGCCCGGGGGGTGGGAGCGGCTGAGGGTCGACGGTATGGACCATGTGGTGGCGCGGGGCACGGAGCTGCTGCATGTGGCGGGCGGGGTGGTGAAGGGCACGGCGGGGCTGGTCAGTTTTGTGCGGGGGGTGAATCCGCTGGACCCGTACAACCTGGCCCATCCGGCGGAGTACTACCGGAAGGTGAACACGACCCTGGCGGGTCTGGCGTCCACGGCGGCGAATCCGGACCGGGCGCTGAGGAACGCGTGGGACGCGGCGAAGGGTGACCCGAGCGAGTTCCTGGGCCGGCTGATCCCGGAGATCGTCGGCGCGAAGGGCGCGGGGCTGGTCAAGGGGGCCGTGAGGGCGGGGACACGCGGGTACCGGGATCAACCGTCGCCTCTGCCGCCTCTGCCTGATGAGTGGGTTACGGGCGCTCGACGGCGCCCCCGTGATCTCCTGGACGACCCCCTTCAGACCCGCTGGGCCGAGGCAGCCTATGCGAATTTTCTTGAGAACCCCCGCGATATAGATTCGATTAGTGAGTTCACGAGTCATGTCGAGAGGGATAATGGCTCGACAGGCTTCTCTCGCGATGAAATTTCCTCGGTGAAAAGACATGTTTTCGAAACGGAGCACCCTATAATTGACTCCGAGACGGGGGAAGTTCATGTGCGAAAATTTGACGCGGATGCCGAGATCGCTGATGCGTGGATTCGCCTGAGATCAGGGAGGGCGGTTCCGGAGGATTACGTGCTCTTGGAGCATGAGCTGGCTGAGCTCAGCTACCTTCGTGATCGCCCGGGCAGCACGTATCAAGAGGCCCATGCGTACGCTAATACTAAATATCATTGGGACTCCCTGGTTCCGCTGTATGTGAGAGAAGATTGGGAAGGTGAATGGTAGTGGCTTCACTGGTTTATTTCCGTAAGGTCGCTGAGACCGCGGAGGAGGTCGAGTATCTCTTCGGATTCGATCACGCCGAGAACCCTCGCCGACTGGTGATGAACAAGGCCACCCGCAGATCTCTCCCGATCGACGAGCGGATCGACTATGAATTCGTCAAGACCTCGCGGAAGATCAACTCGCTCTACGGCGAGACGGACGAGTGGCCCGAGCGAGGGATGAGCGCCAGCTGAGGACCCCGGGCCCGCCGAACGCTTCGGGCCGGCACCGCTGTCCGGTCACCGAGTGAGGCCAGTGCGGGAAAGGCGTCAGGGTCTCCGCGTCCTCGCCGGCCCCCAAGCGGCTCGGGGCGAAGCGGTACCCCTTCAGCTCGTTCGGGCTCTCGTGGTCCGTGCGCGCGGCGGCGGCCCGGCGCCGGGCCTCGTTCCCGTGGGTGATGCTCCGCCCGTGGAGCTTCCGCCGCCGGCCGTCGGGCGCGGGGTGGCGCCGGACGGCCGCACGGGTCGGGAGCATCGCCGGGTGACCGCACCCGGCCCTGGCGGGCGGCCGGGTGCAGGCGATCGAGGTGCACGTGGACGACCTCGCGGGTGGTCGTGCCCGGGTGTATCTGGCCGGCTACTGAAGGCGCCGGGGGTCCGGGCGGGGGTCCGGCGCCCGGGGTGCTCGGGCGGGCCGGGGCGCTCGCCGCTTCACCCAGCCCCACCTGGGGTACTCTCTTCGCCCCGATTGGCCAGGCCCCGCCCCCGTATGGCAGACTGTCGGGGTTGCTCGGTTGAGTGCCGATGCTGCGCGCCTCCCGCCGGGAGGACCGGAAGCGAGTCCCACAGTACTCGTCGCCCCATCTGCCCCCGGGCAGCGCTGGAGCGGACGTACGGGAATCTTTCGGGAAGTGTCAGCGGGGTACCGGCCAGGCACTCGGTGGGAGCTCTTCCCCCGATGCGCGGGCCAGGCCCGCACCCCCTTGGTTGGGAAATCCTTCGGGATTCTTCCGTAGAGGGAGTGCGACACGCCCGACCGCGTGGGTCGGAGAAGAGATCGTCACTCACCGAGTTCCAGAGCGTTTTCCCCAGACAGACAGGACTACGAAGTAGCCATGGCGGGACAGAAGATCCGCATCCGGCTCAAGGCCTACGACCACGAGGTCATCGACTCTTCGGCGAAGAAGATCGTCGAGACGGTGACGCGTACTGGTGCGTCGGTCGCAGGCCCGGTGCCGCTGCCCACTGAGAAGAACGTGTACTGCGTCATCAAGTCGCCGCACAAGTACAAGGACTCGCGCGAGCACTTCGAGATGCGCACGCACAAGCGCCTGATCGACATCCTCGACCCGACGCCCAAGACCGTTGACTCGCTGATGCGCCTGGACCTTCCGGCCGGCGTTGACATCGAGATCAAGCTCTGAGAGGCACGGAAGAGATGGCAAAGCAGATCAAGGGCGTCCTGGGCGAGAAGCTCGGCATGACCCAGGTCTGGGACGAGAACAACCGTGTCGTCCCGGTCACTGTCGTCAAGGCCGGGCCCTGCGTCGTTACCCAGGTCCGTACGAATGACTCCGACGGCTACGAGTCGGTCCAGATCGCCTTCGGCGAGATCGACCCTCGCAAGGTGAACAAGCCCCTCAAGGGTCACTTCGCCAAGGCCGACGTGACCCCCCGCCGCCACCTGGTGGAGCTCCGCACCTCCGACGCCAGCGAGTACACGCTCGGCCAGGAGATCACTGCCGAGGTGTTCGAGTCCGGCGTCAAGGTTGACGTCACGGGCAAGAGCAAGGGCAAGGGCTTCGCCGGTGTCATGAAGCGTCACAACTTCAAGGGCCTCGGCGCCGGTCACGGCACCCAGCGCAAGCACCGCTCTCCCGGCTCCATCGGTGGCTGTGCCACCCCGGGCCGCGTGTTCAAGGGCCTCCGCATGGCGGGCCGCATGGGCAACGAGCGGGTCACCACCCAGAACCTGACCGTTCACGCTGTTGACGCGGAGAAGGGCCTGCTCCTGATCAAGGGTGCGGTTCCTGGCCCCAACGGCGGCCTGGTCCTGGTCCGCACTGCGGCCAAGGGGGCCTGAGGACTATGAGCACCATTGACATTCTGTCGCCCGCGGGCGACAAGACCGGGACCCTTGAGCTCCCGGCCGAGATCTTCGACGCCAAGGTCAGCATCCCGCTGATCCACCAGGTCGTCGTCGCGCAGCTGGCCGCCGCCCGTCAGGGCACGCACAAGGTCAAGCGTCGTGGCGAGGTCCGCGGTGGTGGCAAGAAGCCTTACCGCCAGAAGGGCACCGGCCGCGCCCGTCAGGGTTCGACCCGCGCTCCGCAGTTCGCCGGCGGTGGCGTCGTGCACGGCCCCACGCCGCGCGACTACTCGCAGCGGACCCCGAAGAAGATGAAGGCCGCCGCCCTGCGCGGTGCCCTCACCGACCGGGCACGCAACTCGCGCATCCACGTCGTCACCGGCGTGCTTGAGGGTGGCGTCTCCACCAAGTCCGTCCGGACGCTGATCGGCAAGATCTCGGAGCGCAAGAACACGCTCCTGATCGTCGAGCGCTCCGACGAGGCCGCGTGGCTGTCCGCCCGCAACCTGCCCCAGGTGCACATCCTGGAGCCGGGCCAGCTGAACACGTACGACGTGATCCGCTCCGAGGACGTGGTCTTCACCCAGGCCGCCTTCGAGACCTTCGTGTCTGGCCCCCAGGCCAACGAGACCGAAGGGAGCGACGCCTGATGGCTGAGGCAACCGTCACCAGCAAGACCTTCACGGACCCGCACGACATCCTCGTCAAGCCGGTTGTTTCCGAGAAGAGCTACGCGCTGCTCGACGAGAACAAGTACACGTTCGTCGTCGACCCGCGTGCCAACAAGACTCAGATCAAGCAGGCCATTGAAACGGTCTTCTCGGTCAAGGTCACCGGGGTCAACACGATCAACCGGCAGGGCAAGCGCAAGCGCACCCGCACCGGTTTCGGCAAGCGCGCCAACACCAAGCGCGCCATCGTGACCCTTGCCGAGGGCAACCGTATCGACATCTTCGGCCAGGTCTCCTAACGGAGACCTCGGTCCGATATCGGACGAGGACTGAGAAATGGGTATCCGCAAGTACAAGCCGACGACTCCGGGCCGTCGTGGCTCCAGCGTCGCCGACTTCGTCGAGATCACGCGGTCCACGCCGGAGAAGTCGCTGGTCCGCCCTCTGCACAGCAAGGGTGGCCGTAACAACACCGGTCGTGTGACCGTCCGTCACCAGGGCGGTGGCCACAAGCGCGCCTACCGAGTGATCGACTTCCGTCGTCACGACAAGGACGGCGTGCCGGCGAAGGTCGCTCACATCGAGTACGACCCCAACCGCACCGCGCGCATCGCGCTCCTGCACTACGCGGACGGCGAGAAGCGCTACATCATCGCCCCGCGTGGCCTGTCGCAGGGCGACCGTGTCGAGAACGGCCCGGCCGCCGACATCAAGCCCGGCAACAACCTGGCGCTGCGCAACATCCCGGTCGGTACGACCATCCACGCCATCGAGCTGCGGCCCGGCGGCGGCGCGAAGTTCGCCCGCTCCGCGGGTGCCTCCGTGCAGCTGCTGGCGAAGGAGGGGGCCATGGCCCACCTCCGCATGCCGTCCGGCGAGATCCGTCTGGTCGACGTCCGCTGCCGCGCCACCATCGGCGAGGTCGGCAACGCCGAGCAGTCGAACATCAACTGGGGCAAGGCCGGCCGCCTGCGCTGGAAGGGCGTCCGCCCGACCGTCCGCGGTGTCGCGATGAACCCGGTTGACCACCCGCACGGTGGTGGTGAGGGCAAGACCTCCGGTGGTCGCCACCCGGTCAGCCCGTGGGGTCAGAAGGAGGGTCGTACTCGTTCTCCCAAGAAGGCGAGCAACAAGTACATCGTCCGCCGCCGCAAGACGAACAAGAAGCGCTAGGAGCGGGTTTAGATGCCGCGCAGTCTCAAGAAGGGGCCCTTCGTCGACGACCACCTGATCAAGAAGGTGGACGTACAGAACGAAGCAGGCACCAAGAACGTCATCAAGACCTGGTCCCGTCGCTCGATGATCGTCCCGGCCATGCTGGGCCACACGATCGCGGTGCACAACGGCAAGATCCACGTCCCGGTGTTCGTCACCGAGTCGATGGTCGGCCACAAGCTCGGCGAGTTCTCGCCGACGCGCACCTTCCGCGGCCACGTCAAGGACGACCGGAAGTCGAAGCGCCGCTAAGGCGGGGTGTGACCGATCATGACAGACACTGAAGGGACAACCATGGAAGCCAGGGCCCAGGCGCGGTACATCCGCGTCACGCCCATGAAGGCCCGCCGCGTGGTGGACCTCATCCGTGGCATGGATGCCACGGAGGCTCAGGCGGTCCTGCGTTTCGCCCCGCAGGCCGCGAGCGTGCCGGTGGGCAAGGTGCTGGACAGCGCCATTGCCAACGCCGCGCACAACTACGACCACAGTGACGCCAATTCGCTGTTCATCAGCGAGGCGTATGTGGATGAGGGTCCGACCCTGAAGCGGTTCCGGCCGCGTGCCCAGGGTCGCGCCTACCGCATCCGCAAGCGGACCAGCCACATCACCGTGGTCGTGAGCAGCAAGGAAGGAACCCGGTAATGGGCCAGAAGGTTAACCCGCATGGGTTCCGGCTCGGTATCACCACGGACTTCAAGTCCCGCTGGTACGCCGACAAGCTGTACAAGGACTACGTCAAGGAAGACGTCGCCATCCGCAGGATGCTGACGTCCGGCATGGAGCGCGCCGGCATCTCGAAGGTGGAGATCGAGCGCACCCGTGACCGTGTCCGTGTGGACATCCACACCGCTCGTCCGGGCATTGTCATCGGTCGCCGCGGCGCCGAGGCCGACAAGATCCGCGGCAAGCTGGAGAAGCTGACCGGCAAGCAGGTCCAGCTGAACATCCTCGAGGTCAAGAACCCCGAGGTGGACGCTCAGCTGGTGGCCCAGGCCGTCGCCGAGCAGCTCTCCTCCCGTGTCTCCTTCCGCCGTGCCATGCGCAAGAGCATGCAGTCGGCGATGAAGGCGGGCGCCAAGGGCATCAAGATCCAGTGCGGTGGCCGTCTCGGCGGCGCCGAGATGTCCCGCTCGGAGTTCTACCGCGAGGGCCGTGTGCCGCTGCACACGCTCCGCGCGAACGTCGAGTACGGCTTCTTCGAGGCCAAGACGACCTTCGGCCGTATCGGTGTGAAGGTCTGGATCTACAAGGGCGACGTCAAGAACATCGCCGAGGTCCGCGCCGAGAACGCCGCTGCCCGCGCCGGCAACCGTCCGGCCCGTGGTGGTTCCGACCGCCCGGCCGGCCGTGGTGGCCGCGGTGGCGAGCGTGGCGGTCGCGGTCGTAAGCCGCAGCAGAACGCCGGAGCCGAGGCCCCCAAGGCCGACGCCCCCGCCGCTGCTCCGGCTGAGAGCACCGGAACGGAGGCCTGACCGAAATGCTGATCCCCCGTAGGGTCAAGCACCGCAAGCAGCACCACCCCAAGCGCAGCGGTATGTCCAAGGGTGGTACGCAGGTTGCGTTCGGCGAGTACGGCATTCAGGCCCTCACTCCGGCGTACGTGACCAACCGCCAGATCGAGGCGGCCCGTATCGCGATGACCCGCCACATCAAGCGTGGCGGCAAGGTCTGGATCAACATCTACCCGGACCGCCCGCTGACCAAGAAGCCCGCCGAGACCCGCATGGGTTCCGGTAAGGGTTCCCCTGAGTGGTGGATCGCGAACGTCAAGCCCGGTCGGGTGATGTTCGAGCTGTCCTACCCGAACGAGAAGATTGCTCGTGAGGCGCTCACCCGCGCTGCTCACAAGCTTCCGATGAAGTGCCGCATCGTTCGGCGCGAGGCAGGTGAGGCGTGATGTCGGCCGGAACCAAGGCGTCCGAGCTGCGCGAGCTGGGCGGAGAGGAGCTTGTCAACAAGCTCCGCGAGGCCAAGGAAGAGCTGTTCAACCTCCGCTTCCAGGCGGCGACCGGGCAGCTCGAGAACCACGGCCGGCTGAAGGCCGTCCGCAAGGACATCGCCCGGATCTACACCCTGATGCGTGAGCGCGAGCTCGGCATCGAGACGGTGGAGAGCGCCTGATGAGCGAGAGCAACGTGACTGAAGAGAAGACCGCGCGCGGTTTCCGCAAGACCCGTGAGGGTCTGGTCGTCAGCGACAAGATGGACAAGACCGTCGTCGTCGCCGTTGAGGACCGTGTGAAGCACGCGCTGTACGGCAAGGTCATCCGCCGTACGAACAAGCTCAAGGCCCACGACGAGCAGAACGCTGCGGGCGTCGGCGACCGTGTCCTCCTCATGGAGACCCGGCCGCTGTCCGCGACGAAGCGCTGGCGCGTCGTCGAGATCCTTGAGAAGGCCAAGTAATTACCTGAGGGGTTTTCCTCAGGTCAGTTCCGCCAGGCTCGGCGAGGGGCTCCGCTAATCCGGACCCCTCGCCGGGAACCGGCAGACAAATCAGGAGATAGACGTGATCCAGCAGGAGTCGCGACTGCGTGTCGCCGACAACACTGGTGCCAAGGAGATCCTTTGCATCCGTGTTCTCGGTGGTTCCGGTCGCCGCTACGCGGGCATCGGTGACGTCATTGTCGCCACCGTCAAGGACGCGATCCCCGGTGGCAACGTGAAGAAGGGTGACGTCGTCAAGGCGGTCATCGTTCGCACCGTCAAGGAGCGCCGCCGCCAGGACGGCTCGTACATCCGCTTCGACGAGAACGCCGCCGTCATTCTGAAGAACGACGGCGACCCTCGCGGCACCCGTATCTTCGGCCCGGTCGGCCGTGAGCTGCGCGAGAAGAAGTTCATGAAGATCATCTCGCTCGCGCCGGAGGTGCTGTAAGCATGAAGATCAAGAAGGGCGACCTGGTCCAGGTCATCACCGGTAAGGACAAGGGCAAGCAGGGCAAGGTCATTCAGGCCATGCCCCGCGAGGACCGTGTCCTGGTCGAGGGTGTCAACCGGGTCAAGAAGCACACCAAGGCCGGTCAGACCGCTCGCGGTTCCCAGACCGGTGGGATCATCACCACCGAGGCCCCCATCCACGTGAGCAATGTTCAGCTCGTCGTGGAGAAGGACGGCAACAAGGTCGTGACCCGTGTCGGTTACCGCTTCGACGAAGAGGGCAACAAGATCCGCGTTGCCAAGCGGACGGGTGAGGACATCTGATGGCTACCACCACCACTCCGCGTCTCAAGACGAAGTACCGCGAGGAGATCAAGGGCAAGCTGCTTGAGGAGTTCTCGTACGAGAACGTCATGCAGGTTCCCGGCCTCGTCAAGATCGTGGTCAACATGGGTGTGGGCGACGCCGCCCGCGACTCCAAGCTGATCGACGGTGCCATCAAGGACCTCACCACGATCACCGGTCAGAAGCCGGCCGTCACCAAGGCCCGCAAGTCCATCGCGCAGTTCAAGCTGCGTGAGGGTCAGCCGATCGGTGCCCACGTCACGCTCCGTGGCGACCGCATGTGGGAGTTCCTGGACCGCACCCTGTCGCTCGCGCTTCCGCGCATCCGCGACTTCCGTGGTCTGTCCCCCAAGCAGTTCGACGGCCGTGGCAACTACACCTTCGGTCTCACGGAGCAGGTCATGTTCCACGAGATCGACCAGGACAAGATCGACCGCGTCCGGGGTATGGACATCACCGTGGTCACCACGGCGACCAACGACGCCGAGGGCCGCGCGCTCCTCCGTCACCTCGGCTTCCCGTTCAAGGAGGCGTGAGCCGTGGCGAAGAAGGCTCTCATTGCCAAGGCCGCCCGCAAGCCCAAGTTCGGCGTGCGTGCGTACACGCGCTGCCAGCGTTGCGGTCGTCCCCATTCCGTGTACCGCAAGTTCGGCCTCTGCCGTGTGTGCCTTCGTGAGATGGCGCACCGCGGCGAGCTGCCGGGCGTGACCAAGAGCTCCTGGTAATCCCCTAACAGGGAAGCAGGAGTCTCTCGGTAAGCAGAGGGCTGGCGGAAGCCCCGCACTTCATGCCGTAGGCTTGGAGGGTTGGGCGTCCGCCGCCCGTACGACTTACTACGCCGTAGGTCCCCGCGCCGCACCCGTCCCGCCCCTGTGTGGGGAGAGGGATGGCGCATACAGGAAACCCCGGCGAGAGAGGCCGAAGGCCAATTCATGACCATGACTGATCCCATCGCAGACATGCTGACGCGTCTGCGTAACGCGAACTCGGCGTACCACGACTCCGTCGTGATGCCGCACAGCAAGATCAAGTCGCACATCGCGGAGATCCTCCAGCAGGAGGGCTTCATCACGGGCTGGAAGGTCGAGGACGCCGAGGTCGGCAAGAACCTCGTCCTCGAGCTCAAGTTCGGCCCGAACCGTGAGCGCTCCATCGCGGGCATCAAGCGGATCTCGAAGCCGGGTCTCCGGGTGTACGCGAAGTCCACCAACCTGCCCAAGGTTCTCGGTGGCCTCGGCGTGGCGATCATCTCCACGTCGCACGGCCTCCTGACCGGCCAGCAGGCACAGAAGAAGGGCGTGGGTGGGGAAGTCCTCGCCTACGTCTGGTAGTCGGGAACGGAGGAATAGCCAATGTCGCGAATCGGCAAGCTCCCCATTCAGGTTCCCGCCGGTGTGGACGTCACCATCGATGGCCGTACGGTCGCGGTGAAGGGCCCCAAGGGGACCCTGAGCCACACCGTCGCCGCGCCGATCGAGATCGTTAAGGGTGAGGACGGCGTTCTCAGCGTCACCCGCCCGAACGACGAGCGTCAGAACAAGGCCCTTCACGGCCTGTCCCGCACGCTGGTGGCGAACATGATCACCGGTGTGACCACGGGGTACACGAAGGCGCTCGAAATCAGCGGTGTCGGTTACCGCGTCGCCGCGAAGGGCTCCAACCTGGAGTTCCAGCTCGGTTACAGCCACTCGATCCTGGTGGAGGCGCCCGAGGGCATCTCCTTCAAGGTCGAGTCGCCGACCAAGTTCTCGGTCGAGGGCATCGACAAGCAGAAGGTCGGCGAGGTCGCCGCGAACATCCGCAAGCTGCGGAAGCCCGACCCGTACAAGGCCAAGGGCGTCAAGTACGCGGGCGAGGTCATCCGCCGCAAGGTCGGAAAGGCGGGTAAGTAAGCCATGGCATACGGTGTCAAGATTGCTAAGGGCGACGCGTACAAGCGCGCCGCCATCAAGCGACGCCATATCCGCGTCCGCAAGCACGTCTCCGGTACGCCGGAGCGTCCGCGCCTGGTCGTGACGCGTTCCAACCGCAACATCGTGGCTCAGGTCATCGACGACATCGCGGGCCACACGCTCGCGTCGGCGTCGACCCTGGACGTCTCGATCCGCGGTGGCGAGGGCGACAAGAGCGCCCAGGCCAAGCAGGTCGGTGCCCTGGTCGCTGAGCGCGCCAAGGCCGCCGGCGTCGAGGCCGTCGTGTTCGACCGTGGTGGCAACAGGTACGCCGGGCGCATTGCCGCTCTGGCTGACGCCGCCCGCGAAGCCGGGCTGAAGTTCTAAGCCCCGGTTCCGGGACTAACGGACGTAACAGAGAGAGGTAAATCCAATGGCTGGACCCCAGCGCCGCGGAAGCGGTGCCGGTGGCGGCGAGCGGCGGGACCGGAAGGGCCGTGACGGCGGCGCAGCTGCCGCCGAGAAGACCGCGTACGTTGAGCGCGTTGTCGCGATCAACCGCGTCGCCAAGGTTGTCAAGGGTGGTCGTCGCTTCAGCTTCACCGCGCTCGTCGTGGTGGGCGATGGTGACGGCACCGTCGGTGTCGGTTACGGCAAGGCCAAGGAGGTGCCGGCCGCCATCGCCAAGGGTGTTGAGGAGGCCAAGAAGCACTTCTTCAAGGTCCCCCGTATCCAGGGCACCATCCCGCACCCCATCCAGGGTGAGAAGGCCGCGGGCGTCGTCCTGCTGAAGCCTGCTTCCCCCGGTACCGGTGTTATCGCCGGTGGCCCGGTGCGCGCCGTTCTGGAGTGCGCCGGCGTTCACGACATCCTGTCGAAGTCGCTCGGCTCCGACAACGCGATCAACATCGTGCACGCGACCGTGGCGGCCCTCAAGGGCCTGCAGCGTCCCGAGGAGATCGCGGCTCGCCGTGGTCTGCCCCTCGAGGACGTCGCCCCCGCGGCTCTCCTGCGGGCACGTGCGGGAGCGGGTGCGTAATGGCCCGCCTCAAGATCACGCAGACGAAGTCGTACATCGGCAGCAAGCAGAACCACCGCGACACGCTGCGCTCGCTGGGCCTCAAGCGGCTCAACGACGTGGTTGTCAAGGAGGACCGCCCCGAGTTCCGCGGAATGGTGCACACCGTCCGCCACCTCGTGACGGTTGAGGAGGTCGACTGACATGGCGGAGAACAACCCGCTGAGGGTCCACAACCTCCGTCCTGCCCCGGGCGCCAAGACCGCCAAGACCCGTGTGGGTCGTGGTGAGGCGTCCAAGGGTAAGACCGCTGGTCGTGGAACCAAGGGCACCAAGGCCCGTTACCAGGTTCCGGAGCGCTTCGAGGGCGGGCAGATGCCCCTCCACATGCGTCTCCCGAAGCTCAAGGGCTTCAAGAACCCGTTCCGCACCGAGTACCAGGTTGTCAACCTGGAGAAGCTCGCCGTTCTCTACCCCGAGGGTGGAGAGGTCACGGTGGCCGATCTGGTCGCCAAGGGTGCGGTTCGCAAGAACCAGCTCGTCAAGGTCCTGGGCCAGGGCGAGATCTCCGTGGCGCTGACGGTGACGGTTGACTCCGTTTCCGGCTCCGCCAAGGAGAAGATCGCTGCCGCTGGCGGCAGCGTCACCGAGCTCGTCTGAGACCAGTTCGGTGGCTAAAGGCTGAAACATCCGACCGGGGATGCCCTCTCAAATGGGGCATCCCCGGTTGGTCGTTCCTAGGGGGGCACCGTCGCCGGTAAGGTGGCGTGCACTGTTGCTGTAAAGATGCGGGGGCTCTGCCCTCGTGCCCGTAAGGTCCGCTTCCGCAGGGGCCGTATGGGATTGCCTGATTCGTATTCGTCGATCCTCAAGACCGTCACCTCTGACGCAGTAGCGCGGGGGTCGCAGGAGGCACCGTGCTCACCGCGTTCGCCCGGGCGTTCAAGACGCCCGACCTGCGCAAGAAGCTGCTCTTCACGCTCGGCATCATCGTGCTGTACAGGATCGGGTCACACATCCCGGTTCCCGGCATCGATTACCAGAACGTACAGATCTGTGTCAAACAGGCTTCAGAGAGCAACAACAGCCTGTTCGGCCTGGTGAATATGTTCAGTGGCGGCGCGCTGCTGCAGATCACCATCTTCGCGCTGGGCATCATGCCGTACATCACGGCGAGCATCATCCTGCAGCTGCTGACCGTGGTCATTCCGCGGCTGGAGGCCCTCAAGAAGGAGGGCCAGTCCGGCACCGCGAAGATTACCCAGTACACCCGCTATCTCACGGTCGCCCTCGCCGTGCTCCAGGGCACCGGCCTGGTGGCGACGGCCCGCAGCGGTGCGCTGTTCAGCGGCTGCCAAGTGGCCAATCAGATCGTGCCGGACCGATCAATCTTCACAACGATCATCATGGTGACCACCATGACCGCCGGTACCGCCGCCACCATGTGGCTCGGTGAGCTGATCACCGACCGCGGTATCGGCAACGGAATGTCGATCCTGATGTTCATCTCGATCGCCGCCGGCTTCCCCGGCGCGCTGTGGGCCATCAAGGAGAGCGGCAAGCTCGCCCAGGGCTGGATCGAGTTCGGCACCGTCATCCTGATCGGCTTTGTGATGGTGGGCCTGGTCGTCTTTGTGGAACAGGCCCAGCGCCGAATCCCGGTCCAGTACGCCAAGCGCATGATCGGCCGCCGGTCCTACGGCGGTACGTCCACCTACATCCCGCTCAAGGTGAACCAGGCGGGTGTCATTCCCGTCATCTTCGCCTCGTCGCTGCTGTACATTCCGGCGCTGGTCGCCCAGTTCTCCAGCGGTACGTCCGGCTGGAAGACCTTCATCGAGTCGTACTTCGTCAAGGGCGACCACCCCTACTACATCACCGCGTACTTCCTCCTGATCGTGTTCTTCGCGTTCTTCTATGTCGCGATCTCGTTCAACCCCGAGGAAGTCGCGGACAACATGAAGAAGTATGGTGGCTTCATCCCGGGAATCCGGGCAGGTCGACCTACTGCCGAGTATCTGAGCTACGTGCTCAACAGGATCACTTGGCCGGGCTCGCTGTACCTGGGTCTGATTGCTCTCGTCCCGACGATGGCGTTGGCAGGCTTCGGAGGCGCTAACCAGAACTTCCCGTTCGGCGGGACGAGCATCCTCATCATCGTGGGTGTGGGTCTGGAGACCGTGAAGCAGATCGAGAGCCAGCTCCAGCAGCGCAATTACGAAGGGTTCCTCCGCTGATGCGAATCGTCCTCGTCGGGCCACCCGGTGCCGGCAAGGGAACGCAGGCTGCGTACCTTGCCGAGAACCTGTCGATCCCGCACATCTCAACGGGCGACCTCTTCCGTGCCAATATCAGCAAAGGCACCGACCTCGGTCGGCAGGCCAAGTCCTACATGGACGCGGGAGAGCTGGTGCCCGATGAGGTCACCATCGGCATGGCCAAGGACCGGATGGAACAGCCGGACGCCGGGAACGGCTTCCTGCTCGACGGCTTCCCTCGCAATGTCTCGCAGGCCGAGGCGCTCGACGCGATGCTGAAGTCCGAGGGCATGACGCTCGACGCGGTGCTGGACCTGGAGGTCCCCGAGGACGAGGTCGTGAAGCGGATCGCGGGCCGCCGCATCTGCCGCAACGACTCCAGCCATGTCTTCCATGTCACCTACTCGCCCCCGCGGCAGGACGGTGTCTGCGACACCTGCGGTGGCGCTCTGTATCAGCGCGACGACGACTCCGAGGAGACCGTCCGCAAGCGCCTGGAGGTCTACCACACCCAGACCGAGCCGATCATCGACTACTACCGGGGCCAGGGCCTCGTGGTGACGATCTCGGCGCTGGGGAAGGTCACCGATGTGACCGGCCGGGCGATGGAAGCACTGAACAAGCCCGAGAGCGCCTGACCAGGGCGCGCGGGATCAGCTGAACGACGTGAACGGCCGTGGTGTCCGAGCGACACCGCGGCCGTCCGCGTGGGGCGGGGCCCTCGGCCTTCGCCGATAATTGAGGCGACCCGGCACACGGGGAACCGAAGCGGAGCGCGATCACCTCCGCGAGACGGCGGCCGTCCGGCCGCACAGAGGGAGAAGGCAAGGCCATGGTGCAGATCAAGACCCCGGAGCAGATCGCGAAGATGCGCGAGGCGGGGCTGGTCGTCGCCGCGATCCATGCCGCGACCCGCGAAGCCGCCGTCCCCGGCGCCACCACCCGCGACCTGGACGAGGTGGCCCGCAAGGTCATCGCCGACCACGGCGCGAAGTCGAACTTCCTGGGGTACGGCGGGTTCCCCGCCACCATCTGCACCTCGGTCAACGAGGTCGTGGTCCACGGCATCCCCGACGACAAGACCGTCCTCAAGGACGGCGACCTCCTCTCCATCGACGCCGGCGCGATCATCGACGGCTGGCACGGGGACGCCGCCTTCACCGTCTTCGTCGGCACCGGTCACGCCCCGGAGCTGGTCGAGCTGTCCCGGGTGACCGAGGAGTCCATGTGGGCCGGGATCGCCGCCATGAAGCCCGGCAACCGGCTGGTGGACGTCTCCCGCGCCATCGAGACGTACATCCGCCGCCAGCCGAAGCCCGGCGGCGGCCGGTACGGGATCGTCGAGGACTACGGCGGCCACGGCATCGGCACCGAGATGCACATGGACCCGCATCTGCTGAACTATGTCGCCCGCAAGCGCGGCAAGGGCCCCAAGCTGGTCCCCGGCTTCTGTCTGGCGATCGAGCCGATGGTCTCGCTGGGCACGCCGCTGACCGAGGTGCTCTCCGACGACTGGACCGTGATCACCACGGACGGGACCTGGTCCTCCCACTGGGAGCACTCCGTCGCCGTCACCGAGGAGGGCCCCCTCGTGCTCACCTCGCCCGACTGCGGCCGGGCCAAGCTCGCCGAGCTGGGGATCACGGCGGCGCCCGACCCCCTCGGCTGAGACGCTCCCCGGCTCTCCCCCCGCCGGGATTTCTCCGGCGGGGGTTCTTACCGGACCGGATGGCGTAAGGATCACCCCGGATGGGCAGACATCCCTGATTCGTCTTTTCGGATGGCCTGACGTAGACTGATGCGTCGGCTCTCGTGTACCCGTGTGTCTGCACACGGCGGCGGGAGTCGATCAAGGTAGCCGATTCGAAGGGCGAAGCGTGGCCAAGAAGCAAGGTGCCATCGAGATCGAGGGCACCGTGATCGAGTCCCTCCCGAACGCGATGTTCAAGGTGGAGCTTCAGAACGGTCACAAGGTCCTCGCGCACATCTCCGGCAAGATGCGGATGCACTACATCCGTATCCTCCCGGACGACAGGGTCGTGGTGGAGCTGTCTCCGTACGACCTGACGCGTGGCCGGATCGTCTACCGGTACAAGTAGATCTTGTCGCGCCCTTCCCGGGTTCCGGGGCGGGTGTCGGCACTGACCCGGAGAACCTGACATCCCATGAAGGTCAAGCCGAGCGTCAAGAAGATCTGCGACAAGTGCAAGGTGATCCGCCGTCACGGCCGGGTCATGGTCATCTGCGACAACCTGCGCCACAAGCAGCGCCAGGGCTGACGCACGCCAACCTGCACTACCGCAGTTCTTCGCGCGACGCGAGCAAACGTACATACGCAGAACCCGCCCAGCCCGCAAGGGCCGGCGACACCTCCGGCGGGGGCCGGGGACCCGGACGTACCACTCCACTTTCCGTGGGGTCGGCGGTCGGGACAGGTTCTGTGGAAGACCCCCGAAAACACAGGAGCCGTTGAATGGCACGCGTTTCCGGTGTCGACATCCCGCGCGAAAAGCGCGTGGAGATCGCACTCACCTACGTCTTCGGTATCGGGCGCACCCGGTCCAAGGAGATCCTCGCCTCGACCGGCGTGAACCCGAACACCCGCGTTCGTGACCTGGCCGAAGAGGACCTGGTCAAGATCCGCGAGTACGTGGACGCCAACCTCCGCACCGAGGGTGACCTCCGGCGTGAGGTGCAGGCCGACATCCGCCGCAAGGTCGAGATCGGCTGCTACCAGGGTCTCCGTCACCGTCGCGGCCTGCCCGTCCACGGTCAGCGCACCAGCACGAACGCCCGTACCCGCAAGGGCCCGCGTCGCGCCATCGCCGGCAAGAAGAAGCCGGGCAAGAAGTAGTCCTCAGCGGACGCTGCGGATGCCGGGGGGCGACCCCCGGGCCCCGCACAGCCAAGCGGTCTTCGCTGTAGGACCGACCACCTCCCGTAGGAGATATAGATGCCCCCCAAGGGTCGTCAGGGCGCTGCCAAGAAGGTGCGCCGCAAGGAAAAGAAGAACGTCGCTCACGGCCACGCGCACATCAAGAGCACGTTCAACAACACCATCGTCTCGATCACGGACCCCTCGGGCAACGTGATCTCCTGGGCCTCCGCCGGCCACGTCGGCTTCAAGGGCTCGCGCAAGTCCACCCCCTTCGCCGCGCAGATGGCCGCCGAGTCGGCCGCCCGCCGCGCGCAGGAGCACGGCATGCGCAAGGTCGACGTCTTCGTCAAGGGTCCCGGCTCCGGCCGTGAGACCGCGATCCGCTCGCTCCAGGCCACGGGCCTGGAGGTCGGCTCGATCCAGGACGTCACCCCCACGCCGCACAACGGCTGCCGTCCGCCGAAGCGCCGCCGCGTCTGAGGCAGGCCAAGGCCGGGACGGTGTTCGCTGCCGGGGGTGTGGGGGTTGCCCCCCTCATACCGCGGCACGGCTGCCGTCCGCCGAAGCGCCGCCGCGTCTGACGCGTTCGCGTTTCGCTGGAGTGTCCGGGCGGTACGGCCCCCTTTCGGGGCGTACCGCCCGTACCCTTGTCACACATATGTCGGGCGTCAAATAGCGGGCGCCCCCGACTGAAGGACCGATACACATGCTGATCGCTCAGCGCCCCTCGCTGACCGAAGAGGTCGTGGACGAGTACCGCTCCCGGTTCGTTATCGAGCCGCTCGAGCCGGGCTTCGGCTACACCCTCGGCAACTCCCTCCGCCGCACCCTCCTCTCCTCGATCCCGGGTGCGGCCGTCACGTCCATCCGTATCGACGGTGTCCTGCACGAGTTCACCACCGTGCCGGGTGTCAAGGAGGACGTGACCGACCTCATTCTCAACATCAAGCAGCTGGTCGTCTCCTCGGAGCACGACGAGCCCGTCGTGATGTACCTGCGCAAGCAGGGCCCCGGGCTGGTCACCGCCGCCGACATCGCGCCCCCGGCCGGTGTCGAGGTGCACAACCCCGACCTGGTGCTCGCCACGCTGAACGGCAAGGGCAAGCTGGAGATGGAGCTGACCGTCGAGCGCGGTCGCGGCTATGTCTCCGCCGTCCAGAACAAGCAGGTGGGCCAGGAGATCGGCCGTATCCCGGTCGACTCCATCTACTCCCCGGTCCTCAAGGTCACCTACAAGGTCGAGGCGACCCGAGTCGAGCAGCGCACCGACTTCGACAAGCTGATCGTCGACGTCGAGACCAAGCAGGCGATGCGTCCCCGTGACGCCATGGCCTCCGCCGGCAAGACCCTGGTCGAGCTGTTCGGTCTCGCCCGCGAGCTGAACATCGACGCCGAGGGCATCGACATGGGCCCGTCCCCCACGGACGCCGCCCTCGCCGCCGATCTGGCGCTGCCGATCGAGGAGCTGGAGCTGACAGTCCGCTCCTACAACTGCCTCAAGCGTGAGGGCATCCACTCGGTGGGCGAGCTCGTCGCCCGCTCCGAGGCGGACCTGCTCGACATCCGCAACTTCGGCGCCAAGTCGATCGACGAGGTCAAGGCGAAGCTGGCCGGCATGGGCCTGGCGCTCAAGGACAGCCCGCCCGGATTCGACCCGACCGCCGCCGCCGACGCCTTCGGCGCCGACGACGACGCGGACGCCGGTTTCGTGGAGACCGAGCAGTACTGATCCACCTCCGGCGGGGTGCGCGGGATCTCCCGGGCGCCCCGCCCGGAAAGCCTTCCCACGGGCAGCCGCCCGCGGGGAACTGACACCGGTACCTGACACGGCCGGTGCAGCACACAAGGAGAAACACCATGCCGAAGCCCGCCAAGGGTGCCCGTCTGGGCGGCAGCGCCGCGCACGAGCGTCTGCTCCTCGCGAACCTCGCGAAGCAGCTGTTCGAGCACGGCCGCATCAGGACGACCGAGGCCAAGGCCCGCCGCCTGCGTCCGGTCGCCGAGCGCCTGATCACCAAGGCGAAGAAGGGCGACATCCACAACCGTCGCCTGGTCCTCGCGACGATCACGGACAAGAGCATCGTGCACACGCTCTTCACCGAGATCGCCCCGCGTTACGCCGAGCGCCCGGGTGGCTACACCCGTATCACCAAGGTCGGCAACCGCCGTGGTGACAACGCGCGCATGGCCGTGATCGAGCTGGTCGAGGGCGAGATCGCCAAGAAGGCCACCGTCGCCGAGGCCGAGGCCGCCGCCAAGCGCGCGGTCAAGGAGGACGCCCTCAAGAAGGAGGACGCGCCCGTCGAGGACGCGCCCGCCGAGACCGCCGAGGACGCCAAGCCGGCCGAGGAGCCCAAGGCCTGACCTTGGCTCGCGCAGTCGGTGAACGGGTCCGCTCCCTCCGGGGAGCGGGCCCGTTCCGCTTGTCGGGAGGCCGGTCCGGGGCTGTCCGGGGCTCTGAGAGGATCTGTGGCGTGAGTGATGATGTGGAGCCCGGTGCGGTCAGGGTCCGGCTGGATCTGTCGTACGACGGGAAGGACTTCTCCGGGTGGGCCAAGCAGGCCGGCGGGCGGCGCACCGTCCAGGGGGAGATCGAGGACGCGCTGCGGACCGTGACCCGGTCCTCCCGGACGTATGAGCTGACCGTCGCCGGACGCACCGACGCGGGGGTGCACGCGCGCGGGCAGGTGGCCCATGTCGATCTTCCGGCCGAGGTGTGGGACGAGCACCGCGAGAAGCTGCTGAAGCGGCTCTCCGGGCGGCTGGCGCGCGATGTGCGGATCTGGCGGGTCGCCGAGGCGCCCGCGGGCTTCAACGCCCGGTTCTCGGCCGTCTGGCGGCGGTACGCCTACCGGGTGACCGACCACCCCGGAGGGGTCGACCCGCTGCTGCGCGGCCATGTGCTCTGGCACGACTGGCCGCTGGACGTGGACGCCATGAACGAGGCGGCGGCCGGCCTGGTGGGCGAGCACGACTTCGCCGCGTACTGCAAGAGGCGCGAGGGCGCGACCACCATCCGCACCCTCCAGCGGCTCTCCTGGGAGCGGGACGCCGACGGGATCGTCACCGCGACCGTGCGGGCCGACGCCTTCTGCCACAACATGGTGCGGTCGCTGGTCGGCGCGCTGCTCTTCGTCGGCGACGGGCACCGGCCGGCGAGCTGGCCCGCGAAGGTGCTGGCCGCCGGGGTGCGGGACTCGGCGGTGCATGTGGTGCGGCCCCACGGGCTCACCCTGGAGGAGGTCGGCTACCCGGCCGACGAGCTGCTGGCGGCCCGGAATCTGGAGGCCCGCAACCGGCGCTCGCTCCCGGGCGCGGCCGGCGGCCCCGGCTCAGCCGGCGGGCTCGGCGACTGCTGCTGAGGCCTGGGCGTTCCCCCGGCGGACGATCTGGCGGAAGACGAACTCCGTCAGATCATCCTTGGCGCGGTAGGCCCGCTTGTCGCCGGTGGTGACGGACGTGCCGGTGGTGTACCCGGTGGCCGTGAAGTAGGCGTACCGCCCGTAGGAGTTGGACGTGAAGAGGCAGGCCGGGCCGCCCTTGCAGAAGACGGGGACGCCGGAGCCGCTCAGCGGGGCGATGTTGCCGGTGGACTGGCGGGCGGCCTTCTTCGCCTCGGCCTCCCGGCCGAAGACCGCGACACCGACCGTGACCGCGACGCCGTCCTTGGTGTAGGTGGCGCGGAAGACCTGGTCGCAGCCGTTGCGCGCCAGGACGGTGCCCAGTCCGCCCTGGGTGGCCGCGGCACAGCTCCCGGCCCGGGCGGCCGGACCCTTCGCGTATGCCCGGTCGCCCATGGTCAGCTTCCGGCCGGGGAAGAGGGTGTCCGCGGTCAGCGGCGCGGTGTCCTTCTCCTCGCTGGAGATGAAGTCCTTGGGGTCGGGTGCCTCGGGCGGGGCGACGGAGGAGAACTCCGGCTCGGGCCGGGAGGAGTCGCTCGGCAGCTCCTGCGGGCCGGGCAGCTCACTGGCGCCGGCCCGCGGCGACTTCCCGTCGCTGTCGCTGGAGCGGACGATCGCGGTGGCGACCAGGGAGACGATCGCGATGGTCGCGAGCGCCCCGCCGCCCAGCAGCAGCATCCGCCTGCGGCGGCTGCGGGCCGCCGAGGCGTCGGCGAGCGCGGCCCAGTCGGGGGTGGAGCCGGCCCCCTGGTGCGGCGGCCCTCCCGTGCCCGAGGGGCCAGAGGACCCGGGTGCGCCCTGCCGGGAGTGGTACGGATTCTCGTCCTGCCCGCCGGAGCCCCACTGGGGTCCCCCCTGCCCAAAGCTCATGCCGCGCATCCTAAACCGGTTGGGCGCCGGGGGGCCCGGAGGACAGAATCGGGGTATGGGACATCTGGAAGCGGCACATCTTGAGTACTACCTCCCCGACGGGCGGGTGCTGCTCGGCGACGCCTCGTTCCGGGTGGGTGAGGGCGCGGTGGTCGCGCTCGTCGGGGCGAACGGGGCCGGTAAGACGACCCTGCTGCGGCTGATCGCGGGCGAGCTGCGGCCGCACGGCGGCTCGGTGACGGTCAGCGGCGGTCTCGGGGTGATGCGCCAGTTCATCGGCTCGGTGCGGGACGAGCGGACCGTGCGCGATCTGCTGGTGTCCCTGGCCCAGCCCCGGGTGCGCGACGCGGCGAAGGCGGTCGACGAGGCCGAGCATCTGATCATGACGGTGGACGACGAGTCCGCGCAGATGCGGTACGCGCAGGCGCTGAGCGACTGGGCGGAGGCGCGGGGGTACGAGTCGGAGACCGTCTGGGACATGTGCACGATGGCCGCGCTGGGCGTCCCGTACGAGCGGGCGCAGTGGCGGGAGCTGCGGACCCTCAGCGGCGGCGAGCAGAAGCGGCTGGCGCTGGAGGCGCTGCTGCGGGGGCCCGAGGAGGTGCTGCTGCTGGACGAGCCGGACAACTATCTGGACGTGCCCGGCAAGCGCTGGCTGGAGGAGCGGCTGAAGGAGACCCGCAAGACCGTGCTCTTCGTCTCCCACG
The DNA here is from genome assembly GCF_053594535.1 of Streptomyces sp. NPDC001889. Lineage (NCBI taxonomy): Bacteria > Bacillati > Actinomycetota > Actinomycetes > Kitasatosporales > Streptomycetaceae > Streptomyces > Streptomyces sp. NPDC001889. The sequence continues at coordinate 37,794 of NZ_JBSFER010000003.1, forward strand.
ACCGGGAGCTGCTGGCGCGCACGGCGGAGAAGATCGTCTCGGTGGAGCCCAGCCCGGCGGGGTCGGACGTCTGGGTGCACGGCGGCGGATTCGGTACGTACCACGAGGCGCGCGCGGAGCGGTTCGCCCGGTTCGAGGAGCTGGGGCGCCGCTGGGAGGAGAAGCGGGCGCAGCTCAAGCGGCTGGTCCTGGACATGCAGCAGTACGCGGCGCGCAGTGACGAAATGGCCTCGCGCTACCAGGCGGCGAAGACCCGGCTGCGGAAGTTCGAGGAGGCGGGGCCGCCGCCCGAGCCGCCGCGCAAGCAGGAGATCACGATGCGGCTGCGCGGCGGGCGCACCGGGGTGCGGGCGGTGACCTGTGAGCGGCTGGAGCTGACCGGTCTGATGAAACCGTTCGATCTGGAGGTCTTCTACGGCGAGCGGGTCGCGGTGCTGGGGTCGAACGGCTCGGGGAAGTCGCACTTCCTGCGGCTGCTCGCGGGTGAGGGCACGGTGGCGCACACGGGTGCGTGGAAGCTGGGAGCCCGGGTGACGCCGGGCCATTTCGCGCAGACGCACGCCCATCCGGAGCTGCTGGGCCGGCCCCTGGTCGAGATCCTCTGGGCCGAGTACGCCAAGGACCGGGGCGGCGCGATGTCGGTGCTGCGGCGGTACGAGCTGGAGCGGCAGGGGGACCAGCCCTTCGACAAGCTCTCCGGCGGGCAGCAGGCGCGCTTCCAGATCCTGCTCCTGGAGCTCCAGGGCACCACCGCGCTGCTGCTGGACGAGCCGACGGACAACCTCGACCTGGAGTCGGCGGAGGCGCTCCAGGAGGGCCTGGAGGCCTATGAGGGGACGGTGCTGGCGGTGACCCACGATCGCTGGTTCGCGCGCAGTTTCGACCGCTATCTGGTCTTCGGCTCGGACGGGGTGGTGCGGGAGACCGAGGGGCCCGTCTGGGACGAGCGGCGGGTGGAGCGGGCCCGCTGACCGGGCTTCCCGGGCCCCCGGCGCGCGGGCTCGCGGAGCGGCTCCGGGGGGTGTCCGCGCAGGTGCGGGGAGTGGGGGCGCGGCCGGCGTTTTGACCCGTCCGGCGGTGCGCGGGTAAGCTGCTGCTTCGTTATGCGTATTGGCTTGCTCTATCTCACGTGAGGGGCCCTTACGCCGGTCCACCGGCCGATGACCAGCGGCGGTGCTCGGGTTGCGTCCCCGAAGTGCTGCCAGTGCTGTTGTGATTGTCCGGCTGGCCTTGTCAGGACCCGCTCCCCGTGCCTCCGGGCCCAGGGAGACCCACTCACTGAAGAAGCGAAGGCTACGACCGTGCGTACGTACAGCCCCAAGCCCGGCGATGTCACGCGCCAGTGGCACATCATCGACGCGCAGGACATCGTCCTGGGCCGTCTGGCGACTACGGCAGCGAACCTCCTCCGGGGCAAGCACAAGCCGATCTACGCCCCCCACATGGACATGGGCGACTTCGTCATCATCATCAACGCCGAGAAGGTTCACCTCTCCGGCAACAAGAAGACCCAGAAGATGGCGTACCGCCACTCCGGCTACCCGGGCGGTCTGCGCTCCGTCCGCTACGACGAGCTGCTGGCCAAGAGCCCCGAGAAGGCCGTGGAGAAGGCCATCAAGGGCATGATCCCCAAGAACACCCTGGGCCGTCAGATGCTCTCGAAGCTGAAGGTCTACGCGGGTGAGAACCACCCGCACGCTGCTCAGCAGCCGGTCCCGTTCGAGATCACCCAGGTCGCGCAGTAGTTCCGGCCATCCCCTAAGACGAAAAGAATCTGAGGAATATCGTGGCCGAGACCACCGCTGAAGCCCCCGTCGTCGAGGGCGAAGAGACCTACGCCGAGGTCACCACCTTCGAGTCGGAGGTGCCCGTCGAGGGCGAGTACACCTCCGAGTCCCTGGCCTCCCGGTTCGGCGACCCGCAGCCGGCCGCCGGCCTGGGCCGCCGCAAGAACGCCATCGCCCGTGTCCGGATCGTTCCGGGCACCGGCAAGTGGAAGATCAACGGCCGCACCCTTGAGGATTACTTCCCCAACAAGGTGCACCAGCAGGAAGTCAACGAGCCCTTCAAGGTGCTGGAGCTCGACGACCGCTACGACGTCATCGCCCGTATCTCGGGTGGCGGTGTCTCCGGTCAGGCCGGTGCCCTGCGCCTCGGCGTGGCCCGTGCGCTGAACGAGGCGGACGTGGACAACAACCGCGCGCCGCTGAAGAAGGCCGGCTTCCTGAGCCGCGACGACCGTGCGGTCGAGCGCAAGAAGGCCGGTCTGAAGAAGGCCCGTAAGGCTCCGCAGTACAGCAAGCGTTAATCGCCTGCTCGGTCTGCACTGTACGTACGCCCCGGCAGCACTCCGTGCTGCCGGGGCGTACGTCTTTCCCTGCCCGGGCGGTGATCGCGCCCATTTACCACGGCCCGGAGCACGCGTTTTCCACCACCTCGGGCGTAGAACGGGCATGAAGCGTTCATAGGCTTGCTTTTTCGGAGCATCACGGACCAATTTCGGAGGACAGCTGTGGGACGACTCTTCGGCACGGACGGTGTGCGCGGTGTCGCCAACGCGGATCTGACGGCGGAGCTGGCACTCGGCCTCTCGGTCGCCGCCGCGCATGTGCTCGCCGAGGCGGGAACCTTCGCGGGACACCGGCCGACCGCCGTGGTCGGGCGTGATCCACGGGCGTCGGGGGAGTTCCTGGAGGCCGCCGTGGTGGCGGGTCTGGCGAGCGCCGGGGTGGATGTGCTGCGCGTCGGCGTGCTGCCGACGCCCGCGGTGGCGTATCTGACCGGCGCGCTCGGCGCCGACTTCGGCGTGATGCTCTCCGCCAGCCACAACGCCATGCCGGACAACGGCATCAAGCTTCTCGCGCGCGGCGGGCACAAGCTCGCCGACGAGCTGGAGGAGCGCATCGAGACGGTGTACGAGCAGCACCGGACGGGTGCTCCCTGGGACCGGCCCACCGGGGCGGGCGTGGGGCGGGTCACCGACTACGACGAGGGTGTCGAGCGGTACGTGACCCACCTCGCCGCTGTGGTGCCCAACCGGCTCGACGGGCTGAAGGTCGTCCTGGACGAGGCGCACGGCGCGGCCTCCCGGGTCTCGCCCGAGGCGTTCACCCGGGCCGGGGCCGAGGTCGTGACCATCGGCGCGGAGCCGGACGGGCTCAACATCAACGACGGCTGCGGCTCGACCCACCTGGACCAGCTGAAGGCGGCGGTGCTGGTGCACGGCGCGGACCTCGGCATCGCGCACGACGGGGACGCGGACCGCTGCCTCGCGGTCGACGGCGCGGGCGAGGAGGTCGACGGCGACCAGATCCTCGCGGTGCTGGCGCTGGCGATGCGCGAGGCGGGGACGCTCCGGGGGAACACCGTGGTCGGGACCGTGATGTCCAACCTCGGGTTCAAGATCGCGATGGAGCGGGAGGGGGTGGAGCTGGTGCAGACGGCGGTGGGGGACCGGTACGTCCTGGAGTCGATGAAGCAGCACGGGTACGCGCTCGGGGGCGAGCAGTCCGGGCATGTGATCATCCTGGACCACGCGACCACCGGCGACGGCACCCTCACCGGTCTGCTGCTGGCGGCCCGGGTGGCGGCGACCGGGCGCTCCCTGGCGGAGCTGGCCTCGGTGATGGACCGGCTGCCGCAGGTGCTGATCAATGTGCCGGACGTGGACAAGTCGCGGGTGCACACGTCGGCGGAGCTGGCGAACGCGGTGGCGGAGGCGGAGCGGGAGCTGGGGGCGACGGGGCGGGTGCTGCTGCGCCCGTCGGGGACGGAGCCGCTGGTCCGCGTGATGGTGGAGGCGGCCGACATCGAACAGGCCCGCGCGGTGGCGGGGCGTTTGGCGGACGCGGTGAAGTCCGCCCTGGGGTAGCCCTCCGGGGGGGCGCGGTGAGGGCGCCTGTGCCCCGGGGGCCTCGTATGGTGCGGGGTTCTGTGGCACGGGGTCCGTCCTCAAGCGCCGGACGGGCTGGGAAACCTCAGCCTCGCCGGCGTTTGAGGCGCGGGGTTCGGGGCGTGGCCCTGACCGGGGCTCGTATGGTGCGGGGTTCTGTGGCACGGGGTCCGTCCTCAAGCGCCGGACGGGCTGGTTTTCGTGTGCTCGGGCACTTGTGCGGCGGAAGCCGTCCTCAATCGCCGGACGGGCTGGGAAACCTCAGCCTCGCCGGCGTTTGAGGCGCGGGGTTCGGGGCGTGGCCCTGACCGGGGCTCGTATGGTGCGGGTTCCTGTGGCACAGGGTCCGTCCTCAAGCGCCGGACGGGCTGGTTTTCGTGTGCTCGGGCACCTGTGCGGCGGAAGCCGTCCTCAAGCGCCGGGCGGGCTGGGAAACCTCAGCCTTGCCGGCGTTTGAGGCGCGGGGTTCGGGGCGGGGCCCTGACCGGGGCTCGTATGGTGCGGGTTCCTGTGGCACAGGGTCCGTCCTCAAGCGCCGGGCGGGCTGGTTTTCGTGTGCTCGGGCACTTGTGCGGCGGAAGCTGTCCTCAAGCGCCGGGCGGGCTGGAAAACTCAGCCTCGCCGGCGTTTGAGGCGCGAGGGTCAGGACTCGGCGATGACCACCGCCGAGGCCACCCCGGCGTCATGGCTCAGCGAGATGTGCCACGACCTCACCCCCAGCGCCTCCGCCCTCGCCGCCACCGTCCCCGACACCCGCAGCCTCGGCCTCCCGCTCTCCTCCACGTACACCTCCGCGTCCGTCCAGTGCAGCCCCGCCGGCGCGCCCAGCGCCTTCGCCACCGCTTCCTTCGCGGCGAAACGCGCCGCCAGCGAGGCATAGCCGCGCCGCTCCCCGCTGGGCAGCAGCAGCTCCCGCTCCAGGAAGAGCCGGGCCGCCAGCCCGGGTGTCCGTCTCAGCGACGCCGCGAACCGGTCGATCTCCGCGACATCGATCCCCACCCCAATGATCATCCGCTCACTCCACCGTCACCGACTTGGCCAGATTCCTCGGCTGGTCGACCTCATTGCCGCGCGCGGTCGCCAGCTCGCACGCGAAGACCTGCAGGGGCACGGTCGCCACCAGCGGCTGGAGCAGCGCCGGCACCGCCGGCACCCGGACCAGATGGTCCGCGTACGGCACCACCTCCTCGTCCCCCTCCTCCGCGATCACGATCGTCCGCGCGCCCCGCGCCCGGATCTCCTGGATGTTGGAGATCAGTTTGTCGTGCAGCACCGGCCCTCCGCACGGCGACGGCATCACCACCACCACCGGCAGATCCTCCTCGATCAGCGCGATCGGCCCGTGCTTCAGCTCTCCCGCCGCGAACCCCTCCGCGTGCATGTACGCCAGCTCCTTCAGCTTCAGCGCCCCCTCCAGCGCCACCGGATGGCCCACATGGCGCCCGAGGAAGAGCACCGTGTCCTTCCCGGCCAGCGAACGCGCCAGCTCCCGCACCGGCTCCATGGTGCCCAGCAGCCGCGCCACTGCCTCCGGGACCTCCGCCAGTTCGCGGATGACGGCCCGGACCTCGGCCGGGGTCCGGGCGCCGCGCGTCTGCCCCAGATACAGCGCCACCAGATAGCAGGCCACGAGCTGGGTCAGAAACGCCTTGGTGGACGCGACGGCGACCTCGGGCCCCGCGTGCGTGTAGAGCACCGCGTCCGACTCCCGGGGGATCGTGGACCCGTTGGTGTTGCAGACCGCGAGCACCCGGGCGCCCTGCTCCCGCGCGTGGCGCAGCGCCATCAGGGTGTCCATGGTCTCCCCGGACTGGGAGATCGCGATCACCAGCGTCCGCCGGTCCAGGATGGGGTCCCGGTAGCGGAACTCGCTCGCCAGCTCCACCTCGCACGGAACCCGGGCCCAGTGCTCGACGGCGTACTTCGCGATCAGTCCGGCGTGGAAGGCGGTCCCGCACGCCACGACGACGACCTTGGTGGCCTCCCGCAGCGCGGAGACCGGGATGCGCACCTCGTCGAGCGTCAGCGACCCCGTGTCGTCGACCCGGCCGAGGAGCGTATCGGCCATGGCCCGGGGCTGCTCGGCGATCTCCTTGAGCATGAAGTGATCATGACCCCCCTTCTCCGCGGCCGATGCGTCCCAGTCCACGTGGTACGACCGCACATCCGCCGGAGCGCCGTCGAAGCCGGTGACCCGCACGCCGTCCCGCCGCAGCTCCACCACCTGGTCCTGACCCAGCTCGATCGCGGACCTCGTATGGGCGATGAACGCGGCCACATCCGACGCGAGAAAGGACTCACCCTCCCCAACGCCCACCACCAGCGGCGAGTTCCGGCGCGCGCCGACCACCACACCCGGCTCGTCCGCGTGCACCGCGACCAGCGTGAAGGCGCCCTCCAGCCGCCGGCACACCTGCCGCATCGCCTCCGCCAGATCCCCGCACGCCGAGAACGCCTCGGCCAGCAGATGCGAGACCGCCTCCGTGTCCGTCTCGGAGCGCAGCCGGTGCCCGCGCCCGGCCAGCTCGGCGCGGAGCCGTGCGAAGTTCTCGATGATGCCGTTGTGGACGACGGCGACCCGGCCCGCGTTGTCCAGATGCGGATGGGCGTTGGCGTCGGTGGGGGCGCCGTGGGTGGCCCAGCGCGTGTGCCCGATGCCGGTGGAGCCGGCGGGCAGCGGCCGGTCCTTCAGCTCCTTCTCCAGATTGACGAGCTTCCCGGCCTTCCTGGCCGAGGCCAGCCCGCCGTCGGAGAGCACGGCCGCACCGGCCGAGTCGTACCCCCGGTACTCCAGCCGCCGCAGGCCCGCCATCACCACATCGAGCGCCGACTGCCCACCGACGTATCCCACAATTCCGCACATGTCGGCAGCCTACGGCGGCGGCGCCGCGTGACCGAGCACACCACCCGGAACGGGTGCGCCCCCGGCGGCACCCCCGACAATGTGAAGGTGATCTCTTCGCCGCCACAGAGCACACCGGGCACGCAGGGCACGCCGAGCGCCTCGCACGGCACCCCGCGCCGCGCGGAACACGGGCCGACGCCCTATGTCGACCTCACCCGCGCTCAGTGGAGCGCCCTGCGCGACAAGACCCCGCTCCCCCTCACCGCCGAGGAGGTCGAGCGGCTGCGCGGGCTCGGGGACGTGATCGACCTGGACGAGGTGCGGGATGTCTATCTGCCGCTCTCCCGGCTGCTCAACCTCTATGTCCAGGCCACCGGGGAGCTGCGGGGCGCGCTGAACACCTTCCTCGGGGACGCCGGGAGCGGCCAGGGCGAGCAGCGCGGCACGCCCTTCGTCATAGGGGTCGCCGGGTCGGTGGCCGTCGGCAAGTCGACGGTCGCCCGCATCCTCCAGGCCCTGCTGGCGCGGTGGCCGGAGCACCCCCGGGTGGAGCTGGTCACCACGGACGGCTTTCTGCTGCCGATGAAGGAGCTGAAGGCGCGGGGGCTGATGTCCCGGAAGGGTTTCCCCGAGTCCTTCGACCGGCGCGCGCTGACCCGCTTCGTCGCGGACATCAAGGCGGGCAAGGACGAGGTCACCGCGCCGGTCTACTCGCATCTGCTCTACGACATCGTGCCCGGTGAGCGGCTCACGGTGCGGCGGCCCGACATCCTGATCGTGGAGGGCCTCAATGTCCTCCAGCCGGCGCTGCCGGGGAGCGACGGGCGCACCAGGGTCGCCCTCGCGGACTACTTCGACTTCTCCGTGTACGTGGACGCGCGGGCCGAGGACATCGAGCGGTGGTATCTGAGCCGGTTCCGGCAGCTGCGGGAGACGGCGTTCCAGAACCCGTTCTCGTACTTCCGGAAGTACACGCAGGTGTCGGAGGCGGAGGCGATGGAGTACGCGCGGACCATGTGGCGCACCATCAACAAGCCGAACCTCCTGGAGAACGTGGCCCCCACCCGGGGCCGCGCCACACTGGTCCTCCGCAAGGGCCCGGACCACACGGTCCAGCGGCTGTCGCTGCGCAAGCTCTGAAGGGGACCGCCGAGTGCTGCATCTGCGTCTGATCACCCCGGCCGACCGCACCGCCGAGGTGCTGCGCCTGGTGGAGGAGACCGTGGGCACCGCCCATGTGGCCGTGGTGCCCGGGGCCGCCCGCGATCCGCTGGGCGATCTGGTGATGTGCGATGTGGCGCGGGAGGCGGGCGACGAGCTGATCGGCGCGCTGCGCGAGCTGGGGATCGACGACTGCGGCTCGATCGCCGTCGAGAACATCGATCTGTCGCTGTCGAAGCGCGCGGACCGGGCGGAGGAGGAGGCTCCGGGGGAGGGCGCGGACGCGGTGCTCTGGGAGCACCTGGAGGACGCGACCCATGAGGAGTCCACGCTCTCCGTCACCTATATCGCCTTCCTGGCGCTGGCGACGATGATCGCGGCGTGCGGGGTGGTGCTGGACAACGCGATCCTGATCGTCGGCGCCATGGCGGTCGGCCCGGAGTTCGGCCCGCTGGCCGGGTTCTGCACGGGGGTGGTGCGGCGCGCTCCCCGGCTGGTGTGGCGGTCGCTGGTGGCGGTGGTGGCGGGGTTCCTGCTGGCCATGCTGATCACGGTGGGGTTCAGCCAGGTGATGGAGTGGTGGGGGCTGTTCGAGGCGTCGATGCTGGAGGCGGACCGGCCCAACACCAGCTTCATCTGGCAGCCGGATCTGTTCTCGTTCGTGGTGGCGGTGCTGGCCGGGGTGGCGGGGACGCTCTCGCTGACATCGGCGAAGTCGGGGGCGCTGGTGGGGGTGGCGATCTCGGTGACGACGGTGCCGGCGGCGGCGAACGCGGCGGTGGCCTTCAGTTTCGAGGAGTACCGGCAGGCCTGGGGGTCGGTGGAGCAGCTGCTGCTGAACCTTCTGGGGATCGTCCTGGCGGGGACGCTCACCCTGCTGGTCCAGAAGCTCCTGTGGTCCCGCACCTCGGGGACGAGGTCCCCGGACGCGACTCGGCCCCCTCCCGGCCGATGAGCGGGAGGGGGCCGAGCCGGTCGGGAGGCCCTACACCGGGGCGGCCCTGCGGCGCAGGATCACGGCCGCGGTGCCCAGGGCCATGAGGACGGCCGCCGCGATGCTGTACCTCAGCAGATCCGTCCCGGTGGCGGCCAGGCTGCCGCCGCCCTGGGCGGAGGTGCCGTCCCCGGCGCCGGGCCCGCCTCCGGTTCCGGCCGGGGACGTGATCGGGTCACCGCTCCCGCCGGCGCCCGTCTCCGTCGCTGTCTCCGTCTCCGTCTCCGGCGCGCTGGACCCGGGGTCCGGCTCCGCTTCCGTGCCGCTCGGCGAGGGCTCCGGTGACGGCTCCGGGCCGGTCCCGGGGCCCGGGCCCGGGCCGCTCGGCGAGGGTTCGGGGGCCGGCGTCACGGTCAGCTCCACACCCGCCGTGCGGGTGCTCCCGACCGGGTTGGAGAAGACCGCCCGGTAACGGTTCCCGCTGTGCTCCACCGTCGCCCGGAAGCTCAGCTCCGTCCCGATCGACCACGCGATCGGCTGCCAGCTCCGCCCCTCGTCGGTGCTCACCTCCCAGCTCGCGCCGGGCGCCGGCGTCCCCTCGCCCGCGGCCTTGAGCACCGCCTGCTGCCCGGCCCGCACCGTGACGGGCGCGGGCTCCCCGGTCACCCCCGGCGAGACCTGGCGCTGGGTCTGGACGATCTTCCCGATGCCCTCGGCGACCGTGAACAGGGTGTGGTTCCGCTGGTCCAGGGCCAGCGCGTTCGGCCGCTTCCCGGTCTCCAGCACTTGGACGACCCGGTCCCGCGCGAGGTCCACGACGGCGACCGTGCCGGCCGTGGTCTGGGCCGCGTAGAGCGTGCCGGTCCCGGAGTCGTACGCCAGGGACTTCGGGTTGCCGCCCACCACCACCGAACCCGTCACCCTGTTCGCCTCCAGATCCACGGTGAGGACGGAGCCGGCCGCGATATTGGCGACGTACCCCGTCCCGGTCTCCGGGTCCACGGCCACGCCCTGGCTGCCCAGCGCGGTGGTGCCGAGGCTGAGGGTCGTGGCGAGTCTCCCGGTGGAGCCGTCGATCCCGTCGAGGGTGTTGCTGAAGGTGAACTGCCCGGTCTCCGGGTTCCGGACGTTGCCGACGTGGACCGCGTACCCGATGTGCCTCTTGGTGTCGACGGCCAGGCCGAACGCGGGGAAGGCGAGCCGGGCGGGTTCGCCGACCGGCTTCCACTTCCCGGTGTCCCAGACGGTGACCGCCGGTTCCGCGCGGTTCTGGTTGGCGACATAGAGCCGGCCGGTGCCCGGGTCGACCGCCACGTGGCCGACGCTCTGCGCCACCCGGGGCGTCCGGTCGTCGGTGAGCACACCGGTCCTGGTGTCGTAGGTCGCGATCCGGTCGGAGAACCCGAGGTGCAGCGTGCCGGATGCCGTGTCGAGCGCCATCACCCCGGCGTGGGAGGGCAGCTCGACCGGCTCGCCGACCATCGCGCCGGTCCCGGTGTCGTAGGACGTCAGCCAGTACGCGGAGGTGTCGGCACTGCTGACCCAGACCCGGCGCGCCACCGGGTCCACCTCGGCGTCCCGCACCCCTCCGCTCGGCGGGGCGATCCGGCGCACCTCGGCGTGCCGGACGGTCCCGGGCGGGACCTCGGGCCGGGGCGGGGCCATGGCGCCGAAGGTGATGGGGATGATCACGTCCTGCCGGCGGTCGGAGCTGTCCGTGTGGTCGGAGCGGGTGACGATCGCGCAGTTCTTCTCCGTGCAGTCGGCGCCGCTGTCCTTGATCTTGACGGTCAGATCGAAGGTGAACCCGCCCTTGCCGTCCTTGACGGTGAAGGGCCGGACCAGGTCCTTGGCGTACTCCGGCGGGTTGTTGGAGATCCAGATGGAGGAGCCGGACGCCCCGGAGAGATCCATGCCGCCGAGGCAGGGGCTCGGCGCCTCCCCGGCCTTCCCGATCACACAGACCGCGAGATAGACGCCCTGGCCCGGGTCGTATCCCGAGCCGGTCACGGTCACCCGGTGGCCGGTCGGATCGAGGTCCTTGGTCGCGCCGGCGGAGAGCTTCTGCCCGGTGGGGCCGGTGGCCTCGCCGGCGCCGGCCGCGCGCGCCGGGCCCGCGGCGGTCAGTCCCGCCACGAGCAGCAGCGCGGCGGCCACGGCTCCTCGTCCCCGCAGGGCTCCGCGCAGGGTTCTGCTGATGAGCGTGGACATGGTCAGGAGAAGGTCACCGGGACGTAGACGTCGTACTTGCGGTCGTTGCTGTCGAAGTGGTCGGCGCGGGTGACGACGGCGCAGGTGACGCCCGCCTGGCCGCAGGTGACCGAGGCGCTGATCCTGGCCTTGACGTGGATGTTCACCGAGAAGGCGCCGGTGTTGCCGGCGCCCGGGGAGTAGGGGGAGGAGTTGTTCGGGGACATCCAGTACCACTGGTTGTTGATCCAGTGGGAGGCGCCGGTGGAGCCGCTCTCGTCCTGGCCGCCCAGACAGGGGGTGGGCTTGCTGTTCCAGGTGGCCTGGTTGGTGACGTCGACGCCCGCGGGCACCGCGCACAGGCCGACGTAGATGCCCTGCGCCTGGTTGTAACCGGTGCCGCTGACCGTGACATTGGCGCCGGCGGCCGGGGCCGTGGACGGCGCGGTCACCGAGAGGCTGTAGGTGGCGCCGCCGTCGGTGACCGTGCGGTTCACGGTGGCGGCGGACGCGGAGGAGGCCAGGCCCAGGGTGAGGGCTCCGGCTCCGGCCAGGGCGACAGCGGCGCGGGAGACGGTGCGGACGGCAGGGCGCATGAAGAGGACACCTTTCGGTAGGCGGACACACACCGAGTGTCCGCTTAGGTAAGGCAAACCTAAGTTCGATCTGAGGTCGCGTCAACCCTGGCGCCGGCCCCGCCGTCCGGCCTCGCGGCGGTCCCGGCCGCCCCGCCGGACCCGGGGCAACTCCGCCTCCGAACCGCCCCGTTGCCCGGCCCCGCCCCGCCGGCGCGCCTCCGCCCCGCCCCGCGGGCCCGCCTCCGCCCCTCCCGCTCCGGGGGCGCTTCCGCGCCCCCGGAGCGGGAAGCCCGCTCCTGCGGCAGACTCGGCACCATGCGTACCGCTTACCGCGTGGAGACCGTCAGGACCGCCGAGGCCGAGCTGATGGCACGGCTGCCGGAGGGCGCGCTGATGCGGCGCGCCGCCGCCGGGCTCGCCGCCGCCTGCGCCGGAGTGCTCGGCCGGGTGTACGGGGCGAGAGTCGTCCTCCTCGTCGGCGCCGGGGCCAACGGCGGCGACGCGCTCATCGCCGGGGCCCTGCTGGCCCGCCGGGGCGCCGGTGTCAGCGCGGTGCTGCTCGCCCCCGACCGCACCCACCCCGGCGGGCTCACCGCCCTCACCACCGCCGGCGGACGGGTCGCCGACGACCCCTTCGAGGTCCTGGCCTCGGCCGATCTGGTCCTCGACGGGATCACCGGCATCGGCGGCCGGGGCGGGCTGCGCCCCGAGGCGGTGCCGGTCGCCCGCGCCGCCCGGGGCTCCGACGCCGTTGTCGTCGCCGTCGACCTGCCCAGCGGCGTCGAGGCCGACAGCGGCGAGGTGCGCGGCGAGGCGCTGCGGGCGGATCTGACGGTCACCTTCGGCGCCCACAAACCGGCCCTGATGATCGACCCCGCGCGGGAGTGCGCCGGGACCGTACGGCTGACCCCCATCGGCCTCGAACCGCATCTGCCGTCCGTGCCCGAGCTGGAGGCGCTCCAGCACGAGGACGTCGCCCACCTCCTGCCCGAACCCACCGGCGGGAGCGACAAGTACCGGCGCGGGGTCGTCGGGGTCGTCGCCGGGTCCGCCCGCTACCCGGGCGCGGCGGTCCTCGCCGTCGCGGGCGCCCTGCGCGGCGGCGCCGGCGCGGTGCGGTACGTCGGCCACGCGGCCGACGCGGTGATCGCCCGCTTCCCCGAGACCCTGGTGCACCAGGGCCCGCCCGCGAAGGCGGGCCGGGTCCAGGCCTGGGTCGCCGGCCCCGGCCTCGGCGAGGACGCCGCCGCCCTCGCCGATGTCCTCGCCTCCGGCGTCCCGGTCCTGGTCGACGCGGACGGACTGCGGCTGCTGGAGCCCGGGGCGGTACGGGACCGGGCCGCGCCCACGCTGCTGACCCCGCACGCCGGGGAGGCCGCGGCCCTCCTCGGTGTCGCCCGCGAGGAGGTGGAGGCGTCGCGGCTGGACTCCGTGCGCGAACTGGCCGCGCGCTACGGGGCGACGGTGCTGCTCAAGGGCTCGACCACGCTGGTCGCCGCGCCCGCAGCCGGAGTCCCGGTGCGGGTGAACCCGATGGGCACCCCCTGGCTCGCGACCGCGGGCAGCGGGGATGTCCTCTCCGGGCTCGCGGGCTCCCTCCTCGCCGCCGGCCTGCACCCCCTCGACGCCGGCTCGGCCGCCGCCTACCTCCACGGACTCGCCGCCCGCCATGTCTCCGCGACGGGCGTCCCCATCACGTCGTACGAGGTGGCGGAGGCGCTGTCCGGCGCGTGGAGGGACGTACGCGGAGGGGGGTGACGCCTCCGGCCGGTGCCGGGCCGGGGTCCCCGCCGTGCGGGGAACACTCCTCGGAGCGGACACGGCCGTCCCCTGGGACCGGGCCCCGCCCGGGCCCCGCCCGGCCCCTGGGGCGCGGGTGCCCCGGCTGCGGGGGCCCTCAAGCGCCGGGCGGGCTGGGTGTGTCGGGCGGGGGTTCTTCCGCGGAGGTGCGCCTGGGTCCGGAGGCCGCTGGTGCACCGGCCGCGAGGGGTCGTTCCTGAGCTGTGGGCGGGCTGGACGCGTCCGGCCGGCTTTCTCCGTGGACGTGCCCCTGGGGAGGTGTGCCCCTGGGGCCGGAGGCCGCTGCTGTGCCGGCTGCGAGGGCCCCAGCGCCGGGCGGGCTGGACACGTCCGGCTGCCCGGGTCCTTCCGCCGAGGCCGCGCCGGGGCACGCCCGGGGGAGGAGCGGGCCGGCCCCGGCACACCCCTGGCCCGGGGAAACGGGACCTGTCGCGGCGGAGCTGTCCGAGGGCTCTGAGAGACTGGGGCCGATGACCAGGACACCACCGCCCATCCGAGTCCGTGCCGAGATCGATCTCGCCGCGCTGCGCGCCAATGTGCGCTCACTGCGCGCCCGCGCGCCCCAGGCCGCCCTGATGGCCGTGGTGAAGTCGGACGGATACGGGCACGGCGCGCTGCCCTGCGCCCTCGCGGCCATCGAGGCCGGGGCCCAGTGGGTCGGCACCGCCACCCCGCAGGAGGCGCTGGCGCTCCGCGCGGCCGGGGTCCCGGGGCGGATCATGTGCTGGCTGTGGACACCGGGGGACCCCTGGCGCGAGGGCATCGAGGCCGGTCTCGACATGTCGGTGAGCGGGATGTGGGCGCTCGCCGAGGTCACCGCCGCCGCGCGGGAGGCCGGCCGGCCCGCCCGTATCCAGCTCAAGGCCGACACCGGTCTCGGGCGCAACGGCTGCCAGCCCGCCGACTGGCCCGAGCTGGTGGCCGCCGCCCGCGCCGCCGAGGCCGAGGGGACCGCCGTCGTCACCGGCCTCTGGTCCCACTTCGCCTGCGCCGACGAACCCGGCCACCCCTCGATCGACCGTCAGCTCACCGCCTTCCGCGCGATGGTGGCGTACGCGGAGGGGGAGGGCATCGACCCCGAGGTGCGCCATCTGGCCAACTCGGCGGCCACCCTCACCCTCCCCGAGACCCACTTCGACCTGATCCGCCCCGGTATCGCGATGTACGGCATCGCGCCCAGCCCCGAGCTGGGCACCCATCAGGAGCTGGGGCTGCGCCCCGTCATGACGCTCGCCGCCTCCGTCGCCCTGGTGAAGGGCGTCCCGGCGGGCCACGGCGTCAGCTACGGCCACCGCTACATCACCCCCGAGGAGACCACCCTCGGCCTCATCCCCGTGGGGTACGGGGACGGCCTCCCGCGTCACGCCTCGGGCCGGGGCCCGGTCCTGGTCGGCGGCGAGTGGCACCGGGCCGCCGGCCGGATCGCCATGGACCAGTTCGTCGTCGATCTCGGCGGGCAGAAGATCGAGGAGGGGGCCGAGGCCCTGATCTTCGGTCCGGGGACCCGGGGGGAGCCGACCGCCGAGGACTGGGCGCAGGCCGCCGACACCATCGCGTACGAGATCGTCACCCGGATCGGGTCCCGGGTCCCCCGGGTCCATCTGCACCGGGACCGGGACCCCGCCCACTGACCGGCGGGGGTGCGGACGCGGACGGCCGGTTCACGACGACGAGGAGAGCGGCACGGTGAGCGAGACCACCACAGGGGGCATTCTCCCGGCGGGCAACTGGCGCCGGGCGGGCATCGCCGGGGCGGCCCTGGGCGTGATCGCCGCGGGCGCGGCGGCCGGGGTCGCGATCGAGCGGCTCACCGTCAGCCGGGGCGTACGGAGGAAGGCCCGGCTCGCCCTCGACGCCTCGGGGCCCTACGGCGCCCTGCGCGGCACCCCCGGGAAGGCGTTCGCCGACGACGGCACCCAGCTCTACTACGAGGTCGACGAGATCGAGGAGGGCGACCCCGGGGCCGCTTCGCCGCGCCGCCGCAGGCTCTTCGGCCGCCGCGAGCCGGCACCGGTCACCGTCGTCTTCAGCCATGGCTACTGCCTCAACCAGGACGCGTGGCACTTCCAGCGCGCCGCCCTGCGCGGACTGGTCCGCACCGTCCACTGGGACCAGCGCAGCCATGGGCGCTCCGCCCGAGGGGTCTCCCAGTCCGGCCCCGACCGGGTGCCCGTCTCCATCGACCGGCTCGGCCAGGATCTGAGGGCCGTCATCGAGGCGGCGGCGCCCGAGGGGCCGCTGGTGCTCGTCGGGCACTCCATGGGAGGGATGACGGTGATGGCGCTGGCCGGCCGGTATCCCGAGCTGATACGGGACCGGGTGGCCGGGGTCGCCTTCGTCGGCACCTCCAGCGGCGGGCTCGGCGAGGTCGACTACGGGCTCCCGGCCGCCGGGGTCAACGCGGTGCGCCGGGTGCTCCCCGGGGTGCTGCGGGCGCTGGGCTCCCAGACCGAGCTGGTGGAGCGCGGGCGCCGGGCCACCGCGGATCTCTTCGCCGGGCTGATCAAGCGGTACTCCTTCTCGTCGAAGGAGGTGGACGCGGCGGTGGTGCGGTTCGCCGAGCGGATGATCGAGTCCACCCCCATCGACGTGGTCGCCGAGTTCTACCCCGCCTTCGACGAGCACGACAGCGCCGCCGCGCTCAGCGTCCTCGACGAGGTGCCGGTGCTGGTCCTCTCCGGGGACCGGGACCTGGTCACCCCCAGCTCCCACAGCGAGGCGATCGCCGATCTGCTGCCGGACGCCGAACTGGTGATCGTGCCCGACGCCGGGCACCTGGTGATGCTGGAGCACCCGGAGGCGGTCACCGACCGGCTGGCCGACCTGCTCGCGCGGGTCGGGGCCGTACCGTCAGCCGCTAACGTTGGCCCGTATGGAAGCACCGCACAGCCCGGCGGCTGAGACGTCCGCCGCTCATCTCTCCGTCGACTCCCCCGCCCGCATGCAGGAGCTGGGGCGACGGCTCGCGAAACTGCTGCGCCCCGGCGATCTGGTGATGCTCACCGGTGAGCTGGGCGCGGGGAAGACCACGCTGACCCGGGGCCTGGGGGAGGGCCTGGGGGTGCGCGGCGCGGTCACCTCGCCGACCTTCGTCATCGCCCGTGTCCACCCGTCACTGGTGGGCGGGCCCGCGCTGGTGCATGTGGACGCCTACCGGCTGGGCGGGGGGCTGGACGAGATGGAGGACCTCGACCTGGATGTCTCGCTGCCGGAGTCGGTGGTGGTGGTCGAGTGGGGGGACGGGAAGGTGGAGGGGCTGGCGGAGGAGCGGTTGCACGTGGTGATTCACCGGGTGGTGGGGGATACGGGGGACGACCGCCGTGAGGTCACTCTGCGGGGGTACGGCCCCCGCTGGTCCGCCACCCCCCTCTCCACCCTCTGACCCCACCACCCGGCGCGCTCTCCGGCCGGTGCCCCCCCGGCGGGGTTGGGCAACCTCAGCCCGTCCGGCGTTTGAGGACGTGACTCTGTGCGCGCCCCCGGGCTGGTGGTTCCCGGAGCCGTCTCGGGGGGCGTCCCCCGGTGGTGCTGGGCAACCTCAGCCCGTCCGGTGTTTGAGGGCGGGACTCTGTGCGCGCCCCCGGGCTGGTGGCTCCCGGAGCCGTCTCGGGGGCGTCCC